>NZ_CP144142.1:305000-367500 GCF_046523965.1 Guyparkeria sp. TX1 | reverse complement strand
TCCGAATGGGGAAACCCACCTCGCAAGAGGTATCCATGACTGAATACATAGGTCATGGAGGCGAACCGAGCGAACTGAAACATCTAAGTAGCTCGAGGAAAAGAAATCAACCGAGATTCCCCTAGTAGCGGCGAGCGAACGGGGAACAGCCCATCAAGCGCCTTTAGAGTTAGTGGAACAGTCTGGAAAGTCTGGCCATAGCGGGTGAAAGCCCCGTACACGAAAACTCTTTTGGCGTGATGTCGAGTAGGGCGGGACACGTGGAATCCTGTCTGAATATGGGGGGACCATCCTCCAAGGCTAAATACTCCTTACCGACCGATAGTGAACCAGTACCGTGAGGGAAAGGCGAAAAGAACCCCGGCGAGGGGAGTGAAATAGAACCTGAAACCGTGTGCGTACAAGCAGTAGGAGCAGACTTGTTCTGTGACTGCGTACCTTTTGTATAATGGGTCAGCGACTTACTGATCGTGGCAAGCTTAACCGAGTAGGGGAGGCGTAGCGAAAGCGAGTCTGAACAGGGCGTTCAGTCGCGGTCAGTAGACCCGAAACCGGCGCGATCTACCCATGGCCAGGGTGAAGGTCAGGTAATACTGACTGGAGGCCCGAACCCACTAATGTTGAAAAATTAGGGGATGAGCTGTGGGTCGGAGTGAAAGGCTAATCAAGCCCGGAGATAGCTGGTTCTCCTCGAAAGCTATTTAGGTAGCGCCTCATGTCTCACTCTCGGGGGTAGAGCACTGTTATGGCTAGGGGGTCATCCCGACTTACCAAACCATGGCAAACTCCGAATACCGAGAAGTGCAATCATGGGAGACACACGGCGGGTGCTAACGTCCGTCGTGGAGAGGGAAACAACCCAGACCGCCAGCTAAGGCCCCCAAATGTGTGCTAAGTGGGAAACGATGTGGGAAGGCAGAGACAGCCAGGAGGTTGGCTTAGAAGCAGCCATCCTTTAAAGAAAGCGTAATAGCTCACTGGTCAAGTCGGCCTGCGCGGAAGATTTACCGGGGCTCAAGCACACTGCCGAAGCTGCGGATGCCGTAAGGCATGGTAGAGGAGCGTTCCGTAGGCCGTTGAAGGTGGACTGTGAGGTCTGCTGGAGGTATCGGAAGTGCGAATGCTGACATGAGTAACGATAATACGAGTGAAAACCTCGTACGCCGAAAGTCCAAGGTTTCCTGCGCAACGTCAATCGGCGCAGGGTGAGTCGGCCCCTAAGGCGAGGCTGAGAAGCGTAGTCGATGGGAAGCAGGTTAATATTCCTGCACCGACCGTTATTGCGATGGGGGGACGGAGAAGGCTAGGCCAGCCGGCAGTTGGTGTCCGGTTTAAGCCCGTAGGTGGATCTCTTAGGCAAATCCGGGAGATCAACACCGAGAGGTGACGACGAGTTCCCAAGGGAACGAAGTGGTTGATGCCATGCTTCCAGGAAAAGCCTCTAAGCTTCAGATAACGGTTGACCGTACCCTAAACCAACACAGGTGGACTGGATGAGAATTCCAAGGCGTTGAGAGAACTCGGGTGAAGGAACTAGGCAAAATAGCACCGTAACTTCGGGAGAAGGTGCGCCCCCGTTAGGTGATCGGACTTGCTCCGTTAGCCGAAGGGGGTTGCAGTGACCAGGCCGCTGCGACTGTTTATCAAAAACACAGCACTCTGCAAACTCGAAAGAGGACGTATAGGGTGTGACGCCTGCCCGGTGCCGGAAGGTTAATTGATGGGGTTATCTTCGGAGAAGCCCTTGATCGAAGCCCCGGTAAACGGCGGCCGTAACTATAACGGTCCTAAGGTAGCGAAATTCCTTGTCGGGTAAGTTCCGACCTGCACGAATGGCGTAACGATGGCGGCGCTGTCTCCACCCGAGACTCAGTGAAATTGAAATCGCTGTGAAGATGCAGTGTACCCGCGGCAAGACGGAAAGACCCCGTGAACCTTTACTACAGCTTTGCACTGAATACTGAACCTACTTGTGTAGGATAGGTGGGAGGCTTTGAAGCCAGGACGCCAGTTCTGGTGGAGCCAACCTTGAAATACCACCCTGGTATGTTTGGTGTTCTAACCCAGGTCCGTTATCCGGATCGGGAACCGTGCATGGTGGGTAGTTTGACTGGGGCGGTCTCCTCCGAAAGCGTAACAGAGGAGCACGAAGGTTGGCTAAGCACGGTCGGAAATCGTGCGGTTAGTGCAAGAGCATAAGCCAGCTTGACTGTGAGACAGACACGTCGAACAGGGTCGAAAGACGGTTCTAGTGATCCGGTGGTTCTGTATGGAAGGGCCATCGCTCAACGGATAAAAGGTACTCCGGGGATAACAGGCTGATACTGCCCAAGAGTCCATATCGACGGCAGTGTTTGGCACCTCGATGTCGGCTCATCACATCCTGGGGCTGAAGCAGGTCCCAAGGGTATGGCTGTTCGCCATTTAAAGTGGTACGCGAGCTGGGTTCAGAACGTCGTGAGACAGTTCGGTCCCTATCTGCCGTGGGCGTTGGAGATTTGAGGGAATCTGTCCTTAGTACGAGAGGACCGGGATGGACGAACCTCTGGTGTTCCGGTTGTCACGCCAGTGGCACTGCCGGGTAGCTAAGTTCGGATTGGATAACCGCTGAAAGCATCTAAGCGGGAAGCCAACCCCAAGATGAGATCTCCCCGGGACTTCGAGTCCCCTGTAGGGCCGTGGAAGACCACCACGTTGATAGGCGGGATGTGGAAGTGCAGTAATGCATGCAGCTAACCCGTACTAATCACCCGTGCGGCTTGACCATATAACGCCAAAGCGACACACACGGATACCCCGTACATACCGCATTCACTTTACTGCCGATCGGTCGCCTGACCGGTCGGTACCCCCTTCGCCTGGCGTCCATAGAGCGGTGGAACCACCTGTTCCCATCCCGAACACAGCAGTGAAACGCCGCATCGCCGATGATAGTGTGGGGCCTCCCCATGTGAAAGTAGGTCAACGCCAGGCTCCCAATTGAAAGCCCCGTCTCAGCATTAGCTGGACGGGGTTTTTTCATGGCATGGATCGGCCCCTTCCGGAGCCCCGCCGCACCCGGTCGGGTGCGGCTGTCCACCGGACAGCCGGTCCTCGTTCGCCCCACACAGGGATAAGTAGGGCAACGCCAGGCTCCCAGTTCGAAACCCCCGTATGCCACTTGGCTGCGGGGGTTTCTGCCTTGTAGGAATCGGCGTACAAGAATAAAGGCGGATTCCTACGGCAATCGAGGATTTAGCCGATATTCACCGCCGACCATTCGCTTTACGCTCCCGGTCTGGATGATAGATAGCGGGATGAGTGGGTGGTGAAGAAGAGCACAGGTATAGCGCGGGCAGGTCTTGGTTTGTTAGTGCTGGCGTCTTTTTCGGTGCAGGCAAGTGTTCTGGATCTCAATCAGGCGTCGGCTGACGATCTTGCCGGTGTCAGTGGTGTCGGGCCGGTGCAGGCCGAACGCATCGTCTTACACCGCCTGACCGTCGGGGCATTTGCCTCGCTCGATGATCTGAAATCGGTGTGGGGTCTCGACCCGCAGATCATCCATCGACTTCGCCCCCACGTGGCGGTTCATCCTGACTGACACGCGTGATTAGATTTCTCCCCTGAGTGACTCGTTGCCCCGGCCCTGCCGGGGCTTTTTCTTGCGCTTTGTTTCATCCACGGATAGCGCCCGTGGGCATGACAATGGGGCGTCGGTGCGCGACAATGCCCCCTTTTCATTGACGATTTCTGGAACGGGTCACCATGAACCTGCACGAATATCAGGCCAAATCATTGCTGTCCGAATTCGGCATTCCCGTGCCTCCCGGCGCCTTGGTCCAGTCGGCCGACGACGTGGGCGACGGTACTCGCCTGCCGGCCAGCGAATCCGGCCGCTGGGTTGTCAAGGCGCAGGTGCATAGCGGTGCACGCGGCAAGGCGGGCGGCGTACGGTTGGTCGACAATGTGGCCGGGGTCACCCAGGCGGCGAATGACCTGATCGGCACCCGTCTGGTGACAATGCAGTCAGGACCTGTCGGCCTGCCGGTCCATTCATTGCTCGTCGAGCCCGCGGCCGATATTCGGCACGAATATTATCTGGCGATCACGGTCGATCGTGCGCTGCAGCGCGTCGTCATGGTCGCTTCGTCTCAAGGCGGCATGGACATCGAGGCGGTGGCTGACCAGCACCCGGAGTCCATCCATCGCGCGGTGGTCAATCCGACCGTCGGGCTCGCTGCCTATCAAGCGCGCGAACTGGCTTTCTCGCTCGGTCTGTCTGCCGGTCAGATGAAGGTGTTCGTGTCATTGGCGCTGAAGCTCTATCGCGCGTTCATCGAACGCGACGCGGCCCTGATCGAGATCAATCCGTTGGCAGCCCTGGCCGATGGTCAGTTGGCGATCGTGGATGCCAAGGTGGCTCTGGACGACAACGCGGAATATCGACAAGCCCAATGGTGGCAGCGCCGGGACATCGCCCAGGAGGACCCTGCCGAGCGCAAGGCGATCGATCATGGGCTCAATTATGTCTCGCTGGACGGCAACATTGCCTGCATGGTTAACGGCGCCGGCTTGGCGATGGCGACCATGGACCTGATCCAGCACGCCGGCGGCATGCCGGCCAACTTCCTCGATGTCGGCGGCGGCACCTCGGCCGCCAAGGTGACCGAGGCATTCAAGCTGATCCTCGAGAATCCGCGGGTCGAGGCCATCCTGGTCAATATCTTCGGTGGGATCGTGCGGTGCGACCTGATCGCCGAGGGCATCATCGAGGCCGCCCGTGAGGTGGCGCTTGAAGTGCCGACCGTGGTGCGCCTGGCCGGTACCAACGCCGAACAGGGCCGCCGCATGCTGGCCGAATCGGGCCTGGCATTGACGGCCGAAGACGACCTTGCCGCTGCCGCCAACCGGGCGGTAGCACTCGCCAACACCAAGCGGGAGGCTCGCCGATGAGCATTCTGGTCGACGAATCCACCCGGGTGATCTGCCAGGGGTTTACCGGCAAACAGGGCACCTTTCACTCCGAGCAGGCGATCGCCTACGGTACGCGTCTGGTCGGTGGGGTGACGCCCGGCAAGGGCGGACAGACGCATCTTGGCCTGCCGGTATTCGATACGGTCGCCGACGCGGTGCGCGAGACGGGCGCGACCGCGAGCATGATCTACGTCCCCGCGCCGTTCGCCGCGGACTCGATCCTCGAAGCGGCTGCCGCCGGTATTGAGGTGATCGCCTGCATTACCGAGGGCATCCCGGTGATCGACATGCTCAGGGTCAAGGCGGTGCTGGCGCAGGATTACCCGGATGCCTGCCTGATCGGACCGAACTGTCCGGGGCTGATCACGCCGGACAGCTGCAAGATCGGCATCATGCCGGGATCGATCCACACCAAGGGGCGCGTCGGCATCGTTTCTCGCTCCGGCACATTGACCTACGAGGCGGTCGCGCAGACCACGGCCGCCGGACTGGGCCAGAGCACCTGCGTGGGTATTGGTGGCGACCCCGTCGGCGGGCTGGATTTCATCGACTGCCTGTCGCGTTTTGCGGATGATCCGCAGACCGAGTTGGTGCTGATGGTGGGCGAGATTGGTGGCGGCGCCGAGGAAGCGGCCGCCGAGTTCATCCGTCAAGGGTATCCCAAGCCGGTGGTGGCCTACATTGCCGGCGCCACGGCGCCGGCCGGCAAGCGCATGGGGCATGCCGGCGCGGTGATCGCCGGGGGCAAGGGGACCGCCGCGGCGAAGTGTGCCGCGTTGCGCGCCGCCGGCGTGCACGTGGTGGACAGCCCGGCCGAACTGGGCGTCACTGCCGCCCGTGTGCTCGATAACCAGCCCGAGGGCATGAACGCATCGTGACCGACAATCTGAACCGAATCGAAGAACGCGAGATCGGCGGGCTTAGGATCGCGCTGGCCCAGATCAATACCCGGGTCGGGGACTGTCGAGCCAATGCCTCGCGTGTGATCGAACTGGTCGCCCGCGCCCGCAAGGAGATCGATGCACGGCTCGTCGTCTTCCCCGAGCTGACCATTTCCGGTTACCCGCCCGAAGACTTGCTGCTGCGTGAGGATTTTGTCGACTCCTGCGAGGCTCAACTGGTGCGCATTGCCGGCGAAGTGGGCGACACGGCCGTGCTGATCGGCACCCCGGGGCGGGACGCCGAGGGCTACTTGCAGAATCAGGCGGTACTGATCGATCGCGGACAGATCGTGGCCCGCTACGCCAAGCGCGCCCTGCCCAACTATGGCGTGTTCGACGAGAAGCGCTACTTCCGCAAGGGGACCTCTTCCCTGGTGGCCGAGATCGACGGCGTTCCGGTGGGAGTGGTCATCTGCGAGGATGCTTGGCGCCAGGGGCCAATCGAGGAGACGGCGGCCGCTGGTGCCCGTGTGATCTGTGTTCTCAACGCCTCGCCGTTTCATCGCCAGAAGACCCGCGAGCGCGAGGCGCAGATCGCCGAGCGCGTCCATTCCAGCGGCTGCGCGATCATCTACGTCAATCTTGTCGGCGGTCAGGACGAACTGGTGTTCGACGGGCGGTCATTCGTCTCCTGTCGCACCGGCAATCACATGCACCTGCCCGGCTTTGTCGAGAGCATCGGCTGGACGGAGATCTCGACCACGGGCGAAGTGCTGGCCCACGGCCCCAGCCATGACTGGCAACAGGGTGAGGCCGAGATCTATCGCGCCCTGACCACCGGCATTGCCGATTACGTGCGCAAGAATGGGTTTTCCGGCGTGGTGCTGGGGCTGTCGGGGGGTATCGACTCCTCCCTGGTGCTCGCGCTCGCCGTGGATGCGCTCGGGGCGGACAACGTGCTGGCCGTGCGCATGCCGTCACAGTACACCTCGCCCATGAGTCTCGAGGATGCCCAGCTCCAGTGTGACGCGTTGGGCGTGCGTTGCGAGACCTTGTCGATCGAGCCGGTCTTCGGCTCGTTCCAGGAAACGCTCTCACCGCTGTTCGCCGGCCTGGCTGAGGACGTGACCGAGGAGAACCTGCAGGCGCGTGCTCGCGGGGTGATTCTGATGGCCTTGTCGAACAAGTTCGGCCGGCTGCTGCTGACGACCGGCAACAAATCGGAACTAGCCGTCGGCTACGCGACCCTCTATGGCGACATGGCTGGTGGCTTCGCCCCGATCAAGGATGTCCCCAAGACGGTGGTCTATCAGCTCGCCCGTTACCGCAACTCGTTGGGCGGAACCGTGCGCCCCGAGCTCGACGCCGTGCCCGAGCGTGTCATCACGCGCGAGCCCTCGGCGGAGCTGCGTGCCGACCAGCGTGACTCGGATTCGCTGCCGGCCTACGCGGATCTCGATCGCATCATCGAGGCCTTCGTCGAACACGACAGCAGTATCGAGGATATCGTCGCCATGGGGCTGGACGAGGCCGTGGTTCGTCGGGTGGTCGGGATGATCCTGGTCAACGAATACAAGCGTCGGCAGGCGCCGCCGGGTGTGCGCATCAGTCGCCGCGCCTTTGGTCGAGACCGCCGCTATCCGATCAGCTCTGGCTTCCGCCCCGACAAGGTCGACGACTGAGGTTCGATTGAGGGGTCAAGGCGTGAGGTTCAGCAAGGGCCCTCCGCTCGTTGGCGGCTCTAGCCCAGATCGCCCCACTGGTACTGCAGCACCGCCACCCCGGTGATCGCGGCCGTCTCGGCGCGCAGGATGCGTGGTCCGATGGTCAGTGCCCGAAAACCGTGTTCCCCGGCCAATGCCACCTCGTCACTGGTCAGCCCACCTTCCGGGCCGACCAGCAGGGCGACCCCATTGGGGCGCGGCTGGTCGCGCAGGGCCGTGAGCGGCTGCTGGGCGCGTGGGTCGAGCACCAGCCGTATCGGTGCGCTGGTCGCCATCAGTGCCTGATCCAGTGATCGAATCGGCTCGATGGTGGGCAAGGTGTCGCGCCCGCACTGTTCGCAGGCGTTGATCATGATCTGGCGCCAGCGGGTCAGTCGCTTTTCGGCGCGGTTGCCCTTGAGTTCCAGCACGCTGCGCTCGGTTTCCACCGGCGCGATGGTGGTCACGCCCAGCTCGACCGCCTTCTGGATCACCAACTCCATCTTCTCGCCCTTGGCCAGCGCGGCCATCAGGATGATCGGAACCACCGACTCCTCGGGGCTGGGCTCGCTCGATTCGACCCGCACGCGGGCCTCGCGACGGGCCAGTGCCAGCCGGCCGTGGGCGCGACAGCCGCGGCCGTTGAACAGCTCCAGCGGCTGCCCGTCTTTCAGGCGTAGCACGTTTCTCAGGTAATTGACGGTGTCGGCCGGCAGGTCGATTTCACGCCCGGTTTCCAGCTCGTGGTCGACGAAGACGCGTCGGGTGCGCATCGGCGCTAGCCCAGCGCCGCACGCGCGGCATCGCGCGTGACTTCGAACACGTGCCGATAGTCGTCTTCGTCGAGGACGTAGGGGGGCATCCAGTACAGCGTGTTGCCTAGCGGACGCAGCAGCAGCTCGTGCTCGAGCGCGTACTGGTACGCGCGCACTCCACGGCGATCCCCGGACGGGAATGGCTCGCCCGTCGCCGGATCGATCAGGTCCATGGCGGCGATCATCCCGGTGCGACGTACGTTGGTGATGTGGGGCTCCTGGGCCAGCTCGGCCAAGTGGCGATCCATGATCGCCTGCGCTTGCTGGTTGGCGTTGATGACGTCATCGCGCTCGAACAGGTCGAGGGTGGCGAGTGCCGCCGCGCAGGCCAGCGGGTTGCCCGTGAAGCTGTGACTGTGCAGGAAGGCCCGCATACTGTTGTAGTCGTCATAGAACGCCTGGTAGACCGTGTCGCTGGTGAGTACCGCGGCCAGCGGCAGGTAGCCGGCGGTCAGTCCCTTGGACAGGCACATGAAGTCCGGGGTGATGTCGGCCTGCTCACAGGCGAACAGCGTGCCCGTGCGCCCGAAGCCGACCGCGATCTCGTCGGCGATCAGGTGGACGTCGAACTCGTCGCAGAGCATCCGCAGGCCGCGGATGTAGTCCGGGTGGTGCATGAGCATCCCCGCCGCGCACTGGACCAGCGGCTCGACGATCACCGCGGCGGTGCGGTCGGCCTGTTCCTCGAGGATCCGTCGCATGCCGTCGAGTGCCTCGGCGGCGCGCTCGCGGCAGTCGCCCCGGTCCTGGCGGCAGGCCGGCGAGGGCGCGGTGGCCGTGGTGCGCAGCAGCGGGCCGTAGGTGTCCTTGTAGAGCCCCACGTCGCCGACCGACAGCGTGCCGAGGGTCTCGCCGTGGTAGCTGTTGGCCACCGTGACGAACTCGCTCTTTTCGGCGCGACCGCAGTTGCGCCAGTAGTGATAGCTCATCTTCAGTGCCACCTCGACGCCCGAGGAGCCATTGTCGGCGTAGAAGGCTCGGTCGAGGCCGCTCGGCGTGATCTCCACCAGCCGTTCGGAAAGCTCGACCACCGGGCCGTGGGAGAAGCCGGCGAGGATGACGTGTTCGAGCTTGTCGAGTTGAGCCTTGATGCGTTCGTTGATGTAGGGGTTGGCGTGACCGAAGATGTTGACCCACCAGGAGCTGATGATGTCGAGGTAGCGTCGGCCATCGAAGTCGTACAGCCACGGCCCCTCGCCCCGCTCGACGGGCACCAGCGGGATGGACTCGTGGTCCTTCATCTGCGTGCAGGGGTGCCAGAGGACGTTGAGGTCGCGGCGTTGCCAATCCTGATTGCGGGTCATGCCGTGCTCCGGGAGTCAGTCGTGGGTTCAGCGTTCGTTGATGGTTTCGTCGACGCGACGGCCGAAGTGCCGCCCGCCATGCTCGGCCAGCGAGACGCGCACCCGGTCGCCGATGTTGAGATCGAGCACGCTTACCGCCCGGCCCTCGGGGGTGACCAGGCGGATGGTCTCGGCGTGCTGCAGGATGGCGGAGACGCGGTTGCCGTCATCGTCGACCGCCTCGATCTGCACCATTGGGCGACGCTCGATCTTGTTGCGACCGACGGCCAGCGTGCGGGTCTGCCCCTTCGCGCCCACCACCAGCGCCGGATCGCCACTGGCCATCTCGGCCAGATACCGCACCCGGTCGCCGGGGGTGACCACGTAGCCGTGGATCGCGCCGGCATTTACCCGGAAAGGGCGGGCGGCACAGTGCGGATTGTTGACGTTTTCGCTGTGGATCAGAAAGCGGGCGTGGTTGAAGCTGCCCACCAGCAGCCCTTCGCCCGGGGCGAGTTCGCCGATCAGGTCGAGGCAGCTGCGATCGCCCATGCCCACCGGGCTGATGCGGGTGATCCGCGCGTCCGTCAGCTCGACTGGTGAGGGGGCGAGTTCGGCGAGCATGCGGCCCATTGCCCCGATGGTCTCGGCATCGGCATGCCGCAGCCAGATGCCCGCCACTCCCTGCTCCATGATGGTCAGCGCCAGCTTGGCCTGCTCGGCGTCATCGACCACCTGGATTACCTGTGCGCCGCGCGCGATCAGGTTCTCCGCCGGGATAATGGTCCACTCGGCCGGTTCGACCACCGCGAGCCGATCATGGCGAACGGTTTCCTCGTCGGCCTCCCGCTCGATGCGGTAGCGCTCGAAGTCACGACCGTCCTCGAAGTCGCCGCCGGCGCCGACGCGGGGCAGGCCAGCGGTGTCCTGACCCTCGGGCAAGACCAGCGCGGTGGCACCGGCATCGGCCGCGGCCCCGGCGAGGGCGGCGTCGGTCGGTTCGATCCAGATGTGCTTGTCGGACAGCTTGATGGTCATGCGCGGGAGTATATCGTCCGTCGGCGGCTGTGGGGTCAGGGCATTGTTGCGCGGCCGATTATTCGATCAGTCCAGTCGCCGCGCCCGATTAAGCCAGTCGCCGCGCCCGATTAAGCCTTGCCCGCGATGGGGCGTCGGTCGTCGGTCCGGCTCAATCCGATGTCACGAAGCCGGCGTCGGTCCTCAGTCGCCAACCAGTCCGGCGTCGCGACAGAGCCGGATCACCGGCTGCGAGCGGTTCATGGCGTAGAAGTGGATGCCGGGTGCGCCGGCGTCGACCAGTTGGCGACAAAGGTCGGTCACCACGTCATGGCCCAAGGCGCGCAACCCCTCGAGGTCATCACCGAACCCCTCCAGTCGTTTGCGCAGCCAGCGCGGGATGTCCGCGCCGCACATGTCGGAGAAGCGCGCGAGCTGCTGGTAGTTGGTGATCGGCATCACGCCGGGGACGATCGGCACGTCGATGTTCAGCCGTTCGCAGTCGTCGAGAAAGCGCCGGTAGGCCTCGATAGAGTAGAAGTACTGCGTGATCGCCGCGTCCGCGCCGGCATCGACCTTGCGCTTGAAGTTGGCCAGGTCCGCCTCGGCGTTGGGGGCCTGCGGGTGGATCTCCGGGTAGGCGGCCACCTCGACATGGAACCAGTCGCCACTGTGCTCGCGAATGAAGGCGACCAGCTCGTTGGCATAACGAAAATCGCCGGGGTCCTGCATGCCGCTGGGCAGGTCGCCACGCAGGGCGACGATCCGCCGGATGTCCTGCTCGCGATAGTCGTCGAGGATCGCGGCAATCCCCTCGCGCGAGGAGCCGATGCAGGACAGGTGCGGGGCGGCCGGGATGCCCGAGTCGCGCTGGATCTCGCGGACCGTCTCGAAGGTCCGGGTCTGGGTGGAGCCGCCGGCGCCGAAGGTGACCGAGAAGTACTCGGGGTGGATCTCGCGGGCGAGTTCCTGGTAGACCTCGCGCAGCTTGGCCTCGCCCTCGACGGACTTGGGCGGAAAGAATTCACAGGAAACCGGGATCGGCATGCTTCCTCCGGGAAATGTAGGGCAGGCGACACGGGATGCCGTGCCGCCCCGGGGACTGTCGGTAGCGCCGGATCAGTAACGATAGGCGTCCGGCTTGAACGGGCCTTCGGCCGGAACGCCGAGGTACTTGGCCTGCGCGTCGGTCATGCGGGTGAGCACGCCGCCGAAGCCTTCGACCATGTAGCGGGCAACTTCCTCGTCGAGCTGCTTGGGCAGCACCTCGACGCGCAGCGCCTCGGCCCTCTTCTCGGCCGGTAGGTCGGCGAAGCGATCCTGGAACAGGTGAATCTGTGCCAGTACCTGGTTGGCGAACGAGCCGTCCATGATGCGGCTCGGGTGGCCGGTGGCGTTGCCCAGGTTCACCAGGCGGCCCTCGGAGAGCAGGATCAGGTAGTTCTCGCTGTCGGGGTCGAAGTCGCCGCCGGCGGTCGCCTCGCGGTAGACCTTGTGCACCTGCGGCTTGATCTCTTCCCAGGCCCAGTTTTCACGCATGTAGGCGGTGTCGATCTCGTTGTCGAAGTGGCCGATGTTGCAGACCACCGCCGTGTTCTTGAGCGCACGCAGCATCGGCGCGTCGCAGACGTTGACGTTGCCGGTGGTGGTGACGATCAGGTCGATCTTGCCCAACAGGCGTTGGTCGATGCCCTCGTCGTTGCCGGTGTTGATACCGTCGACGTACGGCGAAACCACCTCGAAGCCGTCCATCGCCGCCTGCATGGCGCAGATCGGGTCGATCTCGGTGATCTTGACGATCATGCCTTCCTGACGCAGCGAGGCGGCCGAGCCCTTGCCCACGTCGCCATAGCCGACCACCAGCGCCTGCTTGCCCGACAGCAGGTGGTCGGTAGCGCGCTTGATCGCGTCCGAGAGCGAATGGCGGCAGCCGTACTTGTTGTCGTTCTTCGACTTGGTGACCGCGTCGTTGACGTTGATCGCCGGGATCTTGAGCGAGCCCTCGGCCAGCATCTCGAGCAGACGGTGCACGCCGGTGGTGGTCTCCTCGGAGACGCCATGGATGCCCTCGAGCAGGTTCGGGTACTTCTCGTGCATCAGGCCGGTGAGGTCACCGCCGTCGTCCAGGAGCAGATTGGGCGTCCAGGCCTCGTTGGCATCGCCCGGGCCGTGGATGGTCTGCTCGACGCACCACCAGTACTCCTCCTCGGTCTCGCCCTTCCAGGCGAACACCGGGATGCCGGCCGCGGCGATGGCGGCCGCAGCGTGGTCCTGGGTGGAGAAGATGTTGCAC
Source organism: Guyparkeria sp. TX1 (assembly GCF_046523965.1). Classification (NCBI taxonomy): domain Bacteria; kingdom Pseudomonadati; phylum Pseudomonadota; class Gammaproteobacteria; order Chromatiales; family Thioalkalibacteraceae; genus Guyparkeria; species Guyparkeria sp. TX1. Next base: position 354,555 of record NZ_CP144142.1, on the reverse strand, counting down.
GACGACCAGCGCACCTCGGCGCCGAGCGCGGTGAGCGTCTCGATCAGCACCGCGGTCTGGATGGTCATGTGGATGCAGCCGGCGATGCGCGCGCCGGCGAGGGGTTGCTCGGCGCGGTATTTCTCGCGGATCTTGATCAGGGCCGGCATCTCGCGCTCGGCGATGCGGATCTCGCGGCGACCCCAATCGGCGAGATTGATGTCGGCGACCTTGTAGTCGTTGAAGGCTTGCGGCTTGGTTACGGCATTCACGGTCAGCGTCCTCGTCGATTCTTTCGATGGGTATCGACCTGAACGAGAGGGCGTGTCGTGCGGCTCTTGTTCAAGTCGAGGCTTGAAAGCGAACCCGGCGGGCCGGGTTCTCAAGAGCGCCGTTGATCGGGTGGCCGAGGCGAATGCCCCGACCGCCGCGCCCCGGCCGAGCCTGACCCACCTGGCGGTGGATTGCAGCGCTCCTCGGTCGGGCGGGAGGGATTATATCAACTTCGAATGTGGGTTGCCCGAACTTGGCGTTCCAAAGGCACAGGGCTCAGCGGGGCTCAGGCCGTGCTGGCCCCTATGATGCCAGCCAGGCCGGAAATCGTTATCCCGAAAAGAAGGATTACGAGAGCTATTCTCGCGAAACGCAACCAGCTCGTATTCATCGATACATGTGTAACTGGCTTGTCATTCACTCGAACCGTTTCATCTCGTTCAATTTTTAAGCCGTTAAACGAGAAAAGCGTGAGTACCACGGTGCCGACGATTTGGAGAATTGCTCCTGTCGCAATGATGTGCGTCATGTAATTGTTAGCGAACGTTGTGATCCATTCCATACCGATTATGTGCTTGTTTTGCGTTTATAGGTTTGCGTCGGCGCGCAATGCCATGGCTCGATCGGTGCGCTCCCAGCTGAACTCCGGTTCCTCGCGACCGAAGTGGCCGCCGACGGCGGTCTTGCGGTAGATCGGTCGGATCAGGTCGAGCATCTGCAGGATGCCGTAGGGGCGCAGATCGAAGTGTTCGCGCACGAGATCGGTGATGCGTTCGTCGGGGATGTGGCCGGTGCCGAAGGTATCGACCGAGATCGAGGTCGGCTCGGCCACGCCGATGGCGTAGGAGATCTGGATCTCGCAACGGTCGGCCAGGCCGGCGGCCACGATGTTCTTGGCCACGTAGCGCCCGGCGTAGGCGGCCGAACGATCGACCTTGGAGGGATCCTTGCCCGAGAAGGCGCCGCCCCCATGGCGGGCCATGCCGCCGTAGGTGTCGACGATGATCTTGCGTCCGGTCAGGCCGCAGTCGCCCACCGGGCCGCCGATAATGAACTGGCCGGTGGGGTTGATGTGGTACTTGGTGTGCCGATCGAGCCACTCGGCCGGCAGCGTCGGCTTGACGATCTCTTCCATCACCGCCTCGTGCAGATCCGACTGGGCGATGTCCGGGTTGTGCTGCGTGGAGAGCACGACCGCGTCGATGCCCACCGGGACGCCGTCCTCGTAGCGGAAGGTCACCTGCGATTTCGCGTCGGGCCGCAGCCACGGCAGGGCGCCGGCCTCGCGCACCTCGGACTGGCGCTGGACCAGTCGGTGGGCGTAGGTGATGGGCGCGGGCATGAGCACATCGGTCTCGTTGGTGGCGTAACCGAACATCAGGCCCTGGTCGCCGGCACCCTGGTTGGCGGCATCCTCGCGGTCGACGCCCTGGGCGATGTCGGAGGACTGCTTGCCGATCGCGTTGAGCACGCCGCAGGTGTGGCCGTCGAAACCCAGTTCCGAGCTGGTGTAGCCGATGTCGACGATCACCTCGCGCACCAGCTCGTCGACGTCCACCCACGCCGAGGTGGTCACCTCGCCGGCGAGCACGACGAAGCCGGTCTTCACCAGCGCCTCGCAGGCGACGCGGGCCGACGGGTCTTGTTCCAGGATCGCGTCGAGAATCGCGTCGCTGATCTGGTCGGCGATCTTGTCCGGATGGCCCTTGGAGACGGACTCGGAGGTGAACAGGTGGCGCTTGGCGGCGTTTGCGCTCATGGCGTGCAGGCCTCTTATGCGTGCAGTTGGGGCGGTCGAATCGTGGCGGCCGGGCAGGGTGATGCCGCCCGGCGGGCGCAATCATGGCACAGCTTGCCCCGAGGTTCAGCAGCCCGGGTTCAGTGGCCCGGGTCCGGTAGCCGGGCGTTCAGTAGCCGTAGGTGCCGACCAGCAGTTCGGCGTTGCCCGAGTAGTAGCGGTTGTTTGCCGGCACGATGTCGGTCAGCTGCTGTTCCTCGAGGATGCGCTGACCCTCCTCGGTCTCGGCGAACGACAGCAGCGCCTGTTGCAGGGCGTCGCGGGTGCGCTTGTTGAGTTCCGGCGAGACCGAGAAGCCCAGGAACGGCAGGGGTTCGGTGGTGATCACCGGGTACAGGCCCGGGTAGCCGCCGACCAGCGGCGTGGGGATGACGCCCGCCTTGGCCTTGCCTTCGATTACCGCGGTGGCGACATCGCGGTTGGTACGCTCGAAGACGAGCACCGGCTGCTGAACCGGGTTGGGGAAGAGCTGGTAGAGCACCAGTGCGCCAACGGACGGGGACGGTTGAACCGCGACGCGCTTGTTCACCAGCTCCTTGGGCGAGAGGATCAGGTCGTCCTCGCGAGTGACCAGCGATTGGGTCACCTCGCCGTCAAACCGCGCGATCACCTGCCAGTTCTGGCGCTGGACGCGGAAATCGGTCACCGGGGCGGCGTCGAGCGCGATGTCGAAGTCCGATCCGCCGCGGGTTGCCTCCCAGAACGAGAGGTAGTTGGGGAACAGCTGGAGTTCCACGGTCTCGCCCAGGCGGCGACTCAGGTAGTCGGCCACCGGGGCGTAGGCCTCGTTCAGTTCCGTCTCCGGCAGGAACGGGGCGATCGCCATCTTCAGGCTGTCCTCGGCGGTGGCGGGGAGTGCCGAGGCCAGCAGCGCGGCTGCCCCGGCGAGCAGAGCGAGCAGGCGCGGGGCCTGCTCGTGTCGTTGGGTGGCGGGGCTGGTGGCGTTGGCGGGGCGCGTCGACGCGTGCATGGGCGGGGCTCTCCTGATCCTTGGCGATGGCTCGGTTGTCTTTATATCTGGGCGCGACCGGTCTTTCGCCGGTTTGCTTGCGGTGCCTGAAGTCGTTTTGTCCTGTGCTGCAGAGCAGCTCTGCAGCCTCGCCACCGGCGACGTGGCGGTCATTCAAATCGGAAGGAAAAATATCACAGTTGCCCTCGGGGCGGCGAGCAGACCCTCGGGGCAACCGCGGGACACCGACAGCGGCTTGCCGGCCGGTGGGTCTGTCGTGCGAGACTGGCGGGCTCGCGAAACCCGCTATCGCTTGTTGCTTCCCCCCGTGACCATTTAAGGAGGTTTGCCCATGGCTCGCACCGAAACCCCGGTCTGTGATTTTGGACGCCCAGCTGTTGATTTTGCCCTGCCGGACGTCGAGGGGCGTATCTGGCGCCTGAGTGACGTGCAGGGTGAGAAAGGCACGCTGGTGATGTTCATCTGTAACCACTGCCCCTACGTCAAGGCGGTGCTCGATCGTATCGTGCGCGATGCGCGCGAGCTCAAGGGGCAGGGGGTTAACACGGTGGCGATCATGTCCAACGACCCCAGCGACTACCCGGAGGACTCGCCGGAGAACATGAAGCGGGTCGCCGAGGCGCACAAGTTCTCCTTTCCCTACCTGATTGACGAATCGCAGGCGGTGGCCAAGGCCTATGGCGCGGTCTGCACGCCGGACTTTTTCGGTTACAACGCCGATCTCGAGTTGCAGTACCGCGGTCGTCTGGACGCCTCGCGCAAGGAGGCCGAGCCGGATGCGCCGCGCGAGCTGTTCGAGGCGATGAAGCAGGTGGCCGAGACCGGTCGCGGCCCCGAGGAGCAGGTGCCCTCCATGGGGTGCTCGATCAAATGGCGCCAGGCCTGATCTGACTGGCCTGGTCGGCCTTTTCGGCCTGCCGAGAAGGTGATGGCTGTCGTTCCTAAGTAATTGAAAAACAGGGTGGTTGCCTTGTGTGAGGGTTTTGGGGACAATGTCGCGCAACTTCCGCGCCTGCCCCAAGGCTAGGCGCCGTCGTCTGCGTGCGCAATGCACACGGCGCCAAGAACCGCTTCTTTTTCAACCCTTTGGAGTGTTTTATGTCGACACGTAGAGAGCTTGCCAACGCGATTCGCGCGTTGAGCATGGACGCCGTTCAGAAGGCGAATTCGGGTCACCCGGGTGCCCCCATGGGCATGGCGGACATCGCCGAGGTGCTGTGGAACGACTACATGCACCACAACCCGAAGAACCCGGAATGGCCGAACCGCGACCGTTTCGTGCTCTCCAACGGCCACGGCTCGATGCTGATCTACTCTCTGCTCCACCTGACCGGCTACGAACTGCCGATGGAAGAGCTGAAGAACTTCCGTCAGCTGCACTCCAAGACCCCGGGCCACCCGGAATACGGGTATACCCCGGGCGTCGAGACCACCACCGGTCCGCTCGGCCAGGGTCTCACCAATGCCGTCGGCATGGCGATCGCCGAGAAGATGCTCGCCGGCCAGTTCAACAAGCCGGGCCATAAGGTCGTCGACCACTACACCTACTGCTTTTTGGGTGACGGCTGCCTGATGGAAGGCATCTCCCACGAGGCCTGCTCGCTGGCAGGCACCCTGGGTCTGGGCAAGCTGGTCGCCTTCTACGACGACAACGGCATCTCCATCGACGGTCACGTCGAGGGCTGGTTCACTGACGACACGCCCAAGCGTTTCGAGGCCTACGGCTGGCACGTTGTTCGTGACGTCGACGGTCACGATGCCGACGCCATCGACGCGGCCATCCGCGAGGCGCGTTCGGTCAACGACAAGCCGACCATGATCTGCACCAAGACCGTGATCGGCTTTGGCGCGCCGAACCTCTGCGGCACTCACGACTGCCACGGCGCCGCGTTGGGCGATGCCGAGGTCAAGGCCACCCGCGAGAACATTGGCTGGAGCCACGAGCCGTTCGTCATTCCGGACGAGGTCTACGCCGGCTGGGACGCCACCGAAAAGGGTGCGAAGGCCGAGGCCGAGTGGAACGAGACCTTTGCCGCCTACGAGAAGGCCTTCCCGGCCGAAGCCGCCGAGCTCAAGCGTCGCCTGAACGGCGAGCTGCCGGCCGACTTCAACCAGAAGATGGATGCGCTGATCAAGGAGATCGACGCCAAGGGCGAGAGCGTCGCCTCGCGCAAGGCCTCCCAGGCCGTGATCACCGGTCTGGCCGACATGCTGCCGGAACTGGTCGGCGGTTCGGCCGACCTGGCGCCGTCCAACCTGACCACCTGGAAGGGCTGCACCGCGCTGACCGCCACCGAGTCGGATGCCAACTACATCCACTACGGCGTGCGCGAGTTCGGCATGAGCGCCATCATGAACGGCATGGTGCTGCACGGCGGCCTGCTGCCGTACGCTGGCACCTTCCTGATGTTCTCCGAGTACGCCCGCAACGCGCTGCGCATGGCCGGCCTGATGAAGATCGGCTCGATCTTCGTCTACACCCACGATTCCATCGGTCTGGGTGAAGACGGTCCGACCCACCAGCCGGTCGAGCAGATTGCCACCATGCGCCTGATCCCGCGCATGCAGACCTGGCGCCCCTGTGACGCGGTCGAGACCGCGGTGGCCTGGAAGCAGGCGGTCGTCCGTCGTGACGCGCCGACCTCGCTGGTCTTCTCGCGTCAGGGCCTGCCGCACCAGACCCGCAGCGCCGAGCAGATCGCCAACATCGATAAGGGCGGTTACGTGCTGAAGGACTGCGACGGCACGCCGGACCTGATCCTGATTGCTACCGGCTCCGAGGTCGGCTTGGCGATGGATGCCGCCGAGAAGCTGACCGACAAGAAGGTGCGCGTCGTCTCCATGCCGTGCGTCGAGGCCTTCGACGCCCAGGACGACGCCTACCGCGAGTCGGTGCTGCCGAGCGGCGTGACCGCCCGCATGGCCGTCGAGGCCGGTGTCACCCAGGGTTGGTACAAGTACGTCGGCAGCCAGGGCAAGGTCTTCGGCCTGGACACCTTCGGCGAGTCCGCCCCGGCCGGTGACCTGTTCGAGTACTTCGGCTTCACCGCCGATCGCGTCGCCGAGGAAGCCCGCAAGCTGGGCTGATCCGGGCTCGCATCAACCGTTTTCGGGCGCATGTGTCGTCAATCGCATGCGCCCTGACTGATTTGTATCCACGTATCGATTAGGAGAAAACCCATGGCTATTCGTGTCGGTATCAACGGCTTCGGTCGTATCGGTCGCATGGTGTTCCGTGCGGCGACCCAGGAGTTCCCGGAGCTGGAAATCGTTGGCATCAACGACCTGCTCGAGCCGGAGTACCTGGCGTACATGCTCAAGTACGACTCTGTGCACGGCCGTTTCGACGGTGACGTGTCGGTCGAAGGCAACAACCTGGTCGTCAACGGCAAGAAGATCCGCCTGACCGCCGAGAAGGACCCGTCCCAGCTCAAGTGGGGCGACCTGGACGTTGACGTCGTGGTCGAGTCCACCGGCCTGTTCCTCACCGAGGAGACCTGCCAGAAGCACATCGACGCTGGTGCCAAGAAGGTCGTTCAGTCGGCCCCGTCCAAGGACGCCACCCCGATGTTCGTCTACGGCGTAAACCACAACGACTACGCCGGCCAGCAGATCGTTTCCGCTGCCTCCTGCACCACCAACTGCCTGGCGCCGGTGGCCAAGGTCCTGAACGATAAGTTCGGCATCAAGCGTGGCCTGATGAGCACCGTTCACGCCGCCACTGCCACCCAGAAAACCGTTGATGGCCCGTCCCAGAAGGACTGGCGCGGCGGCCGCGGCATCCTGGAGAACATCATCCCGTCCTCCACCGGTGCCGCCAAGGCCGTGGGCAAGGTCCTGCCGGCCCTGAACGGCAAGCTGACCGGCATGGCGTTCCGCGTCCCGACCTCCGACGTCTCTGTTGTCGACCTGACCGCCGAGCTGGAGAAGGGCGCCTCCATGGACGACATCAAGGCCGCCATGAAGGAAGCCTCCCAGGGCGAACTCAAGGGCGTGCTGGGTTACACCGAGGAAGCGGTCGTTTCCACCGACTTCCGTGGTCACCCGGAGCCGTCCGTGTTCGATGCCAAGGCCGGCATCGCCCTGGACGACACCTTCGTCAAGGTTGTCGCCTGGTACGACAACGAGTTCGGTTACACCTGCAACATGCTGCGCGTCGTGCAGCACGTCGGGAAGTAAATCGACTGACCGGAACGGGTGGGTTTTCCCACCCGTTTTTCCACCTGTCTTTCGCACCGCGCGAGAGCCGTAAGGACTGGGCGTCACCGAGTCGCCTCCCATTCCTTACCGCTTTTTATCTGTCTCATTGAGGAGTTTTCCATGGCGAACGTCATCCGCATGACTGATCTCGATCTTGCCGGCAAGCGCGTGTTGATCCGCGCCGACCTGAACGTGCCGGTCAAGGACGGCAAGGTCACCTCCGATGCGCGCATCAGCGCCTCGCTGGGGACCATCAAGGCCGCGCTCGACCAGGGCGCCCACGTGATGGTCACCTCGCACCTGGGTCGCCCGACCGAGGGTGAATTCTCCGAGGGTGATTCGCTCGCCCCGGTCGCCAAGGACCTGGGCGAGAAGCTCGGCCGCGAGGTGCGCCTGGTACGCGACTACCTCGGCGCGAACGTCGAGGTGGGCGCCGGTGAAGTCGTCATGCTCGAGAACGTCCGCTTCAACAAGGGCGAGAAGAAGAACGACGAGGCGCTCTCGAAGCAGTACGCCGCGTTGTGCGACGTCTTCGTCATGGACGCCTTTGGCACCGCTCACCGCGCGCAGGCCTCCACCCACGGCGTGGCCAAGTTCGCGCCGACCGCTTGCGCCGGCACCCTGCTCACCGAGGAGCTCGAGGCGTTGACCAAGGCGCTGGCCAACCCGGCCCGCCCGATGGTCGCCATCGTCGGCGGTTCCAAGGTCTCCACCAAGCTGACCGTGCTCGAGTCGCTGGCGGCCAAGGTCGACCAGCTGATCGTCGGCGGCGGCATCGCCAACACCTTCGTCAAGGCCGCCGGTCACGGCGTGGGCAAGTCGCTCTGCGAGGACGACCTGGTCCCGACCGCCAAGGCCTTGATGGACAAGCTTAAGAGCAATGGTGCCAACATCCCGCTGCCGACCGACGTGGTCGTCGGCAAGCAGTTCGACGAGAACGAGCCGGCAGTCCTCAAGCGCGTCGAGGACGTTGCCGATGACGACATGATCTTCGACATCGGGCCGGAGAGCGCCGAGGCCCTGGCTAAAGTGATCGAGAACGCCGGCACCGTCGTCTGGAACGGCCCGGTCGGCGTGTTCGAGTTCGACCAGTTCGGCGACGGTACCAAGCGCATCTCCCAGGCGATCGCTGACACCAAGGCCTTCACCCTGGCCGGTGGCGGTGACACCATCGCGGCGATCCAGAAGTACGACATCTACGACAAGGTGAGCTACATCTCGACCGCCGGTGGCGCGTTCCTCGAGTTCCTGGAAGGCAAGACCCTGCCGGCGGTTGCCATGCTCGAAGAGCGGGCGAAAGGCTGATGGCAAACATGCACGGTTCCACTGATCATCTTCCGGCGCAGCGACGCACCAAGATCGTCGCGACGCTGGGCCCGGCCAGTGACGACCTGGCCACCATCACCGCCCTGGTGCGGGCGGGCATCGATGTTGTGCGGATGAATTTCTCGCACGGCAAGGCCGCCGACCACCAGCGGCGCGCCGACATGGTGCGCGAGGCCGCGGCCGCCGAGGGTCGCTACGTCGCGATCCTGGGTGACCTGCAGGGCCCGAAGATCCGCATCGACCGCTTCAAGGACGGCAAGGTAGAGCTCGAAGAGGGCAAGTCGTTCACCCTCGATGCGGACCTCGATCCGGATGGCGGCGACCAGACCAAGGTCGGTATCACCTACAAGGCGCTGGTTTCCGACTCGCGCCCGGGTGACATCCTGCTGCTCGACGACGGCCGCATCGTCCTCAAGGTCGACGAGGTCCAGGGCAACCAGGTGCGCACCACGGTGGCCGTCGGCGGCATGCTGTCGAACAACAAGGGCATCAACCGTCAGGGCGGTGGCCTGTCCGCTCCGGCGATCACCGACAAGGATCGCGCCGACATCAAGACGGCCGCCCAGATCGGTGTCGACTACATCGCGGTTTCGTTCCCGCGTTCGGGCGAGGACATCCACGAGGCCCGTCGCCTGTTGCAGGAAGCCGGCTGCCGCGCGCACATCGTCTCCAAGATCGAGCGTGCCGAGGCGGTCGACTGCATCCGCGAGATCATTCAGGCCAGTGACGCGATCATGATCGCGCGCGGTGACTTGGGCGTGGAGATCGGCGACGCCGAGCTGCCCGCGGTGCAGAAGGCCTTCATCAAGATGGCCAAGGAGCTCAACCGGCCCGTCATCACCGCGACCCAGATGATGGAGACCATGATCGACAACCCGATCCCGACCCGGGCCGAGGTGTTCGACGTGGCCAACGCGGTGCTCGACGGCACCGACGCGGTCATGCTTTCGGCCGAGACGGCTGCCGGCAAGTACCCGGTGCGGGTGGTCGAGACCATGGCGCGTGTCTGCCACCGGGCGGAGTACCAGATCGAGGCCAAGAAGAGCGCGCCGCCCTTGGACGTGCCCTTCGAGCGGATCGACCAGGCGATCGCCTACTCGGCGATCTACACGGCAAACCACCTCTCGGTCGCAGCCATCGTCGCGCTGTCCGAGTCGGGGGCGACGCCGCTGTGGATGTCGCGGGTCGATACCGACATCCCGATCTACACCTTCACCCGTTCGGAGGAGACCGCGCGCCGCGTGGGTCTCTACCGTGGCGTGCAGGCGGTGCACTTCCCGGTACCGTCAACCGATCATGCCGAGGTCAACCGGATGGTGATCGAGAGCCTCCAGCAGATGGAGAAGCTCGACGAGGGCGATCTGGTGATCATCACCAAGGGCGACCTGATGGGTCAGATGGGTGGCACGAACGCCATGAAGATCGTTCGAGTCGGGGACGTGATCTCCGTCGACTGACGGGCGGCGGTCAGGTCCTGGCGCGATTTGGGATATCCGGGTGCGCTGGGTATGCTGTCGCGCTGATTGAATTTTCGGTGACCGAATCGGTCCGATCCGGTCACCGCCACGATTTCGCAACTACGTTTCAACTTGAGGAGAGGCACTATGGCGCTCATTTCGCTTCGCCAGCTGCTGGATCATGCCGCTGAACACAGCTACGGCATGCCGGCGTTCAACGTCAACAACATGGAGCAGATCCACGCGATCATGCAGGCCGCCGACGAAGTCGACAGCCCGGTGATCCTGCAGGGCTCTGCCGGTGCGCGCAAATACGCCGGCGAGCCGTTCCTGCGCCACCTCGTCGAGGCGGCCACCGAGATGTACCCGCACATCCCGATCGTCATGCACCAGGACCACGGTTCGGATCCGGGCGTCTGCCTGCGCGCGATCCAGTCGGGCTTCTCTTCGGTCATGATGGACGGCTCCCTGCTGCCGGACATGAAGACCCCGTCCGACTACGAGTACAACGCCAACGTCACCGCCAAGGTCACCGAGATGGCGCACGCCGGCGGTGTTTCCGTTGAAGGTGAGTTGGGCTGCCTCGGCTCGCTGGAAACCGGCGAGATGGGCGAGGAAGACGGCCACGGTGCGGAAGGCAAGCTGGACATGGACATGCTGCTGACCGACCCGGAAGAAGCGGCTCAATTCGTCAAGCACACCGACTGTGACGCGCTGGCGATTGCCATCGGCACCAGCCACGGCGCCTACAAGTTCACCCAGAAGCCGACCGGCCAGATCCTGCGCATCGACCGCGTCAAGGAGATCCACCAGCGGATCCCGGACACGCACCTGGTCATGCACGGCTCCTCCTCCGTACCGGAAGAGTGGCTCGAGATCATCAACAACTACGGCGGCGACATGGGCCAGACCTACGGCGTGCCGGTTGAAGAGATCGTCGAAGGCATCAAGCACGGCGTTCGCAAGGTCAACATCGACACCGACCTGCGCATGGCGTCCACCGGTGCCGTTCGCAAGCACCTCGAAGAGAACAAGTCCAACTTCGACCCGCGCAAATTCCTCAAGGAAGCGACTGCCGGCATGCAGGCGATCTGCAAGGCTCGCTTCGAGGCATTCGGCTCGGCCGGCATGGCTTCCAAGATCCGTCCGATCTCCCTGGAAGAAATGTACAAGCGTTACGAGTCCGGCAGCCTCAAGCAGAAGATCCGCTGATCTTTGCTTGACCGGGCAATCGCCCGGTACTGCTTGAAACGATAACCCCGCTGATTGGCGGGGTTTTTTTGTGCCTCCGACTTGCATCCGACCGTAGGCGTGAGCGTGTAAATGCGTGATAATCGGTCTCATGGGAGGGAACGCGTACAAGGATGACCCCGTACCCCGGCTGCCGGCGGACAACCGGCGACCGGGACTGCGTGCTGTCTGGCTGTTGGTGCTGGTGGGTTGGTTGCTGCTCGGTGTGCTCGGCTCGCTGGTGGTGCAGCGTGAATTCGAGTCCGAGGTCGACGCCCGCGCCGACCGGTTATTGGGTACCGCCGACTATGCCCTGTCGAGCCGCGAGGCCGAGCTGGCGCGGATCGCTCGGATCCTGGCACTCGACGAGCGGGTGCGCGAGACCCTGTCGCAGGCACGCGCCATGGTCGAGCTCGAAGGCGGCGGTGGCGGAGAGGATGGCGCGGCCCAGTTGCGGCGTGAGCTCGCCCGGGCTGTCACCCCCATCGCCACCGAGCTGATCCACGGTCAGGACCGGGTGATGCAGTTTCATCTTGGTCCCGAGGCAATCAGCTTCCTGCGGCTGCATGCCCCGGAACGCTTCGGCGATGAATTGGCCTCCCTCCGCCCATTGCTCGCCGAGGTGTATCGCAACGGGCGGGGCGCGATGGGCTTCGAGGTCGGGCGCGTGTTTTCCGGCTTTCGGGCGGTCGAGCCGGTCTGGGCGCCCAACCCAGGCGGCTCATCCGGTGGGTCGAGCCAGGTGATCGGCACCGTGGAGGTGGGCACGGGCGTCACGCCGGTCGACAGCTACCTCAACGACAGCCTGGGTGCTCGGGCCACGCTGTTGCTGCCCGCCGAGATTGCCGCCGAGAACATCTGGGCGGACATGCGCGAAAAGCGTCATATCGCCCCGGTTGGTCGTGGCGACTACTACCTCGACGGCCCCAAGGTCGATGACGTCGGGCTGGCAGCAGCACTTCGGCAGTTGGAGGGCGAACCATCGGCGCGCTGGCGTTTTTCCGCCGACGGGCGTGAGTGGCTGGCGGTTTCGAGGCCGGTGCCGATTCTCACCCAGGAAAGCCAGACACCGGCCCAGCTAGTGGCCGTCGAATCGGTCACGGATCTGTATGCGGCCATGCGGGGGCGGATGGCGGCACTGGTTGCCGCGGTGGTGGTCGCCTTCCTGCTGACGTCCCTGGGGCTCTGGTTGCTGTCGCGCTGGCAGCGCACCCGCTGGATGGTGGTCATCGATCGTGCCGAGGCCGAGCGCGACGCGCTGTTCGAACTTAGCCCCCAGCCGCTTGAGCTGACCGACATGCAGGGGCGGTCGCTGTTGGCCAACGATGCCTTCCGGCGCACCTTCGGGGTCGCCGAACCTATCGACGGGCGCGGTTGGCCGGCGCGCGGACTGGAAGGGTTGCAGCTCGAGGCATTCGAGCGGGCGATCGCTCGCGGGGAGCGCTGGAACGGGGCACTGCGGCTGCCGGCATTGCAGGGCGGGTCGGGCTGGTTCCGGGTGCAGGTGGTGCCGATTGCCGACGAGTCCGGTCGCCCGGCCCGTCTGTGGTGGTTCTTCCACGATGTCGATCGAGAACGTCGGGCCGCCGCCGTGGCGCAGGCCGAGCGGGATCGTCTCGATGCCTTCCTCGCGGCGAGCCCGGCGGTCATCTATACCTTCCGCGCCGATCGTCCCGACCGGCTTGACTACGTCAGCGCCAATATTGGCGAGATCCTCGGTTACACCCCGGATGCCTTGATCGATGGGCCGGACTGGTGGGAGCAGACGCTGCATCCCGACGATCGCGAGCGCGCCCTGCAGGAGGGCGACTTCACCCGCTGGCAAGGTGATCGCAAGCGCAGTCGTTACCGGCTGTTGCGACCGGACGGCTCCCCCCTGTGGGTGACGGACCATGCCCGGCTGTTGCGCGATGTCGAGGGGCGCCCGGAACGGATCGTCGGGGCGCTGATCGACTCGCGTGAGACGGTCGCGCTCGAAGCCCGGTTGGCCGAAAGCGAGCGGTTGTATCGTTCGGTTGTCGAGGGGGTCGAGGAGGCGATCTTCGTGGTGGGGGTCGAGTCCGGTGGCGTCTTTCGCTTCATCACCAGCAACCCGGCCCACGAGCACGCGACCGGCCTGTCGCGCGAGCAGTTGGCCGGCGCCACGCCCGACGAGATCCTGCCGCCCGATGCCGCTGCCCACGTGCAACGTCAGTACCGTGCCTGCCTCCAGGCAGGTCGGGCGATCCGGTATCACGAGACGCTCGATCTGCCGGCTGGCCGAGGACATTGGCACACCACGCTCACCCCGATCCGTGATGAAAGCGGTGAGTTTGCCCTGATTGCCGGGGTGGCCGTGCGGCTTGAGGAAGAACGAAAAGACGACGCCTGAGTCGCTTGGGCCTTTCCTTGCAAACCTCGTTGCCGTCGACCATCATCCCGGCCCGTCGATATCCGAGGACCTGCGCGTGACCCTGCCTGATCCGCCATCTACCCGCCGCCAAACGGCCGCCTCGCCGGTCGTTCAAGCACGCGGCCTGGTTAAGTGCTTCGGTGCGTTGCGCGCCGTCGACGCGGTCGACTTCGACATCCCGGCCGGGCGCTGTTTCGGTTTCCTGGGCCCCAATGGCGCCGGCAAGACCACCATCCTGAAGATGCTGATGGGGCTGGCCGATTTCGATGCCGGCGAGCTCTCGGTGCTCGGGCACACCCTGCCGGCCGAGGCGCGCGCCATCCGCGCCCGCGTGGGGTTGGTTCCCCAGGGGGACAACCTCGACCCGGACTTCACGGTTCGCGAAAACCTGTTCATGTACGCCCGCTTTTTCGGCCTGTCTCGGTCACAGGTGGCCACGCGGGTCGATGCGCTGCTCGAGTTTGCCAACCTGACGCATAAGGCCGATGCCCGCGTCGACCAGTTGAGTGGAGGCATGCAGCGCCGCCTGACCATCGCCCGGGCGCTGGTTAATGACCCGGAGGTCGTCATCCTCGATGAGCCCACCTCGGGGCTCGATCCGCAGGTGCGCCATGTCATCTGGGGGCGGCTGGCCGAATTGCGTGCCCGCGGCGTAACCTTGGTGCTGACGACCCATTACATGGAAGAGGCTGAACGGCTCTGCGACGAGCTGGTGGTGATGGACCACGGTCGCATTCTCGACCAGGGCAGCCCGGGTCAGCTGATTCGGCGCCATGTCGAGCCGGACGTGATCGAATTGCGTGGCTCAGTCAGCGATGGCGTGTTCGCCACGTTGACCTCGATGGCCTTGCGCGTCGAGCGTCACGGTACCGCCGTCTACGTCTACACCGGGGTGCCGGGCCCGATCCTCGATTTTCTTGGTCAGCCCGATGGTCTGACGGTCATCCACCGTCGCGCCGGGCTCGAGGACGTGTTTCTGCACCTGACCGGGCGGGAGTTGCGCGAATGACGGCACCTCGACAAAGCTACTGCGCCACGCGATTGCTGCGTCGCGTGCTCGCTCGCTCCTCGCCTATCGGAGTGATATGTCTCGTCGCTCGCTGCGCGGCTCATTGCACTCGCGCGGCTCATGACGCTTTATCGAGGTGCCGATGTCTATGAAGCGTTCCATCTGGCAGTTGCCGCGGGCCAGGATGGCGGCGTTTTCCGTGTTCGCCCGCAACTTTCTGGTCTGGCGAAAGCTGATCGGGCCGGCGATCGTCCTCAACTTCGGTGAGCCGGTGATCTACCTGCTGGGCCTGGGCATCGGTCTGGGGGCGTTGGTGGGCGACATCGGCGGGCTGCCGTATCTCGTTTTCCTCGCCTCGGGGATTGTCGCGTCCTCGGCGATGATCTCGGTCAGCTTCGAGGGCATGTACTCCGTCTACACGCGGATGGTGCCGCAGAAGACCTTCGATGCCATCATGGCCACGCCGTTGGATATCGACGACATCATCCTCGGCGAAACCATCTGGGCGGCCTTCAAGGGGCTGTTGAGCGCTGTGGCGATCCTGATCGCCGCCGCCCTGCTGGGTGCGGTGCCGGGCGGCTGGATGGCGCTGTGGGCGCTGCCCGTAGTGTTCCTGCTCGGGCTGGCCTTTGCCGGGCCGGCCATCGTGATGACGGCAATCGCCGACAACTACGACTTCTTCAACTACTACTTCGTGCTGGTGGTCACCCCGATGTTCATGCTCTCCGGGGTGTTCTTCCCGATCGAGACGTTGCCCGCCTGGATGCAGACCGCGGTGCTGGTCCTGCCGTTGACGCACGCGATCGAGATCATCCGTCCCGTGATCGTCGGTGAACCGGTCGAGCATCTGGTCGCCCACCTGGCCGTACTGGCCGGATTCGCCGTGGTCGCCTACTACCTCGCCGTGGCCCTGGTGCGGCGGCGGTTGTGGGCTTGAGAGAAGCTGAAAGCTCGAAGCCGGAAGAGGGTGCGTAGGAGCGGCTTTAGCCGCGATGGCTCAATGGGGGCAAGGACCAGATTCGCGGCCGAGCCTGACGCGGGCAAAGGCGGAATCGACGATTTCGCCCAGCTTCCCGCCGTCAGTTTTCCCAGTGCCGGCCGGTATCCAACCGGATCACGGCCTGGTTGATCAGCGGACAGGCCATCAGGTAGTCGATCGTCTGGCTGACCACGCCCGGGCCGGGCTCGAAGGGCAACAATCGCCGCCTGAGGCGGTGGCGGCGGTACCCGGCGTCGTCCTCCGGATGGAACATCAGCAGGCCGGGGGCGATGGCGTTCACGCGCGTGTGCGGGGCATAGCGCAGGGCCAGCGAACGGATCGAGCTTTCGATCGCTGCCTTCGAGGCAATGTAGTGGATGTGGTCGGGTTCGCCCTCGTCGATGTGTGCATCGGTGATGAAGACTGCCTGCCGGTCGGCGTGGCCGTCATCCCGTTCGCGGGCGGGCAGGGCGCGCTGCAGGTGTTCGGTCAGCTCGATCGGGCTGGTCACGTGTACGGTGTACATCGCCGTGGCCAGTTCAGGATTCGCGGCGACGTCCTCGTCGCGGTGCCAGATCGAGGCGTTGTGCACGATCAGATCCAGGCGGTCGATTCGGCCGGCGGCCTGCTGGGCGAACTCGGCGAGCCGTTCCCGCTTGAGCAGGTCCAGCGGCAGGGCGATCAGCCCTTGCTCGATCAGCGCGCGTAGGGCGTCGGTCTCGCGGCGATAGGTGCCGATGACCCGGTGGCCGGCGGCCAACAGGTGCTCGGCCAGGTGGGCGCCGACCCGGCGCGTCACCCCGGTGATCAGGATGGTCTGGGCGCGTGATGTCATGGCGTCACCGTGCCACCAGCTGCAGGAACTCGTTTCGGGTGGCCGCGCTGTTGCGGAACTGCCCGGTCATCCGCGAGGTGATGGTCTCGGACTCGACCTTCTCGACCCCGCGCATCGCCATGCACATGTGTGCCGCGCGCACCTGCACGGCGACGCCGGCGGCCCCGGTGGCGCTCTCCACGGCCTCGGCGATCTGCTGGGTCATGTTTTCCTGGATCTGCAGGCGACGCGCGTAGAGATCGACGATGCGGGCGAGCTTGGACAGCCCGAGCACCTTGCCCTGCGGGATGTAGCCGATGTCGACGTGACCGATGATCGGCAGCATGTGGTGTTCGCAGAGGCTGTAGAACTCGATATTGCGCACCACCACCATCTCGTCGTTGTCCGACTCGAACAGGGCGTTGCCGATGGCCGATTCCAGGCGTTGATTCAGTCCCTGGTTGAGGTAGAGCAGGGCCTTGGCGACGCGCTTGGGGGTGTCGACCAGCCCTTCGCGGGCGGTATCTTCGCCCAGTTCGGCCAGGATGGTCTTGACCGCGCCGGCGATGGTCTCGACGCGCTTTTCGTCCGCGCCGACCGGTTCGGGAAAGTCGTCCTCGTGCAAGGCTGCCATGTCGGTGGTTTCTCTCAGTAAAGGCTCAAAACGTCGGCAGGAACTTTAGCAGGTGCCCGCGGGCATGTCCGACTGCCGCGGTTGGTTGGGGCCGCGCTTGCCGCTAAACTGTCGCGTTCTTTCCCGGTGCCGCTCGCGGTACCCATGTCATGTTTCCAGCGCTAAGGGGTTATCCCGTCCGTGAAGGCCGTAATCGAACAACGTCTCCAGGCCATCTGCCAGCAACTCGTCGCCGAGGGCGACCTGCCCGCCGACGTGTCGGTCAAACCGGTGCTGACGGTGCCGAAAGACCCGGCCCACGGGGATTTCGCCAGCAACCTGGCCATGCAGCTGGCCAAGCCGATGAAGCGCCCGCCGCGGGCGATTGCCGAACGCATCGTGGAGGCCTTCGCTGATGAGCAGGGGGTCGAGCGCGTCGAGATTGCCGGCCCGGGCTTCATGAACTTCTTCGTCGAGGCGGGCGCGGCCTTCGCCCTGATCGACCGCATCCTCGAGGAAGGCGAGCGCTTCGGTTGCTCGAATGCCGCCGGTGGTCAGCGCGTGCAGGTGGAATTCGTCTCGGCTAACCCCACCGGTCCGCTGCACGTCGGTCATGGTCGTGGCGCGGCCTACGGCTCGGTGGTGGCGAGCCTGCTCGAGGCGGTCGGTGCCGACGTCCAGCGCGAGTACTACGTCAACGATGCCGGCCGACAGATGCACATCCTCGCGGTCAGTGTCTGGCTGCGGTATCTGGAAGGGCAGGGCGAGAGCATCGCGTTCCCCTCCAACGGCTATCGCTCCGAGGGCTACATCCTCGATATCGCCGCCGCGCTGGCGGACGAGCACGGCCGGCGACTGGTGGTGGGCTCTGACAAGGTGTTCGCCGATCTGCCGGAGGATGCGCCGGACGGCGACAAGGAGCGTCATATCGATGCGCTGATTCGGCGCATGCGTGAGCTGCTGGGCGAGACCGACTACCAGCTGGTGTTCCGCGCCGCCCTCGATTCGATCCTGTCGGACATCCGTGCCGATCTGGCGGAATTCGGGGTCACCTACGACAACTGGTATTCCGAGCAGAGCCTCGCCGACCGCGGCCTGGTCGAGCGCGCCATCGAACGGCTGGAGGCGCAGGGTCACCTCTACGAGCGCGACGGGGCGCTGTGGTTTCGCTCCACCGACTTCGGTGACGACAAGGACCGCGTGGTGCGGCGCGACAACGGCCAGACGACCTACTTTGCCTCCGATATCGCCTATCACCTCGACAAGTTCGATCGTGGATTCGATCAGGTGGTGGATATCTGGGGCGCTGATCACCATGGTTACGTGCCCCGCGTGCGCGCCGCGCTGACCGCGCTGGGCAAGCCGGCCGATCAGCTGACCGTCTCGCTGGTGCAGTTCGCCATCCTCTACCGGGGCGGCGAACGGGTGCCGATGTCGACCCGTTCGGGCAGCTTCGTCACCCTGCGGGAGCTACGCGAGGAAGTGGGCAACGATGCCGCCCGCTTTTTCTACGTGATGCGGGCGGCCAACCAGCATCTGGATTTCGATCTCGATCTGGCCAAAAGCCAGAGCAACGAGAACCCGCTCTACTACATCCAGTACGCCCACGCCCGGGTGGCCTCGGTGTTGCGCCAGCTTCCGCTGCGCGGTTTTACCCACGAGCCGCAAACCGGTCGCGAGGCCTACGCGCGACTGACCGAGTCGCACGAGCAGGCCCTGTTCAAGCGCCTGTCGCAGTACCCGGCACTGGTCGAGCGGGCCGCCTTGGCGCACGAGCCACATCAGCTGGTGCACTACCTGCGCGATCTCGCCCAGGATTTCCACAGCTACTACAACGCACACGCCTTCCTGCTGGGTGACGACGCGCCGTTGCGCAACGCCCGGCTCAACCTGGTGCTGGCGACTCGGCAGGTGCTGGCCAATGGCCTGACGCTGCTCGGCGTCAATGCCCCGGACGAGATGTAATCGTCACGATGGCCAGCAATGGGCGCAAAAAGGTGAATCGACCTCGATCCTCGGGAGGCAATCGTGGTGCCAAATGGGCACTGCTGATCGCATTGGTCCTGCTGGTCGGGATGGTGGTGCTGCTCGCTCGGCTGACGGCCGAGAACAACAGTCAGTCGAGCGACGCGTCGAGTGCCCAGACCGATACCCGCAGCGTGGAAAAGCCGCAGGAGAAGCAGCCGGTCTCGCCCGAGTTCCAGTTCTATACCCTGCTGCCGGAGGAGGGTAACCAGCCCCCTCGCCCCACCGAGGAAGCCCCGGGGGCGCGCGACGAGCCGCCAACCGAGCCGTCCGAGCTGAAATCGGAGGCGCGCTACGTGCTCCAGGCCGGTTCATTCAGCAAGGCGCGCGATGCCGAGGCGCGCAAGGCGGAGCTGGCCATGCTCGGGGTCGAAAGCCGCATCGATCCGGTCGACGTGAGCGGGCGGCGCTATCACCGCGTGATTCTCGGCCCGCTGCCCGGCAAGGATGTCACGGCACTGCGCCGTCAACTCGATCAAGCCGGCATCGAGACGACCGAACCTCGTCGTAGCGACGGCTGATCGTCGTTCGTCGGATATTGCCCGGCCGCCATACTCGGAATACAGTGAGCCATATAAAGGACTGCCAGGGCACAGGATCGTGTCGGCAGTGACGGCTCGTCCAATTCCGGGGATGACGCATGGTGGCTGGCACTACCGCGGAGCGGGTTGAAGCGGATACCCGCGTCAGGTGGGTTGGCAGCGTGTTGCCCCCGGCGGTGACCTGGTGGTTGCTGATCGTCTTTCTGCTGTTCACCCCGGCCGCGCAGGCCGAGCGTGACCTCCTCTCGCAAGCCGAATGGGCCACCACCCAGGAGCGGCTCTCACCTGGCGAGGCGATGGCCCTCGATTACCGTGCCGCCGAGACGGAAGCCTTGAACCTCGGGCCGTACCAGGGGCGACTCTGGCTGCGGGTCAGTCTCGATGATGAGTCGTTGGGCAATTCGCGGTGGCTCTCGATTCGCTGGCCGTATTTCCGTGACCTGCGGGTTTTCCTACGCGATCCCAGCGCACCCGGGGGCGGCTGGCTGGAGGTGCGCGAGACGACCGAGGTGGCGGGATTGCTGGACATGCCGGGGCACCCGGGGCGGTTGTTACCCCGGTTTTCAGGTGAGCGCGAGGTATTGATCGAGCTGCGTGCCGATGGCCCGACGGCACTGCGCCTGACGCTTGGCACGCTGGAAGAGGAGCGGGTTCGCACCCTGGTGCGCTACACATTGTTCGGCGTCTATCTCGGCGCGATGCTGGGCATGGCTGCCTACAGCCTGTTCCTAATGCTGGCGGTGCGCGAGCGCACCTATCTCGGCTATGCCGTGTTCCTGGCGACCACCGTGCTCTACATCGGCCTGCGCTACAACATCCTCACCCCGCTGCTCCCCGATGTCGTCCAGTCGGTGCCGCCCGCGGCAAGGGCGCAGTTGGCCGTCGCCCTGGTGGCGTTGTCGGGAATCTGGTTCGTGCGGCGATTTCTGCGCACCCAGCGTGACGATCGACTTGCCGATCGCGCGCTGGTTGGCGTCATGGCGGTGGCGCTGCTGTCCATGCCCGCCTCGATCTGGCTCGCGGGGGTCGTCTCTTTTGCCATCGTGGCCGTCTATGCCGTCGCCACGGTGGTCGCGATTGTCTGGGCCGCCGTGCGGGCCATGCGCCGTGGTTTCGACCCGGCCGGCTATCTGCTGCTCGGCTGGTCGGTGTTCGCGCTGGCCGTTTTGCTGTATCTGGCCATGCTGCTGGGCTGGCTGCCGTATGCCACCTGGCTGATGGTCGCCCTGCCGGTCGGCTCGTTGGCCGAGGCCCTGTTGCTGGCGTTTGCCCTGGGGAATCGCATCCGGCACAAGCAGCGAGAGGAGGCCGTGCTGGCGCAGGAGCGGGATCGATACCGTTTTCTCAGCGAGCAGGATGGCCTGACCGGGCTCTACAACCGCCGCGCGCTCGACCGACGTCTCGATCGTGCCATCGTGGCGAGCCTGCGCACGGGCGATCCGCTGAGCTTGATTGTGCTCGATACCGACCGGTTCAAGGATTACAACGACCGCTACGGTCACCTGGCCGGTGACGATGCGTTGCGCTGCCTGGCGCGCGTGATGCGGGCGAATGTGCGCGATGGTGACGCGTGCTTTCGCTACGGGGGCGAGGAGTTCGTCATCCTCCTGCCGGGGCAGGCGCTGGCCCAGGCGACAGTGGTCGCCGAGCGGATCCGCGAGGCCTATCGCGGCAACTCCGCCTCCGAGCTCGGCCCCGGCGGCACCGTGAGTCTCGGGGTGGCGCAATTTCGCGAGGGCGATAGCGCCAACACCCTGCTTGCGCGTGGCGATGCTGCCCTCTATCACGCCAAGGAGCGCGGGCGTGATCGAGTGGAGTTGGCCCACTGACGCCCCTGCCGGAATCCCGCTGGGGATGGTAAACTCGCGGGTTTGCGCGCCGGTGTGTCGTTGATCGCTCAACGTGCCGCGCGGCACCGTTTCACTGCTCTGCGAGGCATAAAGCAATGTCGATGGAAGATCGCGATGGCCTGATCTGGCTGGATGGCGAGATGGTCGAATGGCGTGAGGCCAAGACCCACGTGCTCACCCACACACTGCATTACGGCATGGGCGTGTTCGAGGGCGTGCGGGCCTACAAGACCGATCAGGGCACTGCGATCTTCCGCCTCGAGGATCACACCCGCCGGCTGCACAACTCGGCCAAGATCCTCGGCATGAAACTGCCCTACACCGAAAGCCATCTCAACGAGGTGCAGCGTCAGGTCGTGCGCGAGAATAACCTCGAGAGTGCCTACATCCGGCCGATGGCGTTCTACGGCTCCGAGGGCATGGGCCTGCGTGCCGACAACCTCAAGGTGCACGTCATGGTCGCGGCCTGGCACTGGGGCGCCTACCTCGGCGCGGAGAACATCGAGAAGGGCATCCGCATCCGCACCTCGAGCTACTCGCGCCACCATGTCAACGTGACCATGTGCAAGGCCAAGGCCAACGGGGCGTACATGAACTCCATGCTGGCGCTGCGCGAGGCCACCGCCGCCGGCTATGACGAGGCGATGCTGCTCGACACCCAGGGTTTCGTCGCCGAAGGCTCGGGCGAGAACATCTTCATCGTGCGTGACGGCACGCTCTTCACGCCGGACCTGACCGCCGCGCTCGACGGCATCACCCGCCGGACGATCATCGCGCTGGCGAACCAGTTCGGCATCCCGGTGGTGGAAAAGCGCATTACCCGTGACGAGGTCTACATTGCCGACGAGGCCTTCTTTACCGGCACGGCCGCCGAGGTCACGCCCATCCGCGAGGTCGACGATCGGCCCATCGGCAGCGGCGTGCGCGGCCCGATCACCGAGCGGCTACAGAGCACCTATTTCGATCTGGTCGAGGGCCGCTACCCGCCGCTGGCGGACAACTGGCTGGACTACGTGGAGGCGAAAGCATGAACCCGGATACCGCGTCGCACCCCAAGGATTTCGATACCCCCAATGCCGATTGCCTCGTCGAGGTGACCCAGGCGGACCTGCCGATCTACTGCCCGCCCGAGGAGGATGCCTTGTGGAACTCGCACCCGCGGGTCTACATCCACCTCGAGCACCAGGGCGACGAGGCACGCTGCATCTACTGCAGCGCGGTTTACAAGCTGGTCGACTGAAGGGGCGTCGCGGCGGAGTCAGCGCCTGCCCGTGACCCTTTCGCAGATGGCCGTTGCCACCTGTTGCGTGTCGTCCACCGGCGCGTAGTCCCATTGCTCGAGCGTGCCGTCGAAGGCGCGTGTCACGCCTTCCTCGCGCAGTTCTCGATGGAATCGCGTCAGGCGTTTCGAATAGCGGCCGAAATCGATCACGTACAGCGGATGACCGGTGGAGGCGGCCTCGGATACCATCGAGGCCGAATCGCCGCTGACCACCAGATAATCGGCCAGCGCCAGGATGCCGAAGTAGGGGTTCGGTCCCTCGCCTTGCCAGAGTTGATGCGGCACCCCTTGAATCGTCTCGGCCAGCACGCGGGTGTTGGCCTCGCCGGTACGCCGTGACGGCGTGATCAGGAGCGAACCGCCGCTTTTGCGCGCCGCGCTGGCAAGCTGTTCGCCGATTTCTCGCGTCTTCTCCGGCGTGAGTGTCATGGTCCGGTTCGAGCCGCCCAGCAACACCCCGATCCACGGCCTTGGCAGCGACTCGAACGGGGCGCCGAATTGGCCGGCGGCCTGATCGAGCTTTGCCGGGGTGACGTGATGAATCGCCCCGCGCGTCGGCAGGACATTCGGTCCGGTCAGGCCGTCGTGGCGTGGTGGCACGACCAGGTCGAAGTGGCGCGGCGGGATCAGCGGGTCCTGTACGTGGACCGTGAAGCAGCCCCCGGCACTGGCCTTGCGGATGGCGATCGAGGCCGCCGCGCTGCGCCGTCCGCAGGTGATGAGCACGCGAGGCCAGGGCGGGACGACAGGGTCCGAGTCGGGGCTGAGCTTGCCCAGCGGTCGGGGCACCCAGTGCATCGGCAACCAGCGCCACGGGCGTGGCATGCCGATGGTCTTCTGCGCCACCGGCCAGCCGGTACACTCGGCGACCGCCTCGGCCAGCCCGCGGGCCTGGTTGGCCATGCCGGCCTCGCCGGTGGTCACGGCCCAGATTTCGTTGACGATGTCGGGATGCGTCGGCATGCGGGCATGATAGCGTCTCCGGCAGACCGTCGGGGAGCATTGGGAGGACAGGGTGAGAGAAGACGAGCAGGGAGCCGAGCGTGTGGCGCGCCGCCTGACCGTGGTGCAGATGCTGCCCGCCCTCGACGGTGGCGGTGTGGAGCGCGGCACGCTCGAGATTGCCGAGGCCCTGGTGCGCGCCGGCCACCGCGCCATCGTGATTTCCGAGGGCGGTCGGCTGGTCGAGGAGCTCGAGGCGCTGGGCGCCGAGCATGTCACCCTGCCGGTCGGACGCAAGTCGCTGCTCACCCTGCGCTACATCCGCGCCGTGCGTCGGCTGCTGCGTGACGAGCACGTCGACATTCTGCACCTGCGCTCGCGCCTGCCCGCCTGGATCGGCTACCTCGCCTGGAAGACGATGAACCCGGCCACGCGGCCGCGCCTGGTGACTACCGTTCACGGCGCCTACTCGCCGGGGCGCTACAGCGCGGTGATGACCAAGGGTGAGCGGGTGATCGCCGTTTCCGACAGCATCGTCGACTACATCCGCAGCAACTACCGAGACGTGGATCCCGCGCGGATCGTGCGCATCTACCGTGGTGTCGATCCTGCCCACTACCACCCGGCCTTCCGACCGGATGAGGCCTGGCGCGAGCGCTTTTTCGAGGAAAATCCACAGACCAAGGATCGATGGCTGCTGACCCTGCCGGGGCGCATTACCCAGATCAAGGGGCAGATGGAGCTGGTCGAGATCGTCGCTGAGCTGAAGGCTCGCGGTGTGCCCATCCATGCCCTGCTCGTCGGTGGCGTGCACCCGCGTCGTCAGGATTACTGGAAACGGGTACAGGCGGCGATCGACGAGAAAGGTTTAACCGGCGATATTACTTGGCTCGGGCCGCGCAGCGATTTACGCGAGATCATGGCCATCAGCCACGTTATTATGTCGCTCACGAAAAAGCCCGAATCTTTTGGTCGCACCGTTACCGAGGCGTTGGCCCTGGGCAGGCCGGTGCTTGGCTACGACCACGGTGGTGTCGGAGAGCAACTCGCGCAGGTTTATCCCAAAGGGCGGGTTGTGCCCGGAGATGTCCGTTCGGCCACACGGATTCTGGTCGACTGGTCGGGACCGAGAGGCGCTCCACATCTCGACGGGAAGGCCATCCCGTACAGTCTCGAGCGAATGCAGAGCGAGACGCTGAAGCTTTATCTCGCGTTGGCCGACCACGATGTCAGGGTCTGATAAGCACATGTCCGGAAGGAGAGGCACTCAATGACGTTGGCCGAAGTCCGAGGAGCTCGGTGGCTCCGACAGTTCCTGGCCAAGGTGCCATTCTGGTACATCGTTGCCGTGCCGTCTCTGCTGTTTCTGACCAATATCGGTGAGAAAGCCTACCAGGACGCGTTTTTTATCGTTCTGCTTGGCTACGCCGTGGTCAAGGGTGGCGCTGACTGGTCGCGCCCTGTGCTGGTCATTTGGGTGGCCTGGCTCGCCTACCTTTTCTGGTCGACGCTGACGGATTCGTTGGGCGAGGGCGCACTGGTTCTCGACCCACTTCGGACCGGCTTGCTGATGCTGTTACTGCCTTGGCTGGTGGGCTGGGCGCGGGCGGACAACTTCAGCGTTCCTTTGCGGATGGGATTTCGTCTGGCACTGATTGTTGCTACGGCGGTTGCTCTGATTCAGGTGCTAATGCTGGGGCACGGCCGGGCCGCGGGAAGCGAGAACGCGTTGGTTTTCGCTACGTTGGTCGCCATGTATGGGCTGTTCGTCGTGCACGAGGGGTGTGTGCGTGGGAGAGGGTGGCCGCTACTGTGGATGTTCCTGGCGCTGATCCCCGTGGCACTTTCGGGCAGTCGCGCGGTGCTCATGGCATTGCTGATGATTTTTCTGGTCATGCTGTTCTACTACCGTCACGCCGTGAATTGGCGCGTGTTGATGCTGGGTGGAATTGGCGCCGTGCTCTTCCTTTCGCTCGTCGCCGGGCCCCAGCTTTCGTCGCGCGTCACGCAGGCTTTCGAGTCTGCGCCGAGCAGCAAGGAGGAGTGGCGGACCTTCCGGGACGAGTTCCTGGGGATGGGCTTTGTCAACGAGGAGACGACAAGCAATGGACCGCAGGCCGAAAACGCCACGGTCTTGAAAGACCGATACGCAACCTCAATGGGATTTCGAGTGGTGTATTGGCGGACTGGATGGGAGGTTTTTCTGGCGCACCCCGTAACTGGCGTTGGTAGTACGCAGGAGATGCTCAAGATCGGCGGGGTCCTGGGCATGGGCGCGTACTTTGATGATCGGCACGGTCACGTACACAACATGTTCTTGCAGCACTTGGTCACCGGAGGCGTGCCCAAGATGCTTCTCTTGCTGGCGGTGTTGGCATTGCCCCTCGTATTGCTGGGAGCCGGCGCAGGACGGGAAATCATCCTGTTCATGACGGCGGCACTCATGCTGTTCGGGATGACCAACATCGTGCTAGAGCTGACGGTCGTGACGTTCATCTACACCCTGGTGTTGGCTCATCTTTTGGCTTCTCGCCCTGACGCGCGTTCTCGCGGAGCATCTTCCGCCTAACGTAACGATTCGCGGGACCGGTCATGACCGCCGGGCGGTCACACGGCAAGCGTGGCGATCGATGCGATACGAAAAGGGCCTCGGTCTCCGGGCTGATGGGGCAGTGCGTTCAAAGCCTGCTCTCTTGTGATCAGGTCGGTAGAATTGGCGGCTGGTCGATTCGGCCTATTACCGGTTTTGCAGTGGTTCGGAGGGTGACTCGCGATGAATGCGGTCTGGATCGTCAGCGACGGAAGTCCAGGGCACTACAACCAGTCTCGAGCCGTCGCTGAGGCCGTGCAAGAGGCTCGCGGTTGGGATGTGGAGTGGGTGACTGTCCGCCCTCGATATCGCGGGTCGTTTCGCCCGCTCGTCTATCGCATGATGGATTGGTTCCCCGGTCGCCTGGGGCTCTCGGCGGCACTCCGACTATTTCGATGCGACAGATTGCCAGAGTCGCCTCCGTCGCTCGTCATTTCTAGTGGTGGCACGACCGCTGTGTTCAACGCCCTGGTTGCGGCCGAGTTCGGTTGTCCGAACCTGTTTCTTGGCCCTCCACCGTTGCGCTCCGATCATTTCAGCCGTGTCCTTCTGTCTGAAGAGGAGGCGGTGGGAGCTAATGTGTTCGAGCTCCCGTATCTTCCCACCCCAGTCACGCCGCAGGTGGCTCAGGAGGCCGGAAAGGTTTTGAGCCAGGATCTTGCCGTAACGGATCGACCGCTTTGGGCCATGCTCATCGGTGGATGCAGCCGCAACCACCGCTTTGAGACGGGCGATTGGCAGGCGCTGGCTGAAGGGATGAGCCGGTTGTCCAGACAACACGGTGGACGTTGGCTTATCACGAGTTCGCGCCGTACCGGACAGCCGGCCGAGGCGCTGCTCCGCGAGATGTTGGGCTCGGAGTGCGTGGCAGAGGCCACGTGGTGGCAGAGTCGCCCTCGGCCTGTCATTCCTGCTTACTTGGGGGCGAGCGATGTTGTCTTCTGCACCGAAGACAGTTTGAGCATGTTGACGGATGCTATGGCCGCCTCGAAGCCCGTGTTTGCGTTGAGCCCCAAAGGAGTGGCGTTCGATGCCGGCGGAGACATGGTGGCGAAATACCTCGATCGCCATCAGGCCGCGGGTCGAATGCGCCGTATGCCGATTACCGATTTGAGCCAGATAAACCCAACATCGCTACGGGGCTTCCTGCCTCTGTCTGAATCGATCAAAAAGCAGATCTACGAGGGGTACGTCCGGGACCTCTTGGACGAGCCCCGGTAAACCTGGCCGTGCGGAATCCCGCCATCAGATTTCGGGGCATGTCGTAGCTCAAGCGACCGTCCCGTCCGAGAGCGATCGCATTTGATCCTCACCTAGCCACTCAATCAAGTGATTGAGTGGTCCCGCCATTTGCGCCGAAGCCATACGGCTTTGATGTAGCCACGCCGGTAGAGCCGCCATTCTTTCGGCTGCCGGGTCTTAGGTATCATTGGCTTTCCTCCGTTCGGCCTGTGGGGCCGCCCGAACCTAGATCTGGAGTTGCCGTGTCCGAACCCCTGCGCTGGTTGGCTGTGTTCCTCGTTGCGGTGGCGATCCTCGGACTGTTGGCGCGCTACAACTTGTGGCGGCCGCCCCGGCCGAAAGCCTGGCCACGTCTCCTGATGTATCACAGCATTCGGCCGACCGCCGCGTCAGCGGGAATCGTGATGGACGTGGACCGTTTTGCCTGGCAAGTGGACTGGATGGCGCGCCACGGCGCGCGGTTCGTGACCGTCTCGCAATTGCTGTCCGCGGAGGACCCGCGTGGGATGGTGGCGATCACGTTCGACGATGGCTACGCAGACAATTATCACTACGCCTGGCCCGTTCTGCGTCGGCATGGTGCGCCAGCAACGGTCTACATTGCCCCTGAAATCGAGGGTGTCGAGCGACTGACCCCGGCGATGATCCATGAGTTGCAGGCGGACGGTTGGGAGTTCGGTGCACACACGGTGCACCACTGCCACCTGCCATCGACCGAATCAGAGACGGCCCGAGAGGAGATTGCCGGGTCGCGTAAGGCCGTGGAGGCAGTGACTGGCCGGTCGTGCAAGAGCTTTGCTTACCCGTTCGGCAAGTACCAGCAGGAGCACGTCGACATGGTCCGCGAGGCCGGGTTCCAATCGGCAGTGACAACGCGCAAGGCGATTGCGCCACGTAATCGCGTCGGCCGCCTTGAGTTGCCGCGGCTGTCGATGGTGGGGCAGATGAACCGTTTCGAATTTTGGCTTACCTACTCGCGGGGACGATTTCGTGTCTGAGACTGAAGGCAAGCTGCCGGTCAGCGTTTTCTTCATCACCAAGGACTGCGGCCGCTGGTTTGAGCGGGTACTCCAACCGCTCGCGGGCTTCGCCGAGATCGTCGTGCTCGATTCTGGCTCCCGTGACGACACCTTGGAGATCGCGGAACGACATGGTGCCCGCATCTATCATCGCGACTTTCGGGGCTTTGGTGAGCAGAAGCAGGCAGCCCTAGAGCTGTGCACCCAGCCATGGGTGCTCAATCTTGATGGCGATGAGGTGATTGACGACGTCTTGCGCGACGCCATTGCCCGACTGGTGCGACTGGACGATCCGTCGGTTGTTGGCGGGCGGGTGCGGATTCGCGACTGGTTCATCGGAAAACTCGCTTCCAAGGCGACGCGTCCGATTCGACGCGTGCGATTGTTTCGTCGCGAAAGAGGGCGCTTTCTCGCGCGCGATCGTGTGCATGAGTCGGTGCAGCTTGATATGGCAGGCGACCGGGTGGTCGACCTGTCGGGCTGGATTGAGCACTACGGTGTTGAATCGGTCGCGTTACGTGTCGAAAAGATCAACCGGTACTCCACCTATCGTGCCGATCAGGATCTTGCGCGCGGGAAGGAGCCATCGCCACTCAAGTTGTTCACCATTTTCCCCCTGCGCTTTTTGAAAAGTTACGTGCTTCGACGGGGCTTTTTGTCGGGGCGTCGCGGTCTGATCCAGTCCGTGGGGAGCGCCTACTATGCCCTGCTGATCGAGGCAAAGAAATTCGAAACGCGGGAGTTAGAGCGCTCCGGCGGAGCCCGAAGCGACGACGTGTCCCCCCGCATCCGACAGGACGAGCCGGAGGGCACCCAAGGCGAGCGGCGCTAATGAAAGCCGTTCCAGCTCCACTTGGCTAAGGTGTGAGGCTGATTTGCTCATTCAAACCGTCAAGCCGTCGGTGTGCACTAGTAGGGTGAGGTGTAGCCCTCGGGCAGGGTCTTGAACCGCCGATGCCCCCAGAGGTACATCGCCGGGTGGCGGCGGATTTCGGCCTCCAGTCGTTCGACGAGTAGCTGAGTGTCGGCCACTTCGTCGCCGCTGGGGA
Organism: Guyparkeria sp. TX1; assembly: GCF_046523965.1. Taxonomy (NCBI): domain Bacteria; kingdom Pseudomonadati; phylum Pseudomonadota; class Gammaproteobacteria; order Chromatiales; family Thioalkalibacteraceae; genus Guyparkeria; species Guyparkeria sp. TX1. The sequence continues at coordinate 324,974 of NZ_CP144142.1, read as the reverse complement.
TGCCTTCGATCGGCGGTTCGATCTCGAGCTCGTAGCGGTTGCCGAAGCGGCGGACGTGGTAGGGCAGGATCACGGCTCGGCCCATGCGGGCGAGTATCGGCATGGCGGTGTTGGTGGCCGCCGGCAGGCCGAAGAAAGGAATGAAGGCGCTGGTCTTGCCGTGGTAGTTCTGGTCCGGCGCGGTCCAGAGTACGTCACCGGCGCGCAGGGCGCGGACCATGGCGCGGGTGTCCTCGCGGTGGATCAGGCTGGCCAGGTGCTTCTCGCGCCCCTGGTCGATCAGCGCGTCGATCGCCGGGTTGTTGTTGGGGCGATAGACGGCATGCACCGGTGCATGACGGGAGACGAAGTACACGCCCAGTTCCATGTCGGTCACGTGCGCGGCGTTGAGAATCACCCCCTGCCCGGCCGCCCGGGCGGCCTCGAGGTGTTCCAGGCCGATAATGCGGTACTCGGGCACGCGGTCGAGGTTGCCAAACCAGCCCCAGAATCCCTCGCAGATGCCGGCCCCGAGTCGGGCGAAGTGTTCATCGATGGTGTGCTCCCGCGCCGCGGCGGTCCATTCGGGGAAGGCCACGGACAGGTTTGCCCGCATGACGTGCCGTCGTTTCTTGAGCACACGCGCCATCAACCAGCCAAGCCCACGGCCGAAGGCAAGTCGGGCACGCTGCGGCAAGGCGGCGATCAGCCGCGGAATCAGCGACAGCAGCAAGCGCGTCGCGCGAATGCGAGGTGGGAGTGGTTCACTCATGGAGCGGCATTCTAAGCGATAATGGGCCCATGCACTTGAAGCGAGTTGTCTGCCCGTTCGTAAGCCCCTTTAGTGATCTGTCCCCTTGGCAGGGGAGTGTGGCGTGACGCGCTGGCAATACCAGGTCGCATTGGGCCTCATCGCCCCGTGGCTTTTGTGGGACGCGTGGCGACGTTATCGCCATGCCCCGCCCGGGCAGCGACGCTTGCTGGAACAGTTCGGGCGTCTGCGGGATGGGTTGCCCCGGGGCGGCTTGTGGTTGCATGCGGTTTCCCTGGGCGAGGTACGGGCTGCGGCCATGCTGGTTAGCGCGCTGCAGGCACGCTGGCCCAATCTTCCGATCGTGATCAGCACCACCACCGAGACCGGCGCCGAGGCGGCACGCGCACTCGGCCTGCCGCATTTCTATGCCCCCTTCGATCTGGCCTTCGCGCAACGTCGCGTGCTGGCGCACTTGCGCCCGCGGCTGATGGTGGTGATGGAGACGGAGCTTTGGCCGAACCTGGTGCGCGAGGCGGGGCGTGCCGGCGTGCCGCTGGTCATCGCCAATGCCCGCCTGTCCGACCGGTCCTACGACCGATACGCCCGCTGGGGTGGTGGTTTGCTCCGTGAGGTGCTGAGCGGGGTCGAGCTGATCTGCGCTCAGTCCGCAGCCGACCGGGATCGTTTTCTCAAGCTGGGCGCGCCGCATGCCGAGGATTGCGGCAACCTCAAATTCGACCTGCCGGTGAGCGAAGAGGCCGTGCCGGTGCCGGCTGAGCATCACCTGACCTGGCTGGCGGCGAGCACTCACCCGGGCGAAGAAGCCCAGGTGCTTGCCGCGCACGAGCGTGTACGCGCGCATTACCCCGAGGCCCGCTTGATCCTGGTGCCACGCCACCCCGAGCGGGCGGGCGAGGTGTCGCGACTGGTCGATCGCTCCGGCCTGTCGGTGGGAACGTGGGCGCCCGATCAGCCGCCGGGCGACCGGCCGGCGGTGGAGGTCGTTGACCGGGCGGGACTGCTCGCGGGACTGTTCCCCGAGGTGCCGGTCGTCTTCATGGGCGGGTCGCTGGTGCCTGTCGGTGGGCACAATCCGATCGAGCCGGCCGCCGTGGGTCGCGCGGTGTTGCATGGGACGGCGGTGCAGAATTTTCGCCAGGTCTTTGCGGTGCTCGGTGAGCGAGATGCCTGTTGCGAGGTGGCCGACAGCGAGGCGCTGGCGACGGCGGTGATCGAGTGCTTCGCTCGGCCCGAGCGCTGGGCGGCGACCGGGGCACGGGCGCGTGCCGTGATCGCTGAACACCGCGGGGCGGCCGAGCGGCTGGTCGAGCGGCTGGTCGAGCGGCTCGCTTCGTGGTTGGACTAAGCGCTAAAAGCTGACGTCGATCGCCCGACCTCAGGCGAGACGAGGATCAGTCCTCGCCGTCGACCGTTTGGCGGGCGCGCTCGAGCACGCGTTGCATCATTTCGGTGTCTGCCGTGCTCGCGCCATCGTCATCGCTCCGGCCCATCAGCGGGGCGATCAGGGCGTTGGTTTCCTGATCCGTGAGCTGACGATTGATGGCCTCCAGGTCGGCGACGGTCAGCTGGCCAGTGTCGGCCTTTAGCTGCAGCATGTTGGTGAGATAGTTGTAGCGGGCGTCGAGGTAGTCTGCCATGGCCTGGAACACGCGCAGCTCGGCATTGAGGACATCGACGATGGTGCGCGTGCCCACGCCGTAGCCCGCTTCGGTGGCGACCAGGCTGGTCCGTGCGGATTCGACTGCCTGGCGGAAGGCGGTGATCTCGCTGATCGAGGTCTGCACCCCGCGGTAGCTGTCGGACGTCTGCTGGCGGACCTGGCGGCGTTGGCCGTCCAGGTCGAACTGGCTGCGTTGGTAGTCGAATGCCGCCTTGCGTGAGCGCGAATTGATGCGCCCGCCGGTGTAGATGGGCAGCTCGACCTGTACGCCGACACTGCCGTTGAGCCCCCCGCGCCGGTCCTGCCGAGTCAGTCCACCCCCGGTGTAGGTGTTGTCGTAACCGTACTGCGCCTCAAGCCCAACGGTCGGGGCACGGGCGGATCGGTTGATGTCGACAGCCTGTTGGGCGATTTGCGTACCGATGGTCGCGCTCTGTAGCTCGAGATTTTGCGCCAGGGCCAGCTCGATCCACTGCTCGGGGTCGGCCGGTTGAGGCGCGGCCACGTCGAGATTGGTTCGGATGTCGTCGAGATCGGTGATCATCTGCCCGATGATGGTGGCCAAGGCCGCTTCGGCATTGTTGAGCTCGTTACGCGCGGCGATGATCTGCGCGTTGGCCTGATCGTATTCCGACTGGGCGTCCGCCACATCGGTCACCGCCACCAGGCCCACCTCGTATTGACGCTGGGCACGCTCGAGTTGGCGCGTGAGAGCCGTGCGGTTGGCCTGGGCCAATTGCAGCTGGGCATCAGCGTTCAGGACGCGGAAGTAGGCCTGGCCGGTGCGCAGGATCAGATCCTGACGGGCTTGCTCATAGTCGATCGCGGCCTGGTTCACCTCCAGCTCCGCGCGACCAACCTCGAGTTGGTCGGTCCGGTTGAAGATGGTTTGCTGGAGCGTCAGGCCGAGATTGCCACCAAAGCCATCGTTGCTGTCCGCGCCGGGGATTTCGCCAATGGTGGTGTCGGTGCGCTCAAACCGAACCCCTGCTCCTGCACCGATCTGCGGCAGCAGGTCGGCCCGTTCGATCGGGATGTTTTGCTCGACGGAAAGACGTTGCTGTTCGGCGGCGCGCAGCTGCTGATCGTTCTGTTCGGCCAACGAGTAGATGTCGAGCAGATCGGCCGACCACGCGGGGGTGCTGCCGACTGCCAGGCCCATGCCGATGGCGACCGACAGGACGGCGCGGCGCAGCGGCCGGTTCGGGGCGATGTGCCCGCCGCGAGTGAATGCGTTGCGACTGACAGGCATGGTCGGGACACCTCGGAAAGGTTGGTCGGGAATTGATTAGGTTGCTAATGGAATCGCACGATACCCCAGCCGTTACTTCACCGGCAAGCGGTAGCCGCGCCGCCCGCTGGGTTTCAACGGGTGCGTGTTCAAAGAGAAGAGCTTAGCGCAGAAAGGGCCCGGTTGGAGCCCCCTAGCGGGCACAGGGGCTGGCGGAGTCGTGGCGGGTGAGCGCAGGGCTCACCACGAATCGTGTCGAGGGCATCAAGCGCTGGGCAAGAGCACTCGTTTGCCTCTTGCGGTCGGTAATTAAAGCGAGAACGACGGTTTTGGTTCGGCGCCGATCAGGTAGCCCGTGCGGGTCTCGAACAGGGAATCGGTGCGGAAGTGGGTCTCGGATTCGCGGGTCACCATCGAGACGGTCTGGATCGGCCCCGTGCCGGTGATGGCGAGCAGCCGGCCGCCGATATTCAGCTGGCGCAGGCTCGCCTCCGGCATCTCGGTGCGGGCGCCGGTGAAGACGATCACGTCGAAGCGTTCATCGTTGGCCCAACCGTCGTGGGCATCGCCGGTTTCGAGCACGACCCGCTCGAAACCCAGCTCCGAGAGCAGGCCACCGGCGCGCTCGGTGAAGTCCGGGAAGATGTCCACCGAGCGCACGCTGTTGCCCAGCGAGGCTAGGCACGCCGTGAAGAAGCCAGTGCCGGTGCCGATCTCGAGCACGCGCTCACCGGGCTGGACCTGCAGGTACTGCAGGATCCGGCCCTCGACCACCGGCGCCAGCATGGTCTGCCCGTGGCCGATCGGCACGGCCACGTCGGCAAAGGCGTGAACCCGCTCGGCATCCGGGACGAAACGCTCGCGCGGGACGTTGAAGAACACCTCCAGAACGCGCTTGTCGAGCACGTCCCAGGGGCGGATCTGTTGCTCGACCATGTTGAAGCGGGCCAGTTCGATGTCGGTGGGCATGAATTCGGCTCTGGTTTTCGGGAAAATTGAGTGCGCGGTAATTTACGGGTTTTCCACTGCCCCGGCAACTTCCCGCGATTGATGGGGCTGTCGAGCCGTTCTGCTAAGTCACTGAAAGCCGGCCGGGAACTTGTTATTTGCTGGCCGCTGGGGTAGCGTCCCGACCATAACGGTGGCTGCCCGGACGATGTTCGGTGGCCACCCATCCGCAGACTAGGGGTGCCGCCCCGGCCGTGAATGGTCGGTCAGGCGGCTGAGAAACACCCTTGGAACCTGATCCGGCTTGCATCGGCGTAGGGAAGTCTGTCTGGCACAACCGAGATTCCCTCCTCGTGTCCAGTCGGCGCTCGTCGTGCATGCCCCAACCGATGCACAGGTGGCAACCCATGAGCGCAATCCCCAGCGATTTCCTGCAGAAAACGGCGAAACTCTCCGAGACGGTCATCGCCCCGTTCCCGGCCAGTCATAAGCGCTACTCGGTCGGCTCGCGCCCCGATATCCGCGTGCCATACCGCGAGGTCAGCCAGACGGCGACCCAGAACGATTCCGGTATCGTCTCCAACCCGCCGATCCCGGTCTACGACACCTCCGGTCCGTACACCGATCCGGACGTCGAGATCGATCTGCTCAAGGGCCTGGCGCCGCTGCGCCAGCAGTGGATCGAGGAGCGCGGCGACACCGAGCAGCTCGACGGCCCGACCTCGCGTTTCGGCCAGGAGCGCCTGACCGACGAGAAGACCGAGAATCTGCGCTTCTCGCACATCCGCCCGCCGCGCCGCGCCAAGGCCGGCGCCAACGTCAGCCAGATGCACTACGCCCGTCAGGGCATCATCACCCCGGAGATGGAATACGTCGCGATCCGCGAGAACAACCGTCTCCAGGAGATGCGAGCCGATCCGCGCTACAAGGCGCTGCTGCGCCAGCACAAGGGCGAGTCTTTCGGCGCGTCGATCCCGGATGAGGTCACGCCCGAGTTCGTCCGCGACGAGATCGCCCGCGGTCGCGCCATCATCCCGGCGAACATCAACCATCCGGAAATCGAGCCGATGATCATCGGCCGGAATTTCCGCACCAAGATCAACGGCAACCTCGGCAACTCGGCGGTCACCTCCGGCATCGCCGAGGAGGTCGAGAAGATGGTCTGGGGCATCCGCTGGGGCGGCGACACCATCATGGACCTGTCGACCGGCAAGCACATCCACGAGACCCGCGAGTGGATCCTCAGGAACTCGCCGGTGCCGATCGGCACCGTGCCGCTCTACCAGGCGCTGGAGAAGGTCGACGGCAAGGCCGAGGACCTGACCTGGGAGATCTACCGCGACACGCTGATCGAGCAGGCCGAGCAGGGCGTCGACTACTTCACCATCCACGCCGGCGTGCGCCTGGCCTACGTGCCGATGACCGCCGAGCGCGTCACGGGCATCGTCTCGCGCGGCGGCTCGATCATGGCCAAGTGGTGCCTGGCGCACCACGAGGAGTCGTTCCTCTACACGCACTTCAACGAGATCTGCGAGATCATGAAGGCCTACGACGTCTCCTTCTCGCTGGGCGACGGCCTGCGCCCGGGTTGCCTGGCAGATGCCAACGACGAGGCGCAGTTCGCCGAATTGAAGACCCTGGGCGAGCTGACCCAGATCGCCTGGAAGCACGACGTGCAGGTGATGATCGAGGGGCCGGGCCACGTGCCGCTGCACATGGTCAAGGAGAACATGGACAAGGAACTCGAGGACTGCTTCGAGGCTCCGTTCTACACCCTCGGGCCGCTGGTCACCGACATCGCCCCGGCCTACGACCACATCACCAGCGGCATCGGTGCGGCCAACATCGGCTGGTACGGCACCGCGATGCTCTGCTACGTCACGCCCAAGGAACACCTCGGCCTGCCGGACAAGGACGACGTGCGCGAAGGGGTGATCACCTACAAGATCGCCGCCCATGCCTCGGATCTGGCCAAGGGTTTCCCGGGCACGCAGGTTCGCGATAATGCGCTGTCGAAGGCGCGCTTCGAGTTCCGCTGGCTCGACCAGTACCACCTGTCGCTCGACCCGGAGCGGGCGCGTGAGTACCACGACGCGACCCTGCCGGCCGATGCGCACCAGGTGGCGCACTTCTGCTCCATGTGCGGCCCGCACTTCTGCTCGATGAAGATCACCCAGGAGGTCCGCGAGTACGCCGACCAGCTGGGAGTCGATGAGGAGGAGGCCCTCAAGCAGGGCATGAAGGAGAAGTCGATCGAGTTCGTCCAGAAGGGCGGCGAGGTCTACGGGCGGATCTGACGGCGGTTGCCTTGCGACTGGATAAACGAAACCCCGGCTTGGCCGGGGTTTTTTCGTGGTGCATCGACCCGGGCGTCAGACGGGCGGTCGCCGGCCCATCAGGAAGAACACGATGGCCAGGATCAGGCCAACCACGAACAGGATCCAGGCAATCTGCGTCGCGGCGCCCGCGATGCCGCTTAAGCCCAATACACCTGCGATGATGCCCACGATGAGGAAAACGAGTGCCCAAGACAACATAATGCGACCTCCTTGGTTGCGCGGCCTGGCAAGACGGCACGTCAAGCGTTGCGGCCGGTTGTCGGCATGGAGCCGACGGGTAATGCCGGTTGGCCATGAACCTCGCACGGCCAACCCGACCTTAGTTGAGATGCAGTCAAGGCGCTCGGGTTCCATCATGCTTCGAAGGCATGCGGGGAGCCGGGATCGGTCATCATCTGAGAGGGGCTGCTACTATCGCCGCCCCTTGAGCAATCGCCGGTGAGTGCATGACCGAGCCGACCCCGGGTCCCGTCGAGGACCGCGATATTCCCCAGTACGCGCCGATCGCGCTGCTGCCGCTGCTTGCCCTGCTCCTGCTGGGCTTTTTCTGGGGATACAACTGGGTGGTGATGAAGGCCGTGCTGGTGGACGTATCGGCGGCGTGGTTCGCCGCGCTGCGCACCGTGCTGCCGGCCCTGCTGCTGATCGCGATCCTGCCGCTCGCCGGCAAGCGCTTGCGTCCGCCACCCCTGTTCTACGCGCTGCCGATCGGCCTGTTCCAGACCGCCGGCTTTGTGGGTTTCATGATGTGGGCGCTCCAGTCCGGTGGTGGTGCGGGCGAGACCGCGGTGATCGTCTTCATGATGCCGCTGTGGCTGACCCTGATGGCGCACTTCGCCCTCAACGAACGGATCACGCGGGTGCAGTTGCTGGCCATCGGTCTGGCCCTGCCGGGACTGGTGCTGCTGATCTCGCCATGGGAGGAGGGCCTGATGCTGGCCGCGGTGCTGCTGGCCTTCGCCTCTGGCTTCGGCTGGGCGCTGGGCGCGATCTGGCAAAAGCGCTACTACCACCGCTACCAGTCCGACCTGCTCAGCCTGACGGCCTGGCAGATGCTCTACGGCGGGCTGTTGCTGCTCGCGATCGCGCTCTGGGCCGAGCCCTTCGCCGTCGACCCGACGCCGAATTTCCTCTGGGCCCTGTTCTATAACGTGGTGCTGGCGGGCGCGATCGGCTGGCTGCTCTGGGTGTACTCCCTGCACCATCTGCCGACCTGGATCGCCGGTTTCGGCGCGCTGCTGGTGCCCGGCATCGGTGTGCTGAGTGCCTGGCTGGTGCTGGGCGAGACGCCGGGGCCGGTCAAGCAGCTCGGTATCGGCCTGATCCTGTCGTCGCTGCTGATCATCACGCTCTACCAACGCCGACAGCGGCGCAATGCCCGTCGGCGAGCGGCGGGTTGATCGCTCGACCCGGCGCGGGTTTGCCCCAAGCGGTTGTCAATCGTGTCATGCTGAGGAAGTCAGCGGCGCCATTGCATGGGAGCGCTGCACGAATCGAGATGAGGTAATCGATGGGCGAATGGATCCAGGTGACGGTGGCGGAGAAAATCCGCTGGAACGACGGGCTGTATTCCCTGCGTTTCCAGGCGCCACTGCCGGCGTTCAAGGCGGGGCAGTTCGTCCGGGTCGGGCTCGATATTGACGGCGAGCGTATCGCGCGACCCTACTCATTGGTCAACGCGCCGGGCGAGACGCCGCACGAGATCTATTTCAATGTGGTGCCCGACGGGCCGCTTTCCCCGCGCCTGGCCCGGTTGGAAGCCGGCGACACCCTGTTCGTGCGCTCCATGGTCACCGGCACGATGACCATGGAGCGCACGCCTGCGCATCGCCACCTGTGGCTGTTCGCTACCGGCACCGCGCTGGGCCCCTTCCTGTCGATCCTCAAGACCGACACCCCGTGGGAACGTGCCGAGCGGGTGGTGCTGTGCCACTCGGTGCGCCACGCGACGGACCTGGCCTACGGCGAGACAATTCGCCGGCTACAGGAGCGTCACGGCGATCAATTCGACTTCGTGCCGGTGGTCACACGCGAGGTGCAACCGGGCGCCCTGCGCGAACGGATTCCCGCGGCGCTGGCCGCAGGCACGCTCGAGCGCCATGTCGGACTGGATCTGCGCGCCGAGGATGCCCACGTCATGCTGTGCGGCAACTCGGACATGATCGAAGCGGTCCAGCAGGTGCTCGAATCGCGCGGCCTGCGTCGTCACCGCCGCCGGGAACCGGGGCACATCACCGTCGAGAAATATCACTGACGTGAGGGGATCGACTGGCGGGCGCGTTGCCCCGTCGATGCCGGCCTCGCGTCGGCTATACTGATCATTCAACGCCCACCGGTGTGACCGATCCCGGGTGGCCAGACCTCTTGGATTTATGGAGTGGCAACCGTAATGGTGCTGATGCTCGACAACTACGACTCGTTTACCTACAACCTCGTCCAGTACCTGGGCGAGTTGGGTGAAGAGGTCTGGGTGGCGCGCAACGACCAGGTCACCATCGAGGAGATCGAGGCCCGGGCGCCGACCCACATCGTGGTGTCCCCGGGGCCCTGTGACCCGGACCAGGCGGGTATTTCGCTGGAGGTGATTCGGCATTTCGCCGGCAAGCTGCCCATTCTGGGCGTCTGTCTGGGACACCAGGCGATCGGCCAGGTCTTCGGCGGTAAGGTGGTGCGGGCCCGCGAGGTGATGCACGGCAAGGTCTCGCCGGTCTACCACACGGGCGAGGGCGTCTTCGACGGCCTGCCCAACCCCTTCGAGGCGACGCGCTACCACTCGCTGGTGGTCGCCCGCGACAGCATCCCCGAGGTGCTCGAGGTCACCGCCTGGACGCAGCACGAGGACGGTTCGGTCGACGAGGTCATGGGGTTCCGCCATCGCGAGTACGCCATCGAGGGCGTCCAGTTCCACCCCGAGTCGATCCTCACCCAGCACGGCCACCAGCAACTCAAGAGCTTCCTGCGCTACCGTTCCGGCGTGCGCGACCCCGTACCGGCGTGAACGCGCCGGCCGACGAGACCTCGGCCCAGGCGGATGACTCCCCGCGGGGGCGTCGCGCCGCCGTCCTGGTGTTGGTGATCGCCGGGCTGCTGATGCTCGCGCCATTCACCGTTGATGCCTACCTGCCGTCGTTTCACGCCATGGCCGACGAGTTCGGTGTGGGGCAGGCGGCGATCCAGCAGACCCTTTCCCTGTACCTGCTCGCCTTTGGCTCGATGATGCTGTTCTACGGGCCGGCTTCCGACAGCTTCGGCCGCAAGCGCGTGATCCTGCTGGCCCTGCTGGCCTATGCCTTGATGACCGTCTTTGCCGCGCTCTCGCAGAGTATCGGCCAGCTGATCGCAGCGCGGGTGGGGCAGGGACTGGCCGCCGGTGCCGGCGTGGTGATCGGCCGGGCGCTGGTGCGCGACCTGTTCGCCGGCGCCGATGCCCAGCGGGTAATGGCGAACGTGATGCTGATATTTGCCGCGGCGCCGGCAGCAGCCCCGATCATCGGCGGCTGGCTGCACGAATGGTTCGGCTGGCGCTCGGTGTTCTGGTTCCTGCTGAGTTTCTCCCTGCTGCTGGTGATCGCGATCTGGTGGTTGTTGCCGGAGACCGTAGCGCAGCGTGACCGTCAATCGTTCGCCCCACGGTTCGTCTTCAAGAGCTATGCGCGGGCGCTTTCCCACCCGCGCTACATGCAGCTGGTCGTGGTGTTCGCGCTGCTGTTCGGCGGCATGTTCCTCTACGTTGCCGCCGCGCCGGCGATCCTCATCGATCATCTCGGCCAGGATGAAACTGATTTCTGGAAATTCTTCGTGCCGTTGGTGGCCGGGCTGATCCTCGGCAGTCGCCTGACCAACTGGCTCGCCGGGCGATTGAGCATGACCGGCACCATGGCGCTGGGCTTGTTTCTGACTGGGCTGGCGGTGATCTACAACCTGATTCAGGCCTGGGTGCAGCCGCCGGACGTCACGCACGGGGTGTGGCTGACCGTCACGCCGATCACGCTTTATGTCATGGGCATGGCGACCACCATGCCGGCGCTCAACATCACCGCGCTCGACTACTGGCCGGCCCAGCGTGGGCTGGCCTCGGCGCTGCAGGGGGCGACGCAGATGGCCTTCGCCGGGTTGGTGTCGGGGGTGATGGTGGCGTGGCTGGCGGATTCGCTGGTTGCCTTGGCAGCAGGGATGGCGTTCTTGTATGTCGCGGCGTTGGGGTTGTGGTTGTTCTGGTGGCGATCAGCAGATGCCGAGGCGTGATGCAAAAAAATGCCCGGCGACGAGGCCGGGCTTTCTCGAGCGACTGTCAGACCACTCGGTCTGACTCAGCTCGGCGAGGGGTCACATGCCCCCGGCGTCCTTGTCCTCACCATCATGGTCCATGCCATCACCGCCCCCGGCCTTAGGCTGATCAGATTGTTGTTCGCCAACCCCGGCAGGCTCTGACGTGTCGTGACCTTGCACTTCCTCGTCCCGAAGGGCCCCGCCCATGCCGGTGTTTGGGGCAACCCCCTCACCTTGCGGATGTTCCGGCGCGGTCGCGCCGTCCCCCGGTTCTCCATGTTTTGGATTTGTGTCTTCGGCGTGGACCGAGCCCATGCCGACTGTCATCGCCAACGCTGTGCTGCTCAGGAGTGTCGCAATGGTTTTCATTTCGAATTTCATAAGACACCTTTAATCATTGGAGAGTGGCCGAATTTTTGCCGATTTACGGGTGATTGTTGCGCCCGTCCATAGTGTGGCCATTAGGTGTGGCGAGAGTTCCAAACGATTCCGATTCTCGCGGTTTCCTCTGAGTAGGGTGGAGGCTCCGGTATCACTGTTGGCGGTGGTAGAATTCCCGCTACGACGTCACCCACAGGGTGCGGAATCTCAGTGCATGCCGAGCAATGCCAGCGGAACACAGTGAATAGCGGAAGCGTGGCGTGAGGCGGCAGCGCAGGCCCGGCAGAGATCTGATGTCGGGTGCTGGTGTCTGCGGCGCCCAGCAGGGTCAGTGTTTCGTTCATCCGCTGGTTTCTGGGCTCGTTTCCACCGTTATCGGTGTATTGAGAGATTCGCTAGGTTTAGTCAATCGCGCGCGTCGCGCGCGAGCAACGAAAAGGTGAGCAATGGCCGGTCACAGCAAGTGGGCGAACATCAAGCATCGCAAGGCCGCGCAGGACAAGAAGCGCGGCAAGCTCTGGACCAAGATCATCCGCGAGATCACGGTGGCCGCACGTGCCGGCGGCAATGCCGACCCGGCGGCCAATCCGCGCTTGCGCCTGGCCTGGGACAAGGCGCTGGGCGCGAACATGCCCAAGGACACCATCGAGCGGGCCGCCAAGCGCGGCGCGGGTGATCTCGAGGGGCAGGATTTCGTCGAGGTCACCTTCGAGGGCTACGGCCCGGGTGGCGTGGCGGTGTATGTCACGGGCATGACGGACAACAACACCCGCACGGTGGCCGACGTGCGTCACGCCTTCTCCAAGAACGGCGGCAATCTCGGCACCGACGGCTCGGTCGCGTTCCTGTTCTCCCGTCTCGGCGTGCTCTACTACCCGCCGGGCAGCGACGAGGACCCGGTCATGGAGGCCGCGATGGAGGCCGGTGCCGAGGACATCGAGGTGTTCGACGACAAGTCGATCGAGGTCACCACCACGCCGGAGACCTACAGCGACGTCAAGCAGGCCATGATCGATGCCGGCCTGCCGCCGGAGGAGAGCGAGGTCACCATGCGGGCCTCGACCAGCGCGCCGGTCGACGGCGAGAACGCGGAGAAGGTGGTCAAGCTGATCGACATGCTCGAAGACCTCGACGACGTGCAGGAGGTCTATCACAACGGTGAGATCCCGGAAGCGGCCTATGCCTGAGTCGCCGGCAGGGAATCGCCCCACGCGGCGGGTGCTCGGCATCGACCCCGGCTCGCGCGTGCTCGGGCTGGCGGTGATCGAGTTCGCCGGCGGACGAGCTCGTTGCCTCGAGCTGTCGAGCCATTCCCTGCAGTCTCACGGTGACTTTGCCGCCCGCATGGGCGGCGTTTTCGATGTGGTCTCCGAATGGATCGAGACCCACCAGCCGAGCGAATGCGCCATCGAGCAGATCTTCATGTATCGCGGCAATGCCTCCTCGCTCAAGCTCGCCCAGGCGCGCGGCGCGGCGCTGGCTGCCGTGGTGCGTCATGGCCTGCCGGTCGAGGAATACATGCCGGCGACCGTCAAGCAGGCGGTGGTCGGCAGCGGCAAGGCGGACAAAGAGCAGGTGGCCCACATGGTCCAGCGGCTGGTCGGGTTGGCCGAATTGCCGTCGACCGACGGCGCGGACGCCGCGGCGGTGGCGTTGTGCCACTGTTATCGCAGCAATGCCTTCGGGGCGGTCGGCAGCAGTGGACCGAACAGCGAGGCGCGCGAGATCCTGCGCGAGGCATCCCAACGACGCTATCGCCGCCGCAGCGACTCACGCGGCTGGCGCGACATGGATGCCGCCACCCTGATGGCCCGCACGGCGGGCAAGGCCGGAGGAAAGAAATGATTGGACGACTTGCTGGGCGGGTATTGAGCCGCAAGCCGCCGTTTTTGCTGGTGGACGTGCAGGGAATCGGCTACGAGGTCGAGGCACCGATGTCGACCTTCTTTGCCACCCAGGGGCAGGACGACGTCATCCTGCACACCCACCTGGTGGTGCGCGAGGACGCGCAACTGCTGTACGGCTTTGCCACCATCCGTGAGCGCGACCTGTTTCGCGCCCTGATCAAGGTATCCGGTATCGGCCCACGCATGGCCGTTGCGGTGCTCTCGGGCATGTCCGAGGCGCAGTTCCGCGATTGCGTGCTCAACGACGACGTCACCGCGCTGACCAAGGTGCCGGGCATCGGCAAGAAGACCGCCGAGCGACTGATCATCGAGATGCGCGACCGGCTCGACAAGCAACCGGGTGGCGGGGCGCCGGCGGTTGCCGGCGGCGAGCCGGCAGTCGACACGCCGCGCGACGAGGCCTTGAGTGCGCTCGAGGCGCTCGGCTACAAGCCGGCCGAGGCCGGCCGCATGATCGCCCGGGCCGAGAAGGAGGGCGCGGATAACGCCGAAGCCCTGATCCGCCTGGCGCTGCGGCAGACGGTCAAGCCCGCCTCGTGAGTGCCCCCATGGAAGACGCCCGCTTTGTCAGTTCCGAACACCGCCCCGACGAGGAGGCCCTCGAGCGGGCGCTGCGCCCGCGTCGGCTCGCCGACTACATCGGTCAGCCGGCGGTGGTCGAGCAAATGGAGATCTTCGTCCCCGCCGCGCGCAATCGCGGCGAGCCGCTCGACCATGTGCTGATCTTCGGTCCGCCGGGGCTGGGCAAGACCACGCTCGCGCACATCATCGCCAACGAGATGGGCGTGAGCCTCAAGCAGACCTCCGGCCCGGTGCTCGAACGCCCGGGTGATCTCGCCGCGCTGCTGACCAACCTCGAGCCGGGCGACGTGCTGTTCATCGACGAGATTCATCGCCTGTCCTCGGTGGTCGAGGAGATCCTCTACCCGGCGATGGAGGACTACCAGATCGACATCATGATCGGCGAGGGGCCCGCGGCGCGCTCGATCAAGCTCGACCTGCCGCCGTTCACCCTGGTGGGGGCGACCACTCGGGCCGGCATGCTGACCAACCCGCTGCGTGACCGCTTCGGCATCATCCAGCGCCTGGAGTTCTACGAGGTCGATCACCTGGTCCACATCGTCGAGCGCTCGGCGCGGTTGACCCAGTTGGAGATGGATGGCGAGGGCGCGCGGGAGATCGCCGCCCGCTCGCGGGGCACGCCGCGGATCGCCAACCGCCTGCTGCGCCGTGTGCGCGACTACGCCGACATCAAGGGCGGTGGCCGGGTCGACCGTGGCATTGCCAATGCGGCACTCGACATGCTCAAGGTCGACAAGCGCGGCTTCGATCACCAGGACCGCCGTCTGCTCGAGACCCTGCTCGAAAAATTCGACGGCGGCCCGGTCGGGCTAGACAACCTCGCTGCGGCGATCGGCGAGTCGCGTGACACCATCGAGGACGTGCTCGAGCCCTACCTGATCCAGCAGGGGTTCCTGATCCGCACGCCGCGCGGGCGCATGGCCACCCGGCAGACCTGGGCGCACTTCGGCTACCGTCCGCCCGAGCGCTGGCAGGACGAGTCGATCGACCCGCTGGCGGGAGCCTCTTCCGATGGATAAGCCGCGCGATATTTTTCGTTGGCCGGTGCGCGTCTACTACGAAGACACGGATGCCGGTGGGGTGGTCTACCACGCCCGTTATCTCAACTTTTGCGAGCGCGCCCGCACCGAGTGGTTGCGCTCGCGCGGCTGGGAGCAGGACGAGC
Source organism: Guyparkeria sp. TX1 (assembly GCF_046523965.1). Lineage (NCBI taxonomy): Bacteria > Pseudomonadati > Pseudomonadota > Gammaproteobacteria > Chromatiales > Thioalkalibacteraceae > Guyparkeria > Guyparkeria sp. TX1. The sequence continues at coordinate 309,738 of NZ_CP144142.1, read as the reverse complement.
TGCGTGATGAGCACCAGGTGGTGTTCGTGGTGGCCCGGGCCTCGCTTGAATATCGCCGACCGGCGCGATTTAATGACTCGCTGAACGTCACCTGTGAGGTGGCGCGCCTGCGCGCGGCGGCCATTGACTTCACCCAGCGCGTGGAACATTCCGCCGATTCCACGGTCCTGTGTGGGGTATCCGTGCGCGTTGTCTGCGTGGATGCGCGGACCTTTCGTCCCAAACCCATACCCGAGTCGATCCTGGAGTCTTTCGCGTGAATGCCGATCCGTCTGTCGTCGAGCTGATTACCGGGGCGAGCCTGCCCGTGCTACTGGTCCTGATCATCCTGGCGCTGGCCTCGGTTGGCTCCTGGGCTTTGATCTTTCACAAGGCGCGGGCCTACAAGCGCGCGGTCAGCGGCGTGCGTTCATTCGAAAGCAGCTTCTGGGCCGGCGGCAGTCTCAACGAGTTCTACGACCGCATCTCCCGCGAGGCCCGTCCGCGCGAGGGTCATGAGGCGATCTTCGAGGCGGGATTCCGCGAGTTCCAGCGCCTGCGGCAGGCCGAGGACCGGGGGCACACGCAGATCATCGATGGTGTCGAGCGCGCCATGCGAGTCGCCGAGAACCGTCAGATCGACCAGCTCGAGGAGGGCGTGCCGTTTCTCGCTACGGTCGGGTCGGTCAGCCCGTACGTCGGTCTGTTCGGCACCGTTTGGGGCATCATGAGCGCCTTCATGAACCTCGGCACCATGCAGAGCGCCACGCTGGCGGCCGTGGCCCCGCCGATCGCCGAGGCGCTGATCGCCACCGCGATGGGCCTGTTCGCCGCTATCCCGGCGGTCATCGCCTACAACCGCTATACCCAGCGAATCGACTGGCTCGCCGGGCGCTACGAGAACTTTGTCGACGAATTCCTGGGGTTGCTGCAGCGCCAGCTGGGGGGCAAGTAAGCCATGGCGCGTCGCACGCGACGGGCGCGGCGGATGGTTGCCGAGATCAACGTCGTCCCCTACATCGACGTGATGCTGGTGCTGCTGGTGATCTTCATGGTCACCGCCCCGATGCTGCAACAGGGCGTCGAGATCGAGCCGCCGCAGGCCTCGGCCAGTCCGTTGGAGGACACCGACGAGCCGCCGCTGGTGATCAGTGTCAATCGTGATGGCGAGTATTTCGTCAACCAGGCCGACAACCCGGACGCCCCGGTTGGTCTGGAAACGGTCACCGAGCTGGTGGCGGCCGCGCGTCAGGTCGATCCCGAAACACCTATCCTGGTAAAAGGCGATCGTGCCTCGAACTACGAGAACGTCATGCGCGCCATGGTGGCCGCGCAGCAAGGCGGGGCGCCGAAGGTGGGGCTGGTGACCGATTCCGCCCCGTCTGACGCCGGGGCCGGCAACGAAGGGGAGCAGTAAGCGATGTGGCGGATGCTTGCGCGCATGCCGATTGCGGTGACCTTGGCCATCTTGCTGCACCTGGTGCTGTTGCTGGCGATCGTGTTCTCCGAGTTGTGGCAGCCGGAAACAATCAAGCCCAGCGGCGAGGCGGCGCAACCCTCGATGCCGAATATCCAGGCCGAATCGGTCTCCTCCGAGGCGATCGAAAGCCAGGCCGAACGTATGCGCGAGCAGCGCGAGAACCGCGAACGTGAACGGACCGAGGCCGAACGAGCTACGGAAGAGGCGGCTGCCGCACGTCGTGCCGAGGAGGCCCGCACCCAGCAGCTTGCCGAGCTGCGTGAAGCGCGTGAGCGCGAGGCGGCCCAGGAGGCCGAGAGGCTCGAGGAGCTGCGAAAGGAGCAACAGGAAGTCGAGGCCGAGCGCGAGAAGGCGCGCAAGGAAGCCGAGGAGGCTCGCAAGGAGGCCGCGGAGGCGGCCAAGCAGCGCGAGGCCGAAGAGAAAGCACGTCAGGAGGCAGCCGAAAAGGCCCGCCAGGAGGCTGAGGAGCAGGCGCGTAAGGAAGCCGAAGAAAAGGCCCGGCGCGAGGCGGAGGAAAAGGCGCGCCAGGAGGCAGAGGAGCAAGCCCGCAAGGAAGCGGAAGAAAAGGCGCGTCGTGAAGCCGAGGAGAAGGCCCGCCAGGAAGCCGAAGAAAAGGCGCGTCGAGAGGCCGAGGAAAAGGCCCGTCAGGAAGCCGAGGAAAAGGCGCGACGCGAGGCTGAAGAAAAAGCTCGCCAGGAGGCGGCGGAAAAGGCCGCCCGCGAGCAGGCCGAACGCGAGGCGCGTGAACAGGCCCTGCGCGACCAACTGGCCGCCGAGCAGCAGGCGCGCGCCGAGAGCGATGCCCTGAGCAGGTGGGCGGCCGCCATCCAGTCCAAGGTGCGGGCCAACTGGCAGCGCCCGCGCGGGGCTCGCCCCGGCTGGACCTGCACCGTAACCGTCCAGCAGGATCCCGACGGGCGCGTGCGCAATGTGAGCGTCGAGCGTTGCGACGGGGACCGCCTGTTCGAACGCTCCGTGGTGCAGGCCATCGAAGCCGCCTCGCCCTTGCCCAAGCCGGAAATCGAATCGATCTTCCAGGAAGAACTCCGTTTCAACTTCAAGCCGGAATGACCGGCCAACCCGGGGTGACCCACATGACAGTACTGGCCCTTTTGCATCGTTCGCATCGTTGGTTCGCGACCACATTCCTCGCCGGGATGCTCGCGTTCGTCATGCCGGCGCAGGCCGCGTTGGAAATCGATATCAGCGGCGGCACCGAGAGTGGTGTGCCGATCGCGGTGGTGCCGTTCGATCAGCCGGGTGGCGTAGACGATCTCGCGCGCATCATCGGTGACGATCTCGCTCGCTCCGGTCTGTTTGCGCCCGTCGCGCGGGACGCCATGCCCGGTCGCCCCGCCTCGCCGGACCAGTTGCGTATCGGTGACTGGCGTGCGGGCAAGGCGCGCTATCTCGTTATGGGGCAGGTCGAGACCGACGGTGACCGACTGCGCACCCGTTTCTACCTGATTGATGTCAGCTCCGGCCAGCGGATTGCCGGCAGCCAGATCTCGGCCGGCGCCTCGGAGGACCGGTCGGTGGCGCATCGCATCAGCGACATCGTCTACGAGGAATTGACCGGCGACCGCGGTGCCTTCTCTACCCGGATTGCCTATGTCACCGAGCGCGGCTCGGTCGACAATCGCACCTATACCCTGCAGATCGCCGATTCCGATGGTGCCAACCCGCGCACCGTGCTTGATTCCCCGTACCCGCTCATGTCGCCGAGCTGGTCACCGGACGGCAGCAAGCTGGCCTACGTCTCCTTCGAGGGCAATCGCTCGGCCATCTGGGTGCAGAACCTGTCCACCGGCGAGCGTTATCAGCTCACCGACTACAGCGGCATCAACGGGGCACCCGCCTGGTCGCCGCGCGGTGACAAGATCGCCGTGACCCTCTCCAAGGGCGGCAACCCGGATATCTACGTCATCGAGGTGGATAGCCGCCGTACCACGCAGTGGACCCGCGCCGGGGCGATCGAGACCGAGCCGACCTGGTTCCCGGACAACCGCAGCCTCGCGTTCACCTCGGACCGGTTCGGCCAGCCGCAGGTGTTCCGCAAGTCCGGTCCGGACGACCGGGCCCGCCGCCTGACCTTCGATGTCCCCTATGCCGCCGGACCGCGCATCTCGCCGGATGGGGAAAGCCTGGCGCTGGTGGTGCGTGACGGTGGGGGCTTCTACGTCGCCGAGCAATCGCTGGATGACGGTGAGCGGCAGCTGCTCAGCCGCGGTGGTGGCGAGGAGCGCCCCAGTTATGCGCCCAACGGGGCCATGGTGGTGTATGCCGCGCAATCCGGCGGCGGCTCGGTGCTCAAGATTTCACCGGCCATTGGTGGCGAGCCGCAAACCCTGAGTTACGATCAGGGCAAGGTGCGCGATCCGGTCTGGGGGCCGTTCAATGACTAGGAAAATGACCAGAAAATTGCCGAATACCATGCACGAAATGCCTTCGAATCGACGCTCGCGGCTGGCGGGCTCTCTCGCGGCCGCCCTGCTGCTGGGCGGCACCACCCTGCCGGCGGCCGCGCAGCAGGCGCCGGGATGGCTGAATTGGGGTGGCGACTCTAACGAGCAGCCACCGGCCGAGACGGAAAACGAGGCCGCGCCCAGCGCCCCGACCGCGCGCACGAGGCCGATGCCGGCAAACAATGTCACCGTCGCGGACTCGGGGGCGGAGCCGAGCAACCAGTCGGGGCAGGCCATCCTGCTCCAGCGCTTGTTGCAGCGGGTCCATGACCTTGAGCGTCAAGTGCAGAGCATGAATGGTCAGCTCTCGGAACAGGAGCGCGCCCTGGAGCGTCAGCAGCGTCGCCTCGACGAGGTGGCCCAGTCACGTCAGTCGCCGCAACGCGCCTCCGGTTCGGCCGGCGCATCGTCGGGCGTGGGTGCCGAGGACCCGGTCGCTCGGGACGTGCCTGAAGAGGCGGTTGCCGCGGTGGACACCGAGACTGGTGATAACGCCGAGAATGCGTCCTCCGATCGGGGCGATTCGAGTGGCGGTGACCAGGGCGGCATGGCCAGCGAGGACGAGCAGCAGGCCCTCTACAACGAGGCCTTCGACGTCCTCAAGAGTGGCAATTACGAGCAGGCTGTCGATGCGTTCCAGAAGGTGATCGACGCCAACCCGAAAGGCACCTGGGCGGCGAGTGCGCTGTTCTGGCAGGGCGAAACCTACTACGTCCAGCAGGACTACGCCGCGGCCGCCAAGGCCTACGGCGAGGTGGTCGAGCGATTCCCCGACAGCAACCGTGTGCCGGATGCCAAGCTCAAGCTGGGTTAT
>NZ_CP144142.1:0-300000 GCF_046523965.1 Guyparkeria sp. TX1 | reverse complement strand
AATCATGGGAGACACACGGCGGGTGCTAACGTCCGTCGTGGAGAGGGAAACAACCCAGACCGCCAGCTAAGGCCCCCAAATGTGTGCTAAGTGGGAAACGATGTGGGAAGGCAGAGACAGCCAGGAGGTTGGCTTAGAAGCAGCCATCCTTTAAAGAAAGCGTAATAGCTCACTGGTCAAGTCGGCCTGCGCGGAAGATTTACCGGGGCTCAAGCACACTGCCGAAGCTGCGGATGCCGTAAGGCATGGTAGAGGAGCGTTCCGTAGGCCGTTGAAGGTGGACTGTGAGGTCTGCTGGAGGTATCGGAAGTGCGAATGCTGACATGAGTAACGATAATACGAGTGAAAACCTCGTACGCCGAAAGTCCAAGGTTTCCTGCGCAACGTCAATCGGCGCAGGGTGAGTCGGCCCCTAAGGCGAGGCTGAGAAGCGTAGTCGATGGGAAGCAGGTTAATATTCCTGCACCGACCGTTATTGCGATGGGGGGACGGAGAAGGCTAGGCCAGCCGGCAGTTGGTGTCCGGTTTAAGCCCGTAGGTGGATCTCTTAGGCAAATCCGGGAGATCAACACCGAGAGGTGACGACGAGTTCCCAAGGGAACGAAGTGGTTGATGCCATGCTTCCAGGAAAAGCCTCTAAGCTTCAGATAACGGTTGACCGTACCCTAAACCAACACAGGTGGACTGGATGAGAATTCCAAGGCGTTGAGAGAACTCGGGTGAAGGAACTAGGCAAAATAGCACCGTAACTTCGGGAGAAGGTGCGCCCCCGTTAGGTGATCGGACTTGCTCCGTTAGCCGAAGGGGGTTGCAGTGACCAGGCCGCTGCGACTGTTTATCAAAAACACAGCACTCTGCAAACTCGAAAGAGGACGTATAGGGTGTGACGCCTGCCCGGTGCCGGAAGGTTAATTGATGGGGTTATCTTCGGAGAAGCCCTTGATCGAAGCCCCGGTAAACGGCGGCCGTAACTATAACGGTCCTAAGGTAGCGAAATTCCTTGTCGGGTAAGTTCCGACCTGCACGAATGGCGTAACGATGGCGGCGCTGTCTCCACCCGAGACTCAGTGAAATTGAAATCGCTGTGAAGATGCAGTGTACCCGCGGCAAGACGGAAAGACCCCGTGAACCTTTACTACAGCTTTGCACTGAATACTGAACCTACTTGTGTAGGATAGGTGGGAGGCTTTGAAGCCAGGACGCCAGTTCTGGTGGAGCCAACCTTGAAATACCACCCTGGTATGTTTGGTGTTCTAACCCAGGTCCGTTATCCGGATCGGGAACCGTGCATGGTGGGTAGTTTGACTGGGGCGGTCTCCTCCGAAAGCGTAACAGAGGAGCACGAAGGTTGGCTAAGCACGGTCGGAAATCGTGCGGTTAGTGCAAGAGCATAAGCCAGCTTGACTGTGAGACAGACACGTCGAACAGGGTCGAAAGACGGTTCTAGTGATCCGGTGGTTCTGTATGGAAGGGCCATCGCTCAACGGATAAAAGGTACTCCGGGGATAACAGGCTGATACTGCCCAAGAGTCCATATCGACGGCAGTGTTTGGCACCTCGATGTCGGCTCATCACATCCTGGGGCTGAAGCAGGTCCCAAGGGTATGGCTGTTCGCCATTTAAAGTGGTACGCGAGCTGGGTTCAGAACGTCGTGAGACAGTTCGGTCCCTATCTGCCGTGGGCGTTGGAGATTTGAGGGAATCTGTCCTTAGTACGAGAGGACCGGGATGGACGAACCTCTGGTGTTCCGGTTGTCACGCCAGTGGCACTGCCGGGTAGCTAAGTTCGGATTGGATAACCGCTGAAAGCATCTAAGCGGGAAGCCAACCCCAAGATGAGATCTCCCCGGGGCTTCGAGCCCCCTGAAGGGCCGTGGAAGACCACCACGTTGATAGGCGGGATGTGGAAGTGCAGTAATGCATGCAGCTAACCCGTACTAATCACCCGTGCGGCTTGACCATATAACGCCAAAGCGACACACACGGATACCCCGTACATACCGCATTCACTTTACTGCCGTCCGGCTCACGCCGGGCGGCTACCCCTTCGCCTGGCGTCCATAGAGCGGTGGAACCACCTGTTCCCATCCCGAACACAGCAGTGAAACGCCGCATCGCCGATGATAGTGTGGGGCCTCCCCATGTGAAAGTAGGTCAACGCCAGGCTCCCAATTGAAAGCCCCGTCGCAGCATTAGCTGGACGGGGTTTTTCTTGTGCGGCGTGAGTTGCTTTCTTCGTTTTCCTAAGGACTTCTCGGCCTCCGCGGTCACCAGAGGCCAGTTCTGTGGGTTGGGCTTTAGCCCAACAGTCCACGTCGGAGAGCCTCCCGATTCCACTTAGTGCCGGAAGGGTTGGGTAGAGCGGAGCCCTGTAGGCATATTCCTACAATCTAAACCGTAAACTCCTACAGCATATTAGGAATATGCTGATATGCATGTGGGATCGGCCCGCGTAAGGTACAACCATCCCACGTGTACAAGGAGGTAGGATGATGAAAGGACTCACCCATTCCGTACGCGCGGCCGCCATCGGTGCCGCGCTGTTACTCGCCCCTCCGGCATTCGCTGCGGAGCCGTTGAATATCAACGAGGCATCCAAGGCGGAGCTGGTTACCCTCAACGGCATCGGCCAGGTCTACGCCGAGCGCATCGTGGAATACCGCTCCGAGCACGGACGCTTCGAGTCGGTCGACCAGCTTGCCGAGGTCGAGGGTATCGGTGAGAAAACCATCGCGACAATCAAGGATGAGGTCGCGGTGGGCGAATAACGGTTTCGCAGCCAAGTGGAATCAGGGCCCCGGCATCTGCCGGGGCTTTTTGCGTTTGCTTGTTTTGTGATCCCAGCCTTAAAGTTCTGCGAAACAGTGTGTCAACTCGTGACAGTAGGTGCTCGGTGCGCGTCGGGACTTGACGCAGGGCTGGCGGCGACACGTCGCATACCCCATGTCCGCCGGCCCTGGCATGCCGTTTGCGATAGCTGGCACGGGGCGTGCTTGCGTATAAGGGGCCTATGGGCCAGGAGGCCCGGTTGATCAACGCTCCAAAGGAGAATTTCACGAATGATGAAGCAAATGAACAAGCAGGTTCAGAAGGGTTTTACCCTGATCGAGCTGATGATCGTCGTGGCGATTATCGGTATCTTGGCTGCCATCGCGCTGCCGGCATACCAAGATTACACCGCTCGTGCGCAGGCGTCCGAGGGTTTCACCTCCACTGCGGGTCTTCGTGCAGACATCGCTGTGTTTTCCTCTGAGAATGGCACATTGACAGGTGTCGGTAGCGATTCTGCCATCACCACTGCGGCTAGTGAGCTGAACGGGAAGTATTTCAGCACTGTTGCGGTTGCTACTGACGGCACCGGTACGATCACGGTGACTTTTGATGACGGTGTGCTTGCTGGTATCACTGATTCGAACTTGACAATTACACCTAACGTTGAGACGTCGGGCCAGATCTCCAGTTGGGATTGTGATGGTTTGGAAGATAAGTATCTTCCGAGTGCATGCCGACCGTAATTTCGCTTCACGAATAGCCGGCTAATAATTAAGAGCCGCCCCGTTGGGCGGCTTTTTTGTGTCAGCGCATCTCGAGCGCGGGTGGAACATCTCCTTACGTTCGTGTTTCGGGACTACTTTGTCGCGGTGGATGGAATCAGGTACCTGGGGTGGAAAAGGGGGTCAGGGGTAATTCGCCTTAAAGGGGGGAGGGGCTCGTTCACGTGTTGGTGGCGAGTGTCCGAATCGATGAGATAACCCCGGTTGTACCGGAATCAAGGCGTCTTCGAGTATTCCATTCTGCCCAGCACCGCGTTGGTCCTGACCTGCAATCCGCGTGCGTTGCGGTTGTCCTGGTAGAAGCGCGGATTGGGGAGCATGGCCGCCAGATGAGCAGCTTCCCAGTAAAAAAGGGGTCAGAGGCAATTAGCTCATAGCGACTGCGACCATCTCCAGTTTCCCCGTGATACGGAAAAGAGGTCAAAAGTCTTTGCCCGCCTCTGATGGCTCCGTTATTCGCTGACTCAAGGCGTCTTTGAGTATTCCATTCGGCCGAGCACCGCATCGGTCCTCACCTGCAATCCGCGCGCGTTGCGGTTGTCCTGGTAGAAGCGCGGGTTGGGCAGCATGGCGGCCAGACGGGCGGATTCGTGTCGGGTCAGGCCGCTGGCTGACTTGCCGTAGTAGTGGCGGGCGGCGGCCTCGACGCCGTAGAGCAGGTCGCCCCATTCGGCGTAGTTCAGATACAGCTCGAGAATCCGGCGCTTGCCCAGCACGCCTTCCAGCATCAGGGCGATCAGCGCTTCCTGGCCCTTGCGCCAAAGTGACTGGCCGGCGGATAGGAACAGGTTCTTTGCCAGTTGCTGTGTGATGGTCGATCCCCCGGCGACGATCTCGCCGGCTTCGAGGTTACGTTCCATGGCGTGACGTAAGCCCACCAGGTCGATGCCCCAGTGGTCCATGAAGCGGTCGTCCTCGGAGGCGACCACGGCACGGCGGGCGGCCGGACTGATGGCGTCGTAGGGCACGTAGATTTGTTGGGCCGTAATGTCCGGGCGAATGCCTCGCAGGAGTTCCAGGCGCTCGCGCATGAAGGCGGTGGTCTCAGGGTTGTTGTCCCGCAGGTGCCAGACCTGCACGAAGAACCATAGCTGGACCAGCAGGAAGGCGAGCAGCGCCAGCAGGATGATTCGCCAGATCCAGCGGCGGATGGGGCGATTGCGTTTGGATCGGCTCATGGGGGGGCGTGTTGCTAGGTATGGTGTTGGATGATCGGGCGAACAGTTTGCTGCCGCCGCCGTTCGGGGACAGCCGGACCCGTGGGAGTTTGCCCGGCAAATGAATCGCGCCCACGGCGCGAGTCCCGGCGGATCTATGTTGATCGATCGGAGCAAGGCACCTTGGTGTGAAGGTGGTATAGCTTTCGGGCGTTTATGAAGCTGCTTGTCTCCGTTTCGGCGAGGGTGACCACGCCCGAGCCACTTTCTATTGCTTGTCCAATAGAAAGTGCCCAAAGACAAGGACACCCCGGCGCCTTGGCCCTTCGGGCTTCCAGGGGGAAGGGCTGCGCGAATCCGATACCACTCTGGCCTTGCGAGTCGTTCGTGATCAAGGCGCGGCGTCGCTGGCGTGCCGATGGCCACGTCAAGACGGCGCAACGCCGAACGCGGGCGACTCGCAAGGCCCCGCAGGGCGCGTCTTGAGGCGGGCATCTGCTGCGTTGCCGTCCTTGGGAAGAGAATGACTCTTCCGCGGCGAACGGGCGCCTTGCATCTGCCCGCCTCAAGACGCGCAGAGCGGCATCGTATTCGTGCAGACCTTCCCCTTCACCGCTGACTTGCTGTCGGGCCCGGTTCGACGCGACGTCGTGTCGCGCGAACCTCGGAGCGGCGTCCCTGTCGCTCCGACCCGGCAATTCATCGGTGACGAGGCAAGGCGCGGGGGCCCCGGTGTGCCGGATTTGAACGGTGTGGTGGAAATCAGCCGCTTAAAAGGCTGAGAACAGCGGAGTCGCCCAGGCGGCTTTCGCCGGCGGGGCCCGATCCCACGACCGTGGGTATTACTTCACGCCGTCCTGGCCGAAGCGCTGGGCGAGTCGGTCGAGCTTTTCTTCCATGCTGAGGTTCTTCAGCGCCGGATCGGCCTGTTCTGACTTGCGCGATTCGCCGGACTTGTTCGGTCGACGGTCATTGCGGCGCTTGTTGCCTTCCTGTCCTGACCGTGCCTTGTCACCTTGGCCGCCATTGGCTGCCTTGCGCGGCCCCTTGTCTGCCGGTTTGCGGGGGCGGCGTGGCTTCTTCTCGCTGCCTTCTTCAGTTTCGCCCTGCTCGGCGCGCTTGGCGTCGCGGGCGGCGTGGATGGCCTTGATCTGTTCCTCGGCGTGGCCTCGTGCCTTGTCATCGACCGGTTCGGCCGGCTCGCCCTTGAGGTCGACGCGGTGCTCGGCGTTCTTCATGGCGATGTGGTACGACAGCCGCGAGGTGTAGAACTTCATCGCCGCGCGGATGGCCTTGGAGTTGAGCCCATCAAGCTCGGCCGGGCGATCGGCGAGGATCTGCTGGAGGATGCCGATGGCCAGCGGCTTGACCTGTTTCGGGTCGGAGGAAAACGCCTCCGGCCAAGCGGCCTCGAACTGCTTGACCGCCTCACGCGGGTGGACGCGCGGCTTTTTCGGCTGGTTCGCTGCCGCAGATTCTGCCTGAGGTTGGGGCTGGTCGCCCTGCGCGCTGTCGGATTGGCCTTCGGCCACGGTTTGTTCGGCCGGCGCGGTTGCTTCCTGGCTGGCCTCTGGGGTGGTCTCGACCGCGTCGGTGCCGGTGGTTTCCGGTTTCGGGTCGGTGGCCTGATGCTCGTCTGCGGTCATGTCGTCGGTCGCTGGCTTGGCGTAAATTGGGAAACTCTGCACGAATCGGATAGCGCCCTGGCTTGGCGAGCCGTTCGAGAACAAGGCGCGCGGAGCATTATCGGATTCGTGCAGAGCTTCCATGACCGGACCTGCCGCCGCTCATGGTGGCGGACAGGCTAGTCCGGCAAAGGGTGAATCTTAACGGTTTAGCTGGCCGCCGGCCACAACGCCGAGTGGCGGCGTGACCGGTTGTCAATTGAGGATGTCGTAGACAATGTCGCTGACGACGTTGCCGGCGGTGTCGGCGATCACCACGTCGGGGCCCACCCGGTAGTAGCGCATGTGGTCCGGCAGCGGAGAGAGCTGGCGCACCAGTTCGCGCGGCAGGCGCTCATATTCCACATCACGTGGCGGCCACGTTGAGCCGCGCTCGAGCCGCTTGGCATGCCCCGGCGGGACCTTGCCCTGTTTGGCCAGGCCCGGCGGCAGGTTGCGGCTGTACCAGTCCTGAATGTACGTCCGTTCGCGGGTGGAGATATGGTAGCGCGAGGTGTTGCGTTCACGCTCGGCGTGGCGCTCCGGCGGGTTGGCCATGCCTTGTTTCTCCGCCTTTTCCGGCGCGCCCTGTGCCTTCTGCGGTTGGCCGGCGTGCTCCGGCGGTTGGGCCATGGCGTTGGCCTGGCCGATCACGAGGGCCGCGCCCGTCGCGACCAGTATTCGTCCAATACGTCCTTTCATGCCGTTACTCCCGGTCGTTGTCGGCTCGCTCCAGTATAGAAGACGGGACCTGCCTTGGCCTGAGAGGTTCCCGCCTCGCGCGGCCTTACTGGTCGAGTCGACGAATGGTGTGCCGCGCGCGCCACAGTAGCCACAGACCGGGCAGGGCGGCCAGGAAGGTGAGGAGGAAGAAGATCGTCCAGTCGACGGCCTCGACGATGAAACCGGCGGTCGGCCCGAGATAGATGCGCCCCAGCGCGGCGATGGCCGAGAGCAGGGCGTACTGGGTGGCGGAGTATTCCTTGTCGCAAAGCGCCATCAGGAAGGCGACGAAGGCGGCGGTGCCCAGTCCGCCGGCGAAGTTCTCCAGCGAGATAACCGCCACCATCAGCCCGTAGCTGTTCCATTCGTACAGCCAGGCGTAACCGAGGTTGGTGATCGCCTGGAGCACGCCGAACAGCATCAGGGCGCGGAACAGGCCCAGCTTGACCATCCACAGCCCGCCGAACAGCCCGCCGATAATTGTCGCGATCAGCCCGGCGCCGTTGTTGATCAGGCCGACATCGGTGGCGGTGAAGCCCGCGCCGCGGATCAGAAAGGCGGTCGTCAGCGTGCCGGCGAAGGCATCGCCGAACTTGTAGAGAATGACCAGGAAGATCAGCGCCCAGGCCTCGGGGCGGGAGAAGAATGCCTTCATCGGCCCGATGACCGCTTCGCGCATGGTCTGCGGTGCAAGATCGCGCGTGTCCTTCTCCGGGGCGAACCAGGCCGTGACCATGCCCACGCCCATCAGTGCCGCCATGATGGTGTAGGTCAACGGCCAGCCGATGTGGTCCCCCATCACCAGTGCCGCCGAACCGGCGACCAGCATGCCGATGCGGTAGGCCATGACGAATACCGCCGCGCCGAGCCCGCGTTCGGGAGCGTCGAGGGTATCGGTACGCCAGGCGTCGATGGCGATGTCCTGCGTGGCCGAGAGGAAGGCGACCATCAGGGCGAAGATCGCGATCTGCCAGATCTGCGTCTGGGCATCGCTGATCGCCAGGCCCAGCAGCCCGACGGCGATCAACACCTGGGTCAGCAGTATCCAGCCGCGGCGGCGGGCGAAATGGCCCACGGCGAAGCGGTCGAGGATCGGTGCCCAGAGGAACTTGAGCGTGTAGGGCAGGCCGACCAGCGCGAACAGGCCGATGGTCTTGAGGTCGATGTCCTCCATCGTCAGCCAGGCCTGCAGCGTGCCGGAGGTCAGTAGCAGCGGCAGGCCGGAGGCGAAGCCCAAAAACAGCACAGCCAGCTGCTTGGGCGAGGTTGCCACGGCGTGCATGCGCTGTAGTCGAGTGCTCATCCGGTGCCTCGCGGACGGAAGGTGGGTTCAATCGCCCCGTTGGTCTGTCGGGCCAGCCCTTGGTTCAATAGCCACTCGATTGCCCGGTCGGCATCCCGCGCGAACCAGTCGCCCGGCGTGCCCACGCGAAAGGTGTAGCCCCAGGCCTGCATATCGGCCAGTGCCCGCTCGCGACCAAAGCCCTTGAGATGATCGGCCATCAGGATCTGCAGGTAGCAGACCGCCTCTTCCTCGATGTCATCACTGCCGGCATCAGTGTGTGCCGCGGCCCGCCGCGCCTCGTCCATGCAGACGATATGCGCGAACTCGTGCAGCGCCGAGTGCACCGCCGTGTCCGGGCGCACGTACAACGTCGAGCCGATAATGCCGGCCTCGTCGTCGCCCCAGAAGCTGCCCGGGATGGGTTCGCCCGGCGTCACCCAGACGAGCGGCAACCCGTAGCGCGCCACGAGCCGATCGAGTGCGCCCGACGGCAACGCCGACAAACGCAACACCGCCGCCTCGTCGATGATGACATCGTCGGGCGGCGGCGTGAAACCGGGCTTGATGGATTGGCGGGCGGACATGGGCGGGCATTGTGCCACGACTGTTCATCTTGCAGACGCTGGCTTCGGCCGCGTGCAGGTTGGCAGGAAAATGATGCCGATTTCCTCAAGTGCGAGTTCGTAAGAGTGATCGAGATGGCCCTTGCCTGATTTAGCTCCGTGATGTCAGGGGCTACAGCCGGTATCGCAGCGAAAGCGACAGTTCGTGGGAGCGGATTGCTACGCTCAGGGGTGAGGTTAGCTGCAGGTCATCACCGCGCTCATGCGCGTTACGGCTCGATTTCGCCTCGCCATAGTCGGCATAGGCATAGGAGGCATCCAGGGACATGCGCTCTCCAAGCGGGTAGACCGCACCCAATGTCGCCTTCCAGGCGAATTCACGGGCGGTATGGCTGTCGATCCTGGCGCTGTCGTTGGTGACGGTAAAGCGACCCATATCGTGTCGGGCGTATCCCGCCCCTAGGCCGATATACGTCTTGAGCGGCCAAGACGAATCCAATACGGCGGCCAGGTCCACGAGGCCGACTACCATGATCGAGGTTGTGTCCACCTCGGTGCGTCCCATCTCGCCCGAGGGGCTGCCGTCATCCTGATAGGGCCCACTCAAATTGAATCCACCGATGTGGTTCAGGGATATCTCCGCATCCAGCCAGTCGGTCAGGCGATACCCGATGCCGACCTGGTAGGCGAGCGAGTCGTCCGACTCGAACGCCACCTCGTCGGGCGGACCGGCGAGATCGCCGATGGTCGCTACCTCGTCCTGACTGTGTGCCCAGCCGATGCCGCCCTTGAGATACACATCGTTTTCAGCGAGTGCTGGGTTGCCGGCGGCGATTCCTGTTGCCGCAATCAAAGCAGTCGGCAATTTTTTCATCATCGATCACTCCTTGATCGATTGTTTGAGACGCAGAAAGCGTCATGGTTTGACCGTGGTTCCCTTGTACTCGGTCTGCCTCGTTTTTCGGTTGTCCAGACGGAGCCGACTGCAGTTGTCAGCCGTGGGCACGCGTGAAAAATAGCTCGAATCCGCGCGATGCCGCCAGCGAGCGCAATTCTTCTGTTTTATTTGCACCCGCCGCTAGGCAGACCTCGCGCGCATACGGGGTTTCGGGGAGAGACTTCAGCGCCGCACGCAACAGCGCTGTGTTGTTGGCTTCGTTTCTACCGAAAACGAGCACGGGCCGCCCGTCGCGGTTGCTCAAAGCCGTCACAAGGGTGGCCGATGCTCGGGACTGACCAGCAAGGCCGTTGACGAGGGCGTTGGATAGCGGGTTATTCGCGACAGGTGCTTCGACCAGCAGGAGGTCTTTCTCGCTCTTTACCTGTTCCAGGCAGGCGGACAGATCGTCTTTCATGGAATGGGCAGGATGACTGGTGCCTGTTGTGGAACAGCCGCTCACCGTTGTGGCGAGTGCGAGGCAGGCAAGAACTTTCTTCATCAGGTTCACTCCTTTGAACGTGCTGACGTGAGTTAGCTTTAGAGGAGCTAGTCGCTCCGAGGGACTTTGGTGAATATCGTCGGGCCGGTGTCTTTCTGTGGATATGGCTGCGCGTCAGCTATATTCCGCCATGTGGCCTTTCTGTTTCGTTGTTGGCGATAAACATGTATATCGCCTCCTTTTGATTTTTTTATTACCCGTTCTCCGTAGACTATTGAGGTGTGGCCGCCCGACTCTGGGTGGGGCGTTGGATCAGATTTGAATCTATATATTAATGAGTTGTTTGAGCACCCGGTCATGATGCCGTCAAAAACCACGGATGAAGTGATGGTGCGATTCTCATTTTGAGCTTCTATGGTCGCTTTCCCTTGCATGGAATGTATCGTAATAAGTATTTTTTCGTCTTTGTGCTCCAGGTAGTGTTCCCTGTCCAAATATAGACTCGGGGATCCGGTCGGCAGGATCTTTCGGTAAGATTCTCCTTCAGGGGGGGCGACGTACTTTCCCGAAAGGTTTGGGCAGCCGTGAGTCGATAGTTCACTGGGGCTCCAGTCCAGGTCGTCTATCGCTGGAGGGGTGTATAGATGGCTGCACCCCGTACCCCCTAAAAACAGGGCGAGTAAAGTGAAAATATTTTTTGGCCTAATGCAATTAATTCTCATTATTTATCTTCCATGTCGCTCGATTTCTGAGTGGGCTGCGCCGCAAGCGACAGGTGCCTGAGAACAGAGGGTTGCGAGCCCGAAAGGAGCCGCTAGTGCGACATTAATGCTGTTCCAGGCCGCTATTCCCCAAATGCCTGCGGCGGTGTTAATGTTCCCATTCGCCCCATAATAGTGTGAGCTATTAAGCCAATCATGCGGCCCTGCAAAAGATTCCACCAAGATGTCTAAAAACGATCCGGCCTCGTAAGGCACCTTCATATTGAACATGCCGAAGACCCCGCCCCCTCCTTGCAGTCCTCCAAGTGGGCTCTGTGGGAGGCTGGCTAGAAGGTTGGCTGTTGTTAGCGGAGTTGCCCCGTCGGCCATTTTTAGCCCGTTCGGTATAAAAACTTTTCCGTTGTCTGCAATAAATCTTTTGTTGAATGAATCGATTTTATCGTTGCATAGGTCAGGTGCTGCTTCGCACACGGAGCTGACGTTAATCCTTCCCCCGCCAAGTTTCACGTTGTCACCGTCGACTCCGACGCTACTTCCGCTGATGTTTGATATGCAGTCATGGTTGGCGTCGCAGATGCCGGAAAACTTTTTAGACGAATTTAATTGATTTTGGCGCAGTATGTGTGAAGTCCATTGCAATCCCGACATCGTGGCTGACTCAATGGCTCCCTTCCGGCAGCTTTCGTTAGATAACCGACCCTTTGCGCAACCGGAAGCTGCGCTGACTGCGAAGCGCTCTACTCCGTAAGAATTTCCGAATCCGGTGTTGATCCCGGCAGATAACATGCTGGATACGGTTGTTCGCAGAGTTTCTTCGTCTCCAATTTCGTTCAGAGCTTTTGTGATGTCTCCTTCGTTGTTGATGAAGCTGATTGACGCCTCGGTCGCCAAATTGGTCACCGCGGCCTCGACAATTGATGCGGCAATAGTTCCGGTCGTGGTGGTGGCGGCTCCAGTGCCAGCAGCGGCATTGACGATGCTCGTTCCTGCCCCGGCTGTGAAATAGGTCACTAACGCGGCCACAACGGTCGAGGCCGCTGGCGTGAGCCCCTGCTCGTCGTACGACCAGTGTTCGTGGGCCTCTTTGACCGCTTGCCAGTCGACTTGGTCGGTTAACGAGGGGGTGTCGCGCAAGGCTCGGAGCCAGTCCATGCCAGTCGTCCGGGCCAGTGTCTCGATGGGGTCGTGCGACGTTATGTCGGCGGTGACGCGGTCGCCGGCCCCTAGCTTGACTCGTTCGGCGTTCAGCCGGTTGTAGTGGATTTGCTCGTGGTATCGACCCTCGCCCTCGGCACCTTGCCACGCGAGATCCTCGTGCGTCTCGTCCCGTCGATGGAAGGTCTCGGTGGTGAGGGTGCCGAAGTACAAATCGCCGGCGGCATCAATGCGGACGCCGGCTTGCTCCGTTTCGTCACCAGTCGCCTCGATCCGCACGGCGGCGAGATCGATATCGTCTTGCATGCTGCGGATAGTGACGTTGCGGCCGTTGATCGTGGCCGGCACGAGCGTGGATTCGCTGTCTACCTGTTCCGCCGCGGTGTCGTAGCCGACGCCCTGACCGGGAGTGAACATACCGGTGAGGTCGCGCCAGCTGACGCCAGTCTTCTCGTGGCTTTCGTCGCGGGTCGCTGACAGCTTGTCGCGGGCGCTGCGGACGTGGACTTGGCCGCCGTTGATGTCGACGCCCCCGTCGGAGGATTCGAGTCGGGCCGCGGTGACGTCTATAAGCCCGTTGGTCAGAAGAGAGACGCCCTCGCGTCCGCTCAGGGTGCTGCCGTTGGCGGTCAGTTGACGCCGCTCAGCGTCGAGCGAGTCTTTGGCGCCTTCGGGCAAGCCAGTGGCAAAGGCCCAGGTGCTCTTCCGTTCGAGTCGGGCCGCCTTGGTGCGGGTGCTGTCCTGGGTGGTGGTGAGCAGAATGTGCTGCCCGGCGAGATCTAAGCGCCCGGCGTCGGCGGAGATGCGGCTGCCGTCGACGACCACGGCTCCGCCATCGGCCGGGATGATCTCGGCTAGGCCGGCGAGTAGCGTGACGTCGCCCTGCCGGCTGTGTAGGGATGAGGCGACATGGTGGATCTGTTGCTCCTCCCTCGAAAAGGTTCTCCGCGAGCGGTTATACCCGCTCGTCGTGAAGCCGGATCTTTGCTTGTCACTGACGTGGCTTTCCTCGTGACGTTCTTCGCCGGCCAACAACCGGATGTCGTCCCCGGCCAGCACCGAGAGGTCGTGAAGAGCGTCGACATGACTGCCCTGTACGGCGATGTCTTGATCGGCGGAGAGTCGCACGGCGCCCCCGCTCAGTCGGGACGCCTGGCTCCGGCGATGGTTGGCGGTTTCGTGCGAGATAGCGACGGTGCTCGAGGCCCAACTGTCGTCCTCGAGTCGGTGAGCTTCCTCCCAGTGGCGGGTCGCCTCACCGTCGGCCAGTTGGATGTCGCGGCGCGCGGTCAGCGTGACGGTGTCGTCGCCGCCGTCGATGTTGGCGGCTCGTCCGGAGAGATCGCGTCCGGCGATCAGCTTGAGATCGCTCTGGGTGTCGATGACAGCCCCGACCTCGCGGCGAGTGCCTTGGGCAAGCCGGTTGTCCGCGTCCCAGGTGATCGACTCGTCGTGCCCCTCGGTGGTTGTGGTCAGGCGCAGGTCGCGTCCGGCGGACAGGGTGGTGGCTCCGTCGCCGTCGTGTGTGACCTCGGCGGCTTGCAGTGTCAGGTCGCGCCCGGCGGTGACGGTCAGCTCGCCGTCGCCGGTAACGGCGATGCGACCACGGTCGACGATCTGGTCGCGGGAAAAGTGGTTGGTGCCGTCGCGAATTTCGTCGCGGCGGGTGTCGGCTTCGACTGTGATGTCCCGCCCGGCGGCCAGGGACAAGGTCCGTTGCCCGCGAATCTCGCCGCCGCGTTGCTGGATGTCGGTGCCGGCCGCGAGGTGGGTGCGATTGGCCTCGATGGTGCCGCCGAGGTTCTCGATGCGGTTGGCGGACAGGGTAAGCGTGTCGCGTGCGGCGAGATCGCCCCGATTGGTGGCGCTGCCGTCGACGGCGACTTGGAGCTGCTGGGCGGCGATGCGTCCCGAGTTGCCGGCTGGCCGGGGCGCACCATCGGCGAGGTGCAGGCGCGGGATGAGGACCTCTCGGCTTTGCCCGTCGATGCTGACGTCCTGCTCTTCCAGCCAGACGATGTCGGCGGTGAGTTGCGCGAGTTGCTCGGCTTTCAGGCGTACACCCGGTGTCAACTCGAGATCCTTGCCGAGGGTGATGCCGGCGTCGATCAGGGCGCGGAACTGGGCCTCGTCATCGGCAAAGCCTGCGAGGCGGCGTTGCCCGGTTTGTTCGATGACCTGCTCGCGAACGAGTGCCTGCTCGTAGAAGGCGTCGCCGAGACGTTTCTGGGTGTAGGCGGGGTCACGGGCCAATGCGTCGAGCATGGCCTGCGATCCGTACCACTGGCGGTAGCTGGCGAAACGCGGATCGGTCTCGACCAGGGGCGCGTTGGGATTGTCGAGTTTGAGTCGAAACAGACTCGCTTGCGGCAACTCGGGCAGTGGCGACCCCGAACCACTTGCGGGCGACGGCAGGGTGGGGGCTAAAGAGTTTGCACCGGCCCGCTCGGTATAGGTGACGGTCGGCAGGTCGTAGCGGGCGCTGTATACCGGGGCGGGGTTGTAGGCGGAGGTGCCGTGCCACTCGCGGCAGTGATCCGAGCCGAACGTGCCGCAGGATTCCACGGTGGTGAAGCTCGCCGTGCCGCTTCGCCGGGTGATGTCCTGGCCTTGGGTGGCGCTGTTGTCGAGCTCGCCGAGCTCTGCGTGTAGCTCGCCACCAGCGATGATCTGGCTGTCGGTGTTAACGAGCTTGTCACCGACGAGGGTCATGTCATCGCCGGCGCGAATCACAGCCGGCTCGGTCCGAACCACCTCGGTGTGCGAGGTGATGGCGGTGGTCCGGAACCAGGTGAAATCGGAAATCTCGTGTGGGTAGCCCTGACACCAGACGTTCTCGTCATAGAGGTTGCTGCAGGCGACGGCATCGAAGGTGCGCTGGCTTCCCCTGAGCTGTATCCAGGACTCCCGGACCGGCGCCTCGTCGACCTGCGCTGTCACCAGCCCGGCATTGCGGTTCTCGATTCGATCGGCCTCGATCGCAAGGACCCCCAACGCCTCGATGGTCGAGCCGTCGTTGAGCAGGTGCCCGGCCGGGGCGCCCTCGCGGCCGGCAATGGCCATGTCGCCGACGCTAAGGATCAGGGCCTCATCTCGATTTTCGAGCGTGTCGATGGTCAGCCGCATCTGGTCACGGGCGGCGAGGGTGGCGGCTTGGGTATCGTCACCGAGATTGCGCAACGTTGCGGCGGTGATCGATAGATCGGTGCCGTAGAGTCGGGCACCCGGGTGGTTGATGACGTGGGTTGCCGTGAGGCTGACCTGTCCGCCATCGATCAGGCCGTGATTGTCGAGCCGTTCGCTAGCGTCGAGCGAAAGCTGTCCTGCGACGATTTTCCCGTCGGCGCGGTTGGTTACCCCGTCGGCTCGCAGGGTCGCGGCGCCCGCCGCGCTGAATGTGCCCGAGTTGGTCAGTTCGCCATCGATGTCGAGCGAGAGATCTTCGTCGGCAAGTAACTCGCCTTCGTGGTCATAGTCGCTAGCGACGTGGATCGTCAGATCGGTGGTCGACGACCAACGGCCGGCTCCCGAGAGGGTGATCGTGTCGAGTGTGAGGCCGTCTCCGGCCTGCAGCTCTCCGCCGGAGTTGTCGAGGGTGCGACTGCTTGCCTGAAGCGATCCAGCGGACCCGATTGTGCCGCCGGTGTTGTCGATGCGATCCGCTTCAAGGCCCATCGCCCGGCCGGCGAGAAGCAGGCCATCCTGATTGTCGAAAGAGCTCGCCGAGACATTGGCCTCTCTCCCAACCCGAATGCGTCCCGTCGCGTTGTCCAGGTCGGCGTCGAGCAGCAGATGCAAATCGTTTCCCGTCAGCAGCTCTCCCCGGTTGAGGGCGTTCGAGGCGGTTAGGTGCATCGAATCGACGGCGGTCAGGATCGATTGGTTGCTGAGTGTCGAGGCGACCTGTATTTCGAGCGTTCCATTGGCGTGGATCTCGCCCCTGTTGTCGAGCCGCCGGGCCGCTACGGTGATATCCCGTTCCGCGAGGATCTGGCCCTGATGGTTTGTCAATCGACCGTCGCTGACAAGCGTTATGTCTTCACCGGCCTGAAGCGTGCCGTCATTCTCGATTGAGCTGGCCGCAAGTGTCAGGTCCGCCCCGCTGCTGAGACGACCACCCTGATTGGTAAATGCCTTGGTGCTCGTCACCGTTAATTGGTCAGTTGCTTGCAGAGTGCCGTGGTTGTCGATCGACGACCCGTCTAATCGCGCGCGTGCTTCGGAATGCAGTATGCCTCGATTGACCAGCTGTCCGTCGGTCATGAGAATCAGGCCGGTGCTACCCGCCTGCAGGCTCCCCCGGTTGCGCACGCCCACGCCATGTTCGTTGGCGACCAGCCGTATCTTGTTGGCATACATCCCACCGAGTTGGCCCGTATCGATGCTCCAGTCGGGGGGCGGGAGGTCCGTGGCAGCCGAGCCGACCAACCGGCCTCGCAGGTCAAATTGGCCGACGCCGGTGATGACGTTGACCTCGTCGGCCCAGATGCCGGCATTGATCTCGATGGCTCGTGCGAGCAGGTCGGCCTGTGCCGTGCGGCTGGCATCCATGCCGTCGCCTTCGACGCGGATCCGGCCGCCGCGCACGTCCAGGCCGCTCCAACGACCGTCGTCGAACCGGGGCTTGCCGGTGGTCAGCATGGCGCGCTCGGCATTGATGAAACCGCAGCCGTTGCATGTGATGCCGGCGGGGTTGGCGATTACGAGGTCGGCGGGGTCGCCGCCGATTTCCAGGTAGCCCGCCAGTTGGCTGGGGCTTGCGGCGCGCACCTCGTTGAGGATCAGGTCTGCCGTGCCGCCGGCTAATGCCGGGTTGGCGCCGATCTGCCCGGCGAGGGTTGTGGCGCTGGTCTGCCGACCGTTGTTGAACACCACGCCGCGTTCGTCCACGTCGAGTTGTTGGTAGACGTTGTGCGAGACCCCGTCGGTACCAGGCGTGGTGATATCCACGACAGGCGTGCCGTTGCCGGACTGGTGGATGCTGGGACGATTCCCGCCATGGGCATCCGGATGCGAGCGGATCTCGCTGGCCGACAACGTCGGGGTCACGAGCATCGCGAGCATCAGTGTCCTCGCGGCGTGGCGTGGCAGTCGGGTATGAAGCTGGCGTGTCATGACGTGTCCTTGTCGTGCACTCGTGGTCGATATCAGAAGTGGATGCCGGCCTGAAAGCCGGCCTGCAGCCCGGGATCCGGATAGGCGGACGGCCGATCCATGGCGCGTGCCGCCCAGGCATCGATCCAGGTGTTTTTCCAGCGCCATTGCAGGCCGAACGCCGCCCCGACCAGATGCTTGCCGGGGAGATCGTTAGCCGACGCTCCGCCCACGCGCCCGGCGTCGAGCGCGAGGTACGGGTGCAGAGGACCGGCGAGTTCGAGGTGCAGCTCGTTGCGCCAGAACGCACCGCGATCGCCGCTGAGCAACAGCTCGCCACCAAAGCCACGCACTGAGTGGCGGCTGCCGATGGCGAATCGATCCTGCGGAATCAGGCGGGTGTGATTGAACTGACCTCGAATCCGCCCGCGGTAGCGAAGGGGATGCTCGCCCAGCACGAAGGGTGCGTCCAGCCGGGCGTCCAGCGTCGTGATGCGGGCTCGGGCGGTCCCTTCGCCAAAGTCCTCCTCGGGTGCCGGGTGGGCCCCAAGCATGCCGGTGCCCCAGCGGTGGTTCACCGCGAGATTCAACGTGGCTCGACCAAGGAAGTGTCGGTGGGCGACGCCCAGCGAATAGCCGGCCATGCGGCGTTCCTGCACGGTGATTCGGGTCTGGTCTATCGCATTGGAGAACGTCTGCAGCCACCCGGTCGCCTTGAGAGCCGTACGGCCGGCTTGAGAACGATGCACCACCCGGGAGATCTCGATTTCCTTTCGTTCGCCGGTGCCGCTGTAGCGGTAATTCCGGTCAAGGCCGGCGATCGTCTGGTAGTAGGAAAACCGGCTGGTGGTGGCGCCGAAACGCCAGTAACCGAACGGAGCGGAGTAGTGCATGGCGTACGAGTCGGAGCTTCCCGGGCGGTCTCGGTTTGCCAAGCCCAGATCACGAGTGACGCTCGCGTAGAACAGGCCGTTAAGGCCGAACAGGTGATCGCCGAATAGTGTCGCGGTGCCTAGGAACCGGCCGGTCGCGTCGCTGCCCGAATCGTCGATGGAGAGCGAGAGCCGCAGGGGAACGCTTTGTTGCCAGTCGACCACGATGTCGCTTTCGCCAGCCGCTTTGCCGGGTTCGATGGCGATGTCGGCGGTGACGCTGTCGAGCCGCTCCAGGTTTTCCAGCCCCTGCTCGAGGTCGCGCAGATTGAGCAAGGCCCCGCGGTGGGTGGGGAAGGCCGGGTGTGGTCGGGCGCGTTCGTCGGATCGGTCACTGGGGCGAATCGCACCGACCCGGCCGGGCAAGATCGTCAGTAATAGCTGGCCCCCGGCGAGCTCCTGGGGCGGTACGCTCACTCGGGTGGTGATCAGCCCCGCGTCGATCAGTTGCTGCTGGGCTTCGCGCACGATCGTGCGAATGCCCTGCCTGCCCAGACAGCGTCCGCGGTGCCAATCCAGATTGCTCAGGGCGTTCTGGAGGGCGCGCTCGAAAATCGGTCGAGGCTCACCGGACAGACGGATCCGGTCGATCTCGACACAGGGCGTTTCGTTGGCGGGGAGTCGGGAAGTGGGGCGCGTCTCGCGCGGCAAGCGCACGTCGGGGTCGGTTTCGAGCCGCTCGCGCAGGTCATGCTGTCGCTCCTGTTGGCGGAGCGACTCGTCGGTCGGGCTGGTGGCCTGCGCGGCGGCAGGCGGCGAGCCAGCTCCTGCCAGCAACACGGCGATCCATGCCATGTGCCGGCCGAAGCCGCCTCGGCGGCATCGGGGAAGTTCCACGTCTCTCGTCCTTGAGATGGTGTGTGGATGTTCAGTTGATGATGGGCAAGCTAATCAATCTGGTTGGCTTTGGCAAGTGCTGACCCGATAGGGTTTCTGGCCGGAAGTAAAATCGACATAATGCGAGCAGTTGCCGCATTGGCGCGGCGTTAAGCCATTCAGAGGTTCGCCTTGCACCCCCGCGAGGCGACGCGCAGCCGGGACGCTATGCCCATGCAGGACGGAGAAGTCATCGCCTCGGTGGACCTGGGGTCCAACAGTTTTCACATGCTGGTCGCCCGGGTCGAGGCGGGGCAGTTGCAGGTCATCGACCGGATGAAGGAGATGGTGCGCTTGGCCGGCGGGCTGGACGAGCACGGTTATCTCTCCAGTGCGGCGATCGAGCGCGGGCTGGACTGCCTGCGACGATTCGGGCAGCGCTTGTCGGGCATGCCCCGGGGGCGGGTGCGTATCGTCGGGACGAACACCTTGCGGGCGGCGAAGAATGGCGCGACGTTCATCCGCCGTGCGCAGCGGGCCATCGGGCACCCGATCGAAATTATCGGCGGGCGCGAGGAGGCGCGGTTGGTGTACCTCGGCGTGGCCCACAGCGACGTGCCGGCCGACGGTCGACGGCTGGTGATCGACATCGGTGGCGGCTCGACCGAGCTGATCATCGGTGAAGGTTTCGAGCCGGTGCGCATGGAGAGCGTGCCGCTCGGTTGCGTGCGGCTGACCAACGACCATTTCAGCGACGGCAAATACGACAAAACCCGCATGCTCAAGGCCGAGCGCCGCGCCGAGCTGGAGCTGATGAGCTACCAGCGCGCTTACCGCGAGCTGGGTTGGGCGCGTGCCGTGGGCAGCAGTGGCACGGCACGGTCATTGGCCACGGTGGCCGAGGCGAACGGCTGGGGCGATGGCAGCCTGACGCTGGCCGGGCTGGACGCGCTTCGCAAGGCAGTGCTCAAGGCCGGCAACCTCGGCAAACTCTCACTCGACGGATTGTCCGACGACCGCAAGCCGGTGTTCGTCGGCGGGTTAGTGGCGATGCGCGCGGTGTTCGAGGCACTCGGCATCGAGCGCATGGCGATCTCCGATGGCGCGCTGCGCGAGGGGCTGATCTACGACTGGGTCGAGCGCGAGGACTTCGACGACGTGCGCGACCTGACCGTCGGGCGGTTGCAGCGCATGTTCAACGTCGATGCGACCCACGCCGAGCGCGTGGCGTCGACCACCGCGGCCTTGTGGCGTCAGGTCGAGGAAAACTGGGGCGCGACCAGCGACGAGACCAGCGAGGCCTTGCCGTTGGCCACCTGGCTGGACGTCGCCGCGCGTGTCCACGAGGTCGGCCTGGCGATTTCCCATTCCGGCTACCACCACCATGGCGCCTACGTGCTGGAGCACGCCGACATGCCCGGGCTGACCCGAACGGCCCAGGCCGCGGTGGCCGCCCTGGTGCATGCCCACCGTCGCAAGTTCAAGCCATCGCGCTTCGAGTCGCTCGACGAGGACATGCGCCCGCTGGGGATGCGCCTGGCGGTCATCCTGCGCCTGGCCGTGCTGTTCCACCGCGACCGGGGCGAGGGCATTGCCCCCGCCCAGGTGAGCGCCAGGGCCGACGGCGACCAACTCGAGCTGACGTTCGCCTCGGGCTGGCTCGACGATCATCCGCTGACGGTGGCTGACCTCGAGCGCGAGCAGGCCTATATCGCCAACTGCGGCTTTCAGCTGCAATTCGGGTAGGCGGGGCGAGACATGACACGGACGGATCAAACGCGCGTTGGGGTTCACTGCGTGCTGCTCACGGCCTTGGTGGCCGCGGTGGCGTTGGCACTCATGCCGTCGCCGGCGATCGCCAAGAGTGTCGAGGGGCGCTTTGTCGCCTTCGGTCCGGGCAACTGGTCCTGTGCGGATGCCGTGGCGGTCGCCGAGGGGAATCATCCGGGCAGCCAGGGGCAGTTGGATGGCTTCATCGCCGGCTATCTCACCGCGAGCAACGTGATTCTTCGCAATACCTACGATATCCAGGCCGGCAAGCCCGCCTCCACGGCGAAGATGGCGGTACTGACCTTCTGCGCCGAGAACCCGGAGGTCGATCTCGCCAACGCGCTGGCCGTGCATACCCAACGCCAGTATCCCGATCGTCGTAGCGTGCCTCCTAGGCGTTGACCGTCGATGTTCGGCTATGCTCCCTGTCCACCTCGCAACAGGGAGCAAAGGAATGACTGCTTTTTCCTATTTTCTGGGTCATGGGGCAACCATGGCCCGACGCCTCACGCGCCTGATCACCCTATCGCTGGCCGCGACGGCACTGGCATTGTCGGCGCAGGGCGCGGTGCACGCCGATGACACTCAGCGGGTCGTTTACCACGTCGATTTTGCCGATCCCACCCGTTACTCCGCCACGCTCACCTCGATCAATAACCTGATCAACGATGCTGAGCAGAAGCTCCTGCCCTGGGACGTACACCTGGTGCTGGTCGGTTTCGGCATCCGGTTTGCCACCGACGATCCGCTGGAAGGCACGCCCTACGCGGCCGACGAGGCGCTCGACGAGCGCCGCGACGAACTCAAGGGACGACTCCAGACGCTGATTGACGTTCGCGAGGTCAAGGTGCATCTCTGTGACGTCACCCGCAACGAGATCGGCCTGTCGGAGGACAAGCTCTACGAGGGCATCGGCCTGGTGGGTTCCGGTGTGGCCAAGATCGCCGATCTGCAGCGTGATGGCTACGCCTATCTGAAGATCCAGTAACTTGGTTTGCCGGGCCCCTTTGCCTCGTGGCATTCAGCTGCTTGATGGGACGGCGTTCGGCGAGGCGAGTGCGGTCGTCCGGTCGGTATCTGAATCGGTTGGCTTTTCGTGGATGATCTCGATGATTTCGGCATCGTCGTTGAAATGCACGGTCACGATGCGCTGGTATTCGATCTCCCTAGCGTCTTCCGGGGAAATGTGGAATCGGTGCGCTAGCTCGTTGGCACTGACCGGTGGCGGCTCATGGCGTCGCTCGCGATTGTGAAAACGCAGCCAGTTGTAGCTTGCCCAGCCGATGAAAATCAGCCCGGCGCTAAGGATTACCAGCACGTAGACTTGCATAGCCTCGAGGGTGCCCATGGGATCGTCGAGGATGTAGCGCTCGAACAATCCAACGCCCAGCGCCCAGCCAATCAGGGCAATAAGTGGCGTGAACAGGTAGATCCAGACCACCCAGGCGACCAAGCTGACGAACTGGCCCACACGCCGCTTGCCGGTGGATTCCAAGTCGTTGCGTTCGATGATTTCCGGAACGCGGGGGCGGGAACGTTTCATCACCTCATTCCTTCGGTGGCCGCAGCCCACGATCGGGACTGACCCAGCGGGCCCGCTCGCCTGTCCGTTTAAGTATGGCCTTGGGTAGAGCCACCACGGTGGTGGTCATCGACAGGAGCCAGAAGGCCAGCGGATACCAGATCACCCAGAAGTAGTTGCGAAAGAAGCGTCGATCGATCTCGTAGCGCCGATCGATCATCAGGCTGACCAGAAACTGCAGCAGTGCGGTGATGCCGAGGATGACACCCGCCCACTGCGGGATGATGCTCGGGCCGCCCCAGCCCGATGGCAGGTCGACGATTACGCCTAGCAGGTAGATGACCAGTACAGCAGCCATGGCATAGGCCCAGAGGATGCTGACGATGTACTCGATGGCCACCGCCCAGAGCCGCCGCTTGGTCCACTTGAGCAGACTGCCGGAATGTCTGAGCACTGTTTCCACGCCGCCTTGGGCCCAGCGCAGACGTTGTCGCCACAGCCCGCGTAGCGTCTCGGGCATGTAGATATAGCACAACGCGTTGGGCTCGTAGCGGATGTCCCAATGGTCGAGCTGCAGCCGCCACGAAATGTCGATGTCCTCGGTGACCATGTCGCTGCTCCAGTAGCCGACACGGTCGAGTGCGGTGCGGCGAAAGCCGGCGATAACGCCAGAGACGGTGAAGATCCGTCCATAGACCCGTTGGGCACGCTTGATCAGGCCAATGGTCGCCGAGAACTCGCCCACCTGCAGCTTGCCCAGCAGGGTACTGCGGTTGAGGATGCGTGGATTGCCGGTGACCGCCCCAACGCGCGGCCCCGAGGCAAGATGGAACATCATCCAGGCCACCGCCTTGGGGTGGAGCAAGGCATCGCCGTCGATGCCGATCAGGAACTCGTGCTTGGCGGCAAGAGCGCCGGTGCGCAATGCGATGGCCTTGCCTTGGTTGGTCGCCAGGTGTACCACCCGCAGTCGCGGGTATTCCTCGGTCAATTCCTCGAGTATACGGCCGGTGTCGTCCTCGCTGCCGTCGTTGACGACGATGATCTCGAACTCCGGGTATTCGCTCGCGTGGGCGTAGTGGACGGTATCCCGAATGTCCGTGGCTTCGTCAAAGCACGGAATGATGATGCTGCAGGGCGGAGTACGTCCGCTCGGCGGCGGGTGGTCCGGGTCGCCATGCTTCCTACGTTCCCAGCGGAAGAAGTACCAAGTGCCGCCGATCATCCACACCCATGCCATTACCAGGGGGTAGAAGAACACGAAGTCGAGCAGCCAGTTGATGTTCATGCCCTGGCCCCCTATCGCCGATGCGGGAAGGCATTGAGGGAAATGCCTTCCCGGGTGGGTGCGAGGCGGGGGCGATCGTTGAGGAAATCATCCGGGTAGTAGGCCAGATTCAGTACTCCGCGGCGCATGAGACGCTCCATCCAGTCGCGCAGGGTTTCGCTGGCCACCCATCGTCCCTCGCCGCGCCAGTCGCGTGCCTGTAGCTCGAAGACCACGTTCTCGAAACTGCCGGCCTGCGACTCGACAGCCTCCGCGAGCTGGTCGAGCCACACGTCGGCTGGCAGTTCTGTTCCATCGAGCCAAGGCATGGCCATGAGGACCGTCTCGTCGTAGGCCTCCAGGAATGCCGGCAGCGATTGGGCAAAGCGGGCCTCGGCGCTTGGATCGAGCACTACCCGGGCATAAAGGTTGCGTCCCACCCGAAAGTCGAGGGAATGGTTGACCTGGTACGCAAGCCGTTGCGTAACCGCCTTGCCGAAATCGATCAGGGCCTGCGTCTTGCGTTTCGGGGTCAGGTCGCAGTCGGTGATTGGGGTGTTCGTGCCGGGCCATTGCGCCTCGCTGCGGCAGGCGCTCTGGTCCTCGTGGGCGGCAAGGTAGGCGTCGTCGTGGATCAGCACCCCGGCAATCCCGCTGGCCGCGCGGCCGAGGTCGGCATAGATTTCGCCGACAATTTGCTCGGACTCAGGTAGAAAGGGGCTCAGCCGTCGGTAGTCCGCTTGGGCCGGTACGGCCTTACCGTCGGAGCCAACTCGGCTGACGGACAGTCCCCGCTTGCGTTCGGCATCAGGAAGATCGAAGGCCAGCAGAGGCATCCAGGCATAGACCCGCACGCCCGCGCGGGTGCGCAGTTGCCAGGCTACGCGGTTGAACAAGTCGGCCCGCACCGGCAGATGCCGATTGGGGAAATACACCTCGGCGGCATTGCCGTCCCCGTCGGGATCGGCGAAAGCTTGCAGATAGACCGTGCGGACCTCCATGGCCTTGATGCGGTCAAGCAATATCCCGAGATTGCTATTGGTCTGGCTCGGATCGGGGTCGTAGACGTAGTCGAGGTCGACATGCACCGCGCGTTGTGGCGAGGGCTGGTTAATTGGATGCTCGCCAGCCGGGCGTGCTGCGCTGGCGACCTCGACGGGGTCAGGATCGTCCATCAATAGTGCTCGGGAAAACGTTTCCGCCTGCGGTGTGTTTAGCGGTGTGCCCCCTAGCGAGAACGACCAGGGCATACCGACTTCGGCGGCGATGGCGTCCACTTCCCGACTATGCGCGCCGTAGGGCCAGACGATGGCGCGGGGTGCCCGCCCGGTCAGCGATTCGATCATTGCCCGGCTGCTTTGAAGATCCTCTCGTATGCGCTGGCGGAAGGCCGCGTCGCTCTCGTATTCGCCAGTCTCTGGGTGGAAGCGTCGGGTGATGGCCGCCGGTTGGCTGTTGCCCTGCGGATTACCAAGGATGCCGCGGTGCAGGTCGTGGCTGTGGCTGGCGAACTCGACCAGACCGGAATCTTGCATTTCCCTGATCTGGGCCGGAGTGACGAATCCTTCGGCCCCGAGGGGTTGGTTATTGTAGGTAACCGTGGTGACGGTCTTCTTTACTTCCGCTGAGTTGTCACCGAAGTTTTCTGGTGTGTACGTAATTTCGCTGCCTTGCCAGACGGTCTCCAGCCAGCCGGTCTGTAGTGCGAACAGGGCGGGGTAATCGAAGGCCTCCAGCAACGGAAAGACATGGCTGTGTAGGCTGGCCAGACCATCATCGAATGTCAGTAATACAGCGTTCTCCGGCAGTTGTGTGCCGCCTGACCGCGCCTCGGCAATCTGATCCAGCGAGACCGGTTGCCAACCGTTAGCGGCCATCCAGTCGAACCATGCGACCAGGCGAGCGGTGCTGACGGCGTAAGGATCGGCATCGCGTCCCGCAATCACGTCATCGCGGACATCGTGATAGCAAAGGGCCATGAACTCGCCGTCCGGCACTTCGGGAAAGGCGGCCAAGGCGTTGCCGGTGAGCAGCAGGCCGGTGATCAGGAGGCTGAGTCGTGTCATCCAGCGTGTCATCAGAAGATCCCCTCTACCCCGAACAGGCCGTAAAGCCGACGCTCGCGCTCACCGTCATAGGCCATGCTGGACCAGCCCACGCCGTAACGCACCGCCCAGCGTCGGTTGAGGTTCCAGCGGTGCTCGTAGCGCAGCTCGATCACGGGGTCGCTGCCGAAATCGGCCTGGTATCCGATGCCCGTAGCAGCATGGAAATGCTGAGTGAAGGCGCGATCGTAGCGGCGCCAGGTGATCCAGTCGTGGTCGATTCGCACCGAGGCGCTGCTGGAATTTTCTGGGTTGTAGTACGGCCCGTCCGGCTGGCTGTTGTGCTGGTAGAAGAGGTCGCCGCCCAGGTCGGTAGAGTGGTGCGGCCCAGCCAAAACCCGGCGGGTCACGCCGGTGCCCAGCGACAACCGGCGATTGCCGTCGTCGATGGAGAGCAGACCGGTGCTGGCGTAGGCCGACAAGGATTCGGAAGCGCGCCAGTCAATTGAGGCGTTCGCCGACCAGCCCTCAAGGCCGGCCTCCGTGGCACGCAAGGGCGTCTCCATGGAATGAGAGTCGCCCTCGACGCTCAACTGCCAGTGGTCGTTGAGCCACTGCGACCAACCGGCGGCCACTCCGGGCTCGGCAGTGCCGAGGCGGTTGCGATGCACGGCCGCCCAGGCCTGCTTGCGATCGGCCGCCCATTCGACGCCCACAGCGACCCGGTCTTGCATGCCTTCGGTGTCTTCATAAGTGGCCGTTTCACGGCGGTGCTCGATGAAGGCCCGGATGCCATGTCCCGACCAGGGCGAGTTCAGCCGCGTGCGCCAGCTCTGATCGTCGTTGCCGGAGACCAGTGCGTCGCCACCACGGGTGCGGCCGACGGTGACCTCGCTTTCGATCGAGAAGCGATTGCGGTCGTCGAGCTCGTCAAGGTGTCGCCGGACGCGGACGTCGTGAGGGAAGTCCTCTGCCAGCCGGTTGACCTTCGTCTCCCAGACATCCCAGTGACCGAGGTCGCGGGCAACGCTGGCGCGCGCAAGCCGCGTTTCCAGCGCTTCCGGGGCCCAGGCCTCGGCTCGTTCCGTGAATGTCGTGGCCCGTTCGGGCCAGCCTCGCCAGCGGGCGATCTGGGCGCGCTGACTCCAGAGACCCGCATGCGCAGGGGCGGTGCTGACCAGTCCGCCACTGCGCCACCAGGCCTCGGCATCCTGTTGGCGATAGGCGGAATCGTTGACCAAAAGCTGGTCGACATCGACCCGTTCCCAATTGGCGGCGGGTTCTCTCCCGGGGGCAATAGTAAGCCACGCGGGTGTCCTGTCCGCCTGATCTCGCAACTCGGCCGCCCGCCCGTAGTCTTCCAGCGCAATCAGTGTGTAGTAGAGATCGAGTAGCAGCCTAAGGTCGGCTGGCCCTTGGGCTGGCAGCAGCGATTCGTACAAGGGTAGTGCCACTTCGGGCTGTTCCTCTGCCAGATAGGCATCCGCGGCGGCCCGTCGTGCGAATGGTGGCGGTGCCAAATCGGTCGGCAAGGCTTCCCAGCTGGCGATGGCTTCAGGCATCCGCTCTCTTTGCCGCAGCAGGTAGATTCGGTCGTAGAGCGCGCGGTGGTGTTGCGGGTGGTCCGTGGGGGCGCGTTCGATAAAGGTATCCAGCCGCTGCTGTGGGGCTTTCATGATCGCGTCGGCCGCTTGCGGTCGAGCGTCTGCGAGCAATTGGTCTCGCCGAGCGACCGCCTGTCGGATGTCGGCTGCAATGGCGTCGGCTTCGATCTGCAGTCGGACGTCGGGTTCGAACCGGGCCGGGCGTGCCTCGACGGCCTTCAGTGCACGTTCGGCGGCACCCAGTTGCCAGAGAGCCAAGGTCTGTTCCACGTAAGGTAGCCCCGCGTCGGGGTTGATCCGCCGGGCCTTGTTGGCCAGCGCCAGTGCAGCACGGGCCTGCCCGGATAGGCGCATGCCGTAGGCCATCATCGCCACTTCGCGCGCGGACTCGGGCAGCGGGTCAATGTCGCCGAGAACCTCGATAGCCGTGGTCGTGTCGCCGGCCTCTGCGCTGACTACTCCGTAGCGCACTCGTCCCGGGATGCCGAGCTGGCGATGGGAGTCGCGTAGCACGGCGGCTGCGTGCTCGAATTGCCGGGCATCACGCAGGGCGCCGGCCCAGGCAGGGTGGGCGTATTCTGGTATGTCGGTGGGGGAAAGGTCGGCTGTGCGCTTGAGGATGGCGACGTTATCGCCGGCCCGGCGGTAAAGGATGAGTAGATCGGCGAGGATGCGGGGGTCACCCGGATGGGCGGCATCGAGCTCTTCCAGGCGTGCGATGGCGCGTTCAATCTGGCCTTCGTGGGCTAGAGCCACGGCCGCCGTCCGGCTGGACTCGGCTAGCTCGTTGGCCAGGAGGAGCTCGGGTGGGGCAACCAGCAAGAGTGAAGCGAGGAGGAGCCCGGCAGCGGGGCGAATTCGGACGACACCGTTCTTGTCCCTTCCCATGCCTCTCCCTGTCCGGTTTAATCTGTTTGTCGTTATATTACAGAATCGGTCGGGCAACGCCGAATCATCGTGCGGGATAGCGACGGTTGGACTGTCAGCGCCCCGTGACGCTGGGCCAGCGCCAGTCTCGAATCTCAGGCATGTCCTCGCCGTGTTCGCGGATGTACTGCTCGTGCTCGATCAGCCGCTGTTCCATCTGCTGGCGCAGGTGGGCGCCGCGGACCTTGAGCCCGGGGACGCGCTCGATCACGTCGATGACCAGATGGTAGCGGTCGATCTCGTTCTTCACCGCCATGTCGAACGGGGTGGTGGTCGTGCCTTCCTCCTTGTAGCCGCGCACATGCAGGTTGTGGTGGTTGGTGCGCCGGTAGGTCAGGCGATGGATCAGCCACGGGTAGCCGTGATAGGCGAAGACCACCGGCCGATCTAAGGTGAAGAGCGAGTCGAAGGCGCTATCCGACAGGCCGTGCGGGTGCTCGCTCTCGGGCTGGAGTTTCATCAGGTCGACCACGTTGACCACCCGCACGCGCAGCTCGGGCAGGTGGCGGCGCAGCAGGTCGGTGGCGGCGAGGATTTCCTCGGTGGGCACGTCGCCGGCACAGGCCATCACCACGTCGGGCTCGAGGCCGTCGTCGCTGCTGGCCCATTCCCAGATGGACACCCCGGCCGTGCAGTGCTTGATCGCCGCGTCCATGTCCAAGTACTGGGGTTGGGGCTGTTTGCCGGCGACGATCACGTTGACGTAATCGCGGCTTTTCAGGCAGTGATCGGTCACCGACAGCAGGCAGTTCGCATCGGGTGGGAAGTAGACGCGGACCACGCTCGCCTTCTTGTTGACCACCAGATCGATGAAGCCGGGGTCCTGGTGCGAGAAGCCGTTGTGGTCCTGGCGCCAGACGTGGCTGGTCAGGAGGTAGTTGAGTGACGGCACCGGCGCGCGCCAGGGGATGTCGCGGCTGGTATCCAGCCACTTGGCGTGCTGATTGAACATCGAGTCGACGATGTGGATGAATGCCTCGTAGCAGGCGAACAGGCCATGGCGGCCGGTCAGCAAATAGCCTTCGAGCCAACCTTGGCAGGTGTGTTCCGAGAGGATCTCCATGACGCGCCCGCCGCGGGCGAGATGCTCGTCGGTGGGCAGTGTCTCGGCGTTCCAGGCCCGGTCGGTGACGGAGAAAACGTCGTCGAGCCGATTGGATGACGTTTCGTCCGGGCCGAACAGGCGGAAGTTGCGAGAATCCTGGCTGCGTTCGATCACGTCGCGCAGGAAGCGGCCCATGGCGCGGGTCGACTCGGCTTGGGTCTGGCCCGGTGAGTCGACGGCGATCGCGTAGTCTCGAAAATCGGGCAGGTCGAGTGGCCGGGACAAGAGCCCGCCGTTGGCGTGCGGGTTGGCGGACATACGCCGCGGGCCGGTCGGGGTGCGGGCGGTCAGCCAGGCTAACGGTTGGCCGTGTTCGTCGAACAGTTCCTCCGGACGATAGCTCTTCATCCAGGATTCGAGGATCTCGAGATAGGCGGTGTGTTCACGAACATGCTTCATCGGGACCTGGTGGGACCGCCAGGTATTCTCAACCGGCTTGCCATCGACCTCCTCGGGGCCGGTCCAGCCCTTGGGGGTGCGCAGCACGATCATCGGCCAGCGCGGGCGAGTGGTGTCACCCTCCTGGCGAGCCCGCTGCTGGATGGCGTGGATCTCGTCGAGCGCCTGGCCGAGCGTTTCCATCATCGCCGGATGCATGATCTCGGGGTCGTCGCCGCTGACGAAATACGGTTGGTAGCCGTAGCCGCGCAGCAGCGCCTTGAGCTCCTCTTCCGGGATGCGGGCGAGCACGGTGGGATTGGCGATCTTGTAGCCGTTGAGGTGCAGGATCGGCAACACGGCGCCGTCATGCACCGGGTCGAGGAACTTGTTCGAGTGCCAGGAGGTGGCCAGCGGGCCGGTCTCGGCCTCACCGTCGCCCACCACCGCGTAGACAACCAGGTCCGGGTTGTCGAAGGCCGCACCAAAGGCATGTGAGAGCACGTAGCCCAACTCGCCACCCTCGTGGATCGAGCCCGGCGTCTCGGGCGCGACGTGCGAGGGAATGCCGCCGGGGAAGGAGAACTGCCGGAACAGGCGTTGCATGCCCGGCTCGTCGCGGCTGACGTTGGGGTAGACCTCCGAGTAGGTGCCGTCGAGCCAGGCACTGGCGACCAGCCCCGGGCCACCGTGGCCGGGCCCGGTGAGAAAGATCGCGTCGAGATCGCGCGCGGCGATCTGGTGGTTCATGTGGGCGTAGATGAAATTGAGCCCCGGGGTGGTACCCCAATGACCCAGCAGGCGGGGCTTGATGTGTGACGGGGCCAAGGGCTCGCGCAGGAGCGCGTTGTTCAGCAGGTAGATCTGTCCCACGGACAGGTAATTGGCCGCACGCCAGAAACCGTCGATCGCCTTGATGTCGCTTTGCTGCATGGCCTTGTTCTCCGGGAGCCGAGTTCGTTCGAGGTGGATGTTGGCACCCACGCCCCGCATCAGAGCAACGGGATGTGTCGAACGGATGTCAGCTGGGCAAGGGCGGCACGAATCGGATGCCACGGCGGCACGGGCGATTCGCCGGGCCCGCAGGGCGATGCCGGACTCGTGCAGACCTTATCTAATCTCCTGTATCTGCCGGATCATTTCCCATTCCTCGTCGGCAGGCACCACCCAGATGCTGCTGGGGCTGTGTGGCTGATGCAAGGCCCGCACCCCGGGCTCATCTTGGCGGTTGGCAGCCGGGTCGAGCGCCAGACCCATTACGCCGAGGCCTTCGCAGACCGATTCGCGCACGACGATGTCGTGTTCGCCAATGCCGCCGGTGAACACCAGGGCGTCGAGCCGCCCCAGATTGACCAGGTAGCCACCGAGGTAATGGCGGATGCGATGGATGTACATCGCCAGGGCAGTGCTCGCCTGTTCGCTGCCCCGGTCGATCGCGTCGTGGATCTCGCGCATGTCGCGCGTGCCGCACAGCCCGAGCAGGCCGGATTCGTGATTGAGCAGCTGGTCGACCTCGTCGCTCGACAGGCCGCCGCGCCGCTCGAGCACGCCGGGGATGGCCGGGTCGATGTCGCCGGCCCGGGTGCCCATGACCAGGCCCTCCAGCGGGGTCATGCCCATCGAGGTGGCCACGCTGTGCCCGCCGCGAATGGCCGTGACGCTCGCCCCGTTGCCCAGGTGCAGCACGATCAGGTTGAGTCGAGCTGGCGGGTGACCGGTGGCCTCGGCGATGCGGCGCAAGGCATTGGCGGCAGAGAGGCCGTGAAACCCGTAGCGGCGGATGCCGAGTTCGTCCCGGCACCAGGCCGGCAGGGCGTAGTCGCGTGATTCCGGTGGCAGGTCCCGGTGAAAGGCCGTATCGAACAGAGCAAACTGGGGCGTTTCCGGAAAGAGGCGGCGCGCGGCCTCGATGCAGGCCGCCGCAAGCGGATTGTGCAGCGGCGCGAGCGGTTCGATCTCGTGCAGTGCATCGATCACCGCCTGATCGATTTCCGTGGGGGCATCGAAACGATCGCCGCCATGCACGACGCGGTGGGCTATGCCTCGGAACGGCCCGGCCTCACCCGGTGGCAGGGCAGTGAGCAACTCGTCGAGCGCGTGTGAATGAGCCACGCCGAGTGGGCCGCCGCCATCACCGAGGTCTTCGGCCGTGACCGCGTGCGTCCGGTTGCCGCTCGCATCGAAGATCGCCAGCTTGAGCGAGGACGAGCCGGCATTGATTGCCAGCCAGCGAGTGTCGTCCGGCCCGTCTGTCGCCATCGATCCGGCCCTCTCCGTGAGCGTGCGCAAAACCACCCCTGTTGGGGAAGGTCTGTCGATTCAATCCTAGCCGGAAAAGTCGGGGTTTGTCAGCAGGTTGTGCGCAATCTCGGTGTGACGGCCACGAAAAAAGGCGCGCCGGGTGGCGCGCCTCGAGGGAAGGATCGGCTTCGG
The DNA here is from genome assembly GCF_046523965.1 of Guyparkeria sp. TX1. Lineage (NCBI taxonomy): Bacteria > Pseudomonadati > Pseudomonadota > Gammaproteobacteria > Chromatiales > Thioalkalibacteraceae > Guyparkeria > Guyparkeria sp. TX1. The sequence goes on along the minus strand of NZ_CP144142.1, from coordinate 267,905 downwards.
GATTTGGCGAGTGGTTACTCGTCGTTCCCCTCGGCCACGGCATCCTGGATGGCCTTGAGGATCTTCTCGCCGCGCGGGCCGGCCATCTCGACGTACTGGTCGAACACCGGCTCGACGCTCTCGCGGAAGGTCTCGACCTGCTCGGAGGTCAGCTCGACGAACTCGATGTCGCTCTTGGACTTGATCTCCTCGGCCGCTTCACTGTTGAGCGTCTTCTGCACGTCCCAGATGAACGGATCGAGTTCCTTGACGGTCTCCTTGACGCTCGCCTGCATGTCTTCCGGCAGGCTCTCGAGGAAGCCCGGGCTCGTGATCACGGTGGACACGAACTGCGCGTTGCGTGCCTCGATCAGGTAGTCCTGTACCTCGTAGAAGCTCATGTCACGGATGGCGAACATCGGCTGGGTCTGCGCGTCGATCTGGCCACGCTGCAGGCCGCCGTAGATCTCGGAGTAGGCCATCGGCTTCGGGTTCGCGCCGTAGCCTTCGTAGGTGGCCAGCAACAGGTCGGACGGCTTGACGCGGATCTTGACGCCCTCGAAGTCTTCCGGCGTTTCGATTGCCTTGTTGGCACTCCAGACCATCCAGCCCTCGGGGACGATCGACAGCAGCTCGAGGCCCTTCTCGTTATAGGCCGCGCCCAGTTCCTCGTGGACGACCGGGTTGGCAGCGAAGATCTCCTCGTTGACCGAGTCGTCCTGCGAGAAGAGGAAGTGCAGGGTGAATGCCTGCGCCTCGGGGATGGTCGAGCCGACGTGGCCCGCCGAGGCGAAGGCGAACTGCATGGTGTTGTTCTGGATCTGCTGGGTGATGTCCTGCGAACTACCCAGCGTGCCGTAGGGGTAGATCTTGACCTCGACGTTATCGTGCGCGGCCTCGATCTCCTCCTTGAACTTCTCGGCGTATTTCCACTGCACGCCGCCCTTGGTCTCTTCCAGCGCGAAGCGCCAGACCTGCTCGCCCTCGGCACTTTCGGCGCCGTCGTCGGATTGGCCGCAGCCGGACAGTGCCATGCCGGCGGCAAGTGCCAACGCACCCATCCAGAGCGTGCCCTTGTGAAGGAATCGTGTGCTTTGCATACCGTTGTCTCTCCCTGGGGTTTTGCTTGTCGTTCACGGTGCAAGCGACCCGCACGCCGACGACGGGCGGGCACTCTAGTCCCCCAAGACCTTAGCACGTCCGCCGCCTGGCCCGTTGGACAGGCAAAGTCGGGCGCGACTACACTGCTACGCGAAGGTCGGGCGGCATCGAGCGGTCGTCGGGCCGCGTCAACCGACGCCGTCATTCCGGGACGTGCGCGTCTCGCGCAAAAGGGGAACACCAATGCCGCAAGCGCAGGGAAAGCTGTCCCGGTCGTTGCCGGGGCGGGCGCTGGTCCGCATGGACTGGCTCATTGGCTGGATCGAGAACATCGTTCTCTCGGGCGCCATCCTGTTGATGGCCACCATCAATATCGCCAACGTGCTGGGCGACAACCTCCTCAAGCAGGGGCTGCCGTTCGCCGGCGAGATCAACCAGGCCCTGCTGGTGATCATCACCTTTGTTGGGGTGGCCAAGGCCGCGCGCCACGGACGCAATATCCGCATGTCGGCGATCTACGACCAGCTCAAGGGTCCGTGGCGAAAGGGCGCGAACATCGTCATCACCACCGGCTCGGCGGCCGTGATGTTCTATCTGGCCTACTACGCGGTGATCTACGAGATGCAGGTGCGGTCGATCGGCCAGGCGACCCCGTCGCTGGGGATTCCCATCTGGATCCTCTACCTGCTGGTACCGATCGGGCTGTTTCTCGCCGGCCTGCAATACCTGCTTACGACCGTGCGCAACCTGACCTCCGAGGAGGTCTATCGCTCGTTCATGGAGCGTGAGGTCTACGAGGAAGCCGATCTCAATGCCGCCGAGAGCGGCGAGCAGCGGGATGATTCGAGCATCGACCCGAGCAAGGAGAGCCGCTGATGCTGACCCTGATGTTCATCCTGATGTTCCTGCTGCTCCTGATGGGCTTTCCCATGATGGTGCCGCTGATCGTCGGCGCGCTGGCATTGCTGCTGGTCTCCTTCCCCGACGTGGGCCCAAACCAGCTGGTGCAGCAGATGATCGGCGGTGTGCGCCCGTCGGTGCTGGTGGCGGTGCCGATGTTCATCCTCGCCGCCGACATCATGACCAAGGGGCACACGGCCAATCGCCTGCTGGATCTGGTGCGGGCCTTCATCGGCCACCGCCGCGGCGGGCTGCCGATCACCACGGCGGTCACCTGCACCCTGTTCGGGGCGGTCTCCGGCTCCACCCAGGCCACCGTGGTGGCGATCGGCACCGCACTGCGCCCGAAGATGCTCAAGGCCGGCTACAAGGACAGCTTCACGCTTGCCCTGCTGGTCAACTCCTCGGATATCGCCCTGCTGATACCCCCCTCGATTGCGGCGATCATCTACGGGGTGGCCGCGAACGTCTCGGTCGGCGAGCTGTTCATCGCCGGTATCGGTCCCGGCGTGGCGATCATGCTGATGTTCTCGGTCTACAGCTGGTACGTCTCGCGCCGATGGGGCATCCCGCCGGAGGAGCGCGTCGGCTGGGCCGGTCGATTGAAGGCCCTGCGCGGGGCGATCCTGCCCATGGGCTTCCCGGTGGTGGTGCTCGGCGGCATCTATTCCGGGCTGTTCAGCCCCACCGAGGCGGCGGCGATGTCGGTGCTTTACGCGGTGATCCTGGAGATGGTGATCTACCGCTCGATCAAGCTCTCCGACCTGCCGGGCATCGCGCTGTCGACCGGGCTGATCACGGCGGTGGTGTTCATCCTCGTCGGGGCCGGGCAGGCGTTCTCGTGGGTCATCTCGCTGGCGCAGATCCCTTCGGAGCTCCTCGGGCCGATCCTCGATCAGGTCGCGGCGAACCCGACCTACCTGCTGATCCTGATCGCGGTGTCCTACTTCGTCGCCTGCATGTTCGTCGATCCGATCGTGGCCATTTTTGTGCTCACACCGATCTTCATGCCGGCCATCCACGCATCGGGCGTCGACCCGGTGCTGGTGGGCACGCTGGTGGTATTGCAGTCGGCGATCGGCTCGGCGACACCGCCGTTCGGCTACGACATCTTCACCGCGATGGCGGTGTTCCGACGACCCTACATGGACATCGTCCGAGGCACGCCGCCGTTCATCATCATGCTGATCACGATGACGGTGCTGCTGATTTCCTTCCCGCAGATCGCGCTGTTCCTGCGCGATCTGGCCTTCTACTGATCCCTAGCGCTCGGCACGCAGCCGGCGGTCGGCCTCGGCCAGCCGCTCGGGCGTACCCACGTCCAGCCACTCGCCCCGATGGTGGTGCGCGCAGCCCAGTCCGTTGGCGATGGCTGCACGGAGCACCGGGCCCAACGCCTGACGGCCCGGCGGCAGGTCGTTGAACAGGGCGGGGTCGAACAGAGCGATGCCGGAGTAGGTCAGCGCCGCGGTTGATGCGCCCCCGAGCCGTCCGGTCTCGTCGAGGACGAAATCCCCGCCCGGATTGTGTGACGGGTTGTCGACCAGCACCAGGTGGAACCGGCAGTCGGCGCCCAAGCGGCGGTTGGCCAACGCGGCGTAGTCGATGTCGGAGAGCACGTCGCCGTTGACCAGCAGGAAGCGCTCTCCCAGTCGGTCGAGTGCCTGGCGAATGCCGCCAGCGGTCTCCAGCGCGTCCTCGGCCTGTTTGCCTTCCACCGAATACTCGATCGTCAGTCCCCAGCGCTCGCCGTTTCCGAGATGCGCGCGGATCTGTTCGCCAAGATGGGCCAGGTTGATCACCACGCGCTCGATGCGGGCCGCGGCCAGGCGTTCGAGGTGATGCTCGATCAGCGGCTTGCCGCCTACCTCGATCAACGGCTTGGGGGTGTGGTCGGTCAGCGGGCGCAGTCGTTCGCCGCGACCGGCGGCCAATATCATGGCCGTAGTCTTGCGGGCATTCGTCTCAGCCACGGGCGTTCTCCGGTTCGAGTCCAGTGATCAGCTCGCGCAGTGGCGCGAGTTCGGGCGCGCGGTCGAGCGCCCATTGCAGGTGGCGCCAGGTCAGCGGCAGGTCGTCGAGGTAACCGTGCTTGCCGTCGCGGCGACTCAGGCGGGCAAATATGCCGAGCACCTTCAGGTGGCGTTGCACGGCCACCCAGGCAAAGTCCTCGATGAATTCTTCCAGACCCGCCTCGGTCAGGCCGGCAGCGCGCGCCTGTTGCCAGAAGGCCACGATCTCGCGTTCGATCCAGTCCGTGGGCCAATCGATGTAAGAGTCACGCAGCAGCGAGACCAGGTCGTAGGCCAGGGGGCCGGCCACCGCGTCCTGGAAGTCGATGATCGCCCAGCCCGCCTCGCCGCGCATCAAGTTGCGGCTGTGATAATCGCGATGGACGAATACCGGCGGCATGGCGGCCAGTCGGCTCGCGATCCGGTCACGCAGCTCTGCCCAACGCGCGGTCTGTCCGTCCGACCAATTCACGTCCAGGTGGCCGGTCCGGTACCAGTCGTCGAACAGCTGCATCTCGGTGATCAGCCGCGGTGCGTCGAAGAGCGGCAGATCGTCGCGATCGACCTGGGCCACGGTGACCAGCTGCATGCGGCACTCGGCGAGCGCGTTCGCGCGGGCCGCGGGCTCCGCCCCCGCCTGCCAGGAAAACAGCGTGTCGTTGCCCAGATCGTCGAGAAGCAGAAACCCGCCCTCCAGGTCGCGGGCATGGATGTGCGGTACCGGCAGGCCGGCTTGTTCCAGTCGCGCCTGGACATCAAGGAACGAGTCCAGCGGCTCCTTGTCGGGCGGCGAATCCATGACCACCAGGCTTTTGCCGTTCGCGCCCTGTGCCCGCCAGTAGCGCCGGTTGCTGGCATCGCTGGAGGCCGATCGCAGCGCGCCGAAGCCGGGGGCGTGCCGTTCGAGAAAGGCGTGGGCCGCCTCGCGGCGAGGGTCAGTGGCAGCGGTGTCGGTCATTGGCTCGCGGCTCCTGTGGCCCGGTGTTGTCGATGGGCGGTCGAATCGGGGCATGGCGGGTTGGTCGTGCGTCGCGACGACCTACGGCGTCGTGCAGAACGCGGTCTTAGCGTCGATACTTCGGGAGGCGAATTCTACCTGCCTGATGCCCTCATCGGCATTCGTCTTCCCGGTCCGTTCGTTACCCGAGGTCTGTCATGCGTCACCGTATCCGATCGCCCCATGAGCCCGGTGAATGGGAAGTCACCGATCCGAAACTGGCCACCGACCGCCAGGCACGGCGTACCTTCCTTCGCTCGATGTTCGGAGCCGGGGCGGCGTTGGCCCTGCCCGGGTGCGGCCGCGCCGATGAGGAAAAGCCGCTGTCCGAACAGCTCACCGACAAGGAGGCGATCACCGGCTACAACAACTACTACGAACTCGGCACCGGCAAGACCGATCCCTCGCGCAATTCCGACGCCCTCGCTGCCCTGATCGACCGGCTTTCGCCGTGGGAGTTCGAGGTTGATGGGCTGGTCGACCGCCCCGGGCGGTTCAGCATCGATGACCTGGTCGGCCTGCAGGCACCGGAAGAGCGGATCTACCGGATGCGCTGCGTGGAGGGCTGGTCGATGGTGATTCCCTGGGAGGGTGTGCCCTTGAAGGCGCTGCTCGATCGGGTCGAGCCGATGGCCGATGCCCGTTTCGTCCGTTTCGAGACAGTCTATCGCCGGGGTGATCCGCTGCCGGGACAGACGCGCGCCGTGCTCGACTGGCCTTACGTCGAGGGGCTGCGTCTCGACGAGGCGATGCACCCGTTGACCTTGCTCGCCACCGGCATCTACGGCGACCCGCTCACGCCGCAAAACGGCGCGCCCGTCCGCCTGGTCGTGCCCTGGAAGTACGGCTTCAAGGGCGGCAAGTCCCTGGTGCGGATCACCCTCGTGCACGAGCAACCCACCTCCAGTTGGACGGCGGTCTTGCCCCGCGAATACGGCTTCTACGCCAATGTGAATCCCAACGTTGACCACCCGCGTTGGTCGCAGGCGACCGAGCGGCGCATCGGTGACTGGGGGCGGCGCGACACGTTGATGTTCAACGGCTATGCCGAAGAGGTGGCCCACCTCTACCAGGGCATGGACCTCAAGAAACACTACTGATGGCCGCGCGTCGTCCCTGGTTGGCGAATCGTCCGGCGTGGTGGCTGCTGTTCCTCGCCCAGTTGGCGCCCCTTGTCTATCTCGCCTGGGCGATTCCCACCCATCAGCTCGGCTACGAGCCGGTGGTCGACAGCTTGCGTTTTCTGGGCGACACCGCGCTCTACCTGCTCCTGATCGGCCTGGCGATCACCCCGTTGCAACGCCTGCTGCCCCGGGCCGGGCTAATCGACTACCGGCGGATGGTCGGGCTGTACGCCTTCTTCTACGCGAGCCTGCACGTTCTGCTCTGGGTGGTCGTCGATCGGCAATTCGACCTGGCCGCGATCTGGGAGGACGTCCTCGAGCGCGAGCACATCACCTTCGGCGTGATCGCCTTCCTGCTGCTGGTGCCCCTGGCGATCACCTCGTCGCGCGGCTGGATGCGACGGCTCGGGCGCCGTTGGAAGATGCTGCACCGACTGGTCTATCCGGCGACGGCCCTGGTCGTGCTGCACTACTTCCTGTCCGTGAAGTTCGACACGCGGACACCGATCATCCTGGCCGGCGTGTTGCTGCTGCTGTTTCTGGCCCGCCCCGTCACCCGGTGGCTGGCGGGGAGACGTCGGCGACCGGATTGAGTATTAGAAACGCCTTATGCCAAGATAAGGAAACGGGTTGAAACGGATAACAGGCCTCGGAGGCATGGCATGAAACTTTCGGTCATCGGTGCGGGCTTTGGCGCCCTGACGTCGGTGCGTCGCCTGCGGCGCCTGCGCCCGCAGGCGGAAATCACCCTGATCGCCCCAGAGCCCACCTTCCAGTACTACCCCAGCCTGATCTGGGTGCCCGCGGGGATTCGTCGGCGCGAGGACATTCTGTTCGACATCCGCCCGCTGCTCGAGCGCCTCGACGTGCGGTTCCACGCCGGGCGGGTCACCGGGGTCAGCGACGGTGGTCGACGGGTGATCACCGACAACGGCGAGGTCGAGAACGACGGCCTGATCGTCGCCAGCGGCGGGCGTTTCATCAAGAAGCTGCCCGGCATCGAGCACGCGATCACGCTCTGCGAGGGCATCGATGCCGCCGAGGCGATCCACGACCGGCTCGGCGAGATGGATGGTGGCACCATCGCCATTGGCTTTGGTGGCAACCCCAAGGAGCCGGCCGCGGTGCGCGGCGGGCCGATGTTCGAATTGCTGTTCGGCATCGACCGTCTGCTGCGCCAGCAGGGGCGCCGCGACCAGTTCAAGCTGGTGTTCTTCAACCCGTCGCCGCGACCGGGCAACCGCCTGGGCGAGTCGGCGGTCGACCGCCTGCTCGACCGGATGCGCAAATTCGATATCCAGACGCACATCGGCGCCAAGCCAGAGCGCTTCGAGGCCGATCGCGTGGTCACCGAGAAGGGCGAGTTCGCCGCCGACCTGATCCTGTTCATGCCGGGCATGACCGGGCCGGCCTGGCTCGAGAGTGCCCCGTTCCCGACCTCGCCGGGCGGCATGATCGAGGCCGACGAGCACGCGCGGGTCAAAGGGGCGGACAAGGTCTACGTCGCCGGCGATTCCGGCAGTTACCCCGCCCCCGACTGGGCGCCCAAGCAGGCGCACATGGCCGATCTTCAGGCCGTGGCCGCTGCCGAGAACCTGGTGGCCGAGCTCGACGGCCAGCCGGCCGACCGGACCTTCAAGTGGGAGCTGGTCTGCGTGATGGACATGCTCGACCGGGCGACCCTGGTGTTCCGTAACGAGAAGCGCCAGTTCGTCACCCCGCCATGCCGTCTGCTGCACTGGGCCAAGCGGTTCTTCGAGTGGTGGTACCTGCGCGACCTGCGTCGCTAGGGCCCCGGTTGCCGGGTCCCAGTTGTCGAGGGCGCAGACGGGGGCGCCCGTTTTGCGGTAGTGTACTTCGCCGCTATTCCTGTGACGTTCAGAGCGCGGCTGAGTCGACAGGGCAAGGCGCGAGCCGCAGTGAGTGGCCGGGCCATTGACAAGGTTTGCAACGCCGCCGTGTCGACTCAGCCGTGTTCCCCACGGGCGACCCGCTGAACGTTTCAGGAATCGTGGCGGGGTGCACTAAGCTTGCTGCCGTCTTTTTTCGGGCCGCCTGCCGGCCGAGCCACGTTAACGGGTGTGCCGAGTTGTCCCTGATCCGTCTTTTCTTCCAATTGCTTTTCCTGCGGGCCGGTCCCGAGGACATGCCTGCCGGCCAGCAGCCCCTGCTGATGGCAGTGGGCTTTTATCTCGTCGTCGGCGTGTTGCTGGACCTGGCCGTCACCAGCGACGGCGGCCTGGGTGATGGCCTGGGTGCGGGATTGATGCTGCTGGCTGCCGATGCGTTGGTGCTGGTCGGTTATTCGGCCGGGTTGGCGCTGTTGCGCAATCATCGCGCGCGCATCCCGCAGATGCTCACGGCCCTGTTCGGCGCGACGGCCATGCTTGGGCTGGTGGCCTGGCCGCTGGTGGCAATGCAGCCGACCGGTGCCGAATCGGCGGACATCGATACCCAGCTGGGCCTCTGGTCGATGCTGATGATCGCCCTGTTCGCCTGGAATCTTGTGGTACTGGGCCAGATCTATCGCCGCACGCTCGATTTCGGCGCGGCGATCGGCGTGCTCACCGCGCTGGGCTACTTCATTCTCAGCTCGCTGGTCTACATGGGGTTGGCCGTGCAGTTGCTCCCCGGCGAGACGGGGTTGCCGACATGACCGCTGCCAGCCAGAAATTGCACATCCTCGGCATCGCCGGCACCTTCATGGGATCGCTGGCACTGCTGGCCCGCGAGATGGGCTATGAGGTCTCCGGTCGCGACCACGCCATTTACCCACCGATGAGCGACCAGCTGGTCGCGGCCGGTATCGCGGTGGAAACGGACATGGATGCGCTGCTGCCCGAGGATGCCGAGATCATCGTCGGCAACGTGATGCGCCGCGACATGCCGGTGATCGATCAGCTCCTGAACGGCTTCTATCGTTTTCGCTCCGGGCCGCAGTGGTTGGGCGAGCAGGTGTTGTCGCAGCGGTTCGTGCTGGCCGTCTCCGGCACCCACGGCAAGACCACCACCAGTTCGATGGTCGCTCACATCCTCGATGCGGTCGGCATGGCGCCGGGGTTCCTGATCGGCGGCGTGCCCGGCGGGTTCGGTGTCAGCGCCCGGCTGGGCGAGACGCCGTTCTTCGTCATCGAGGCCGACGAATACGACACGGCCTTTTTCGACAAGCGTTCGAAATTCCTGCACTACCGCCCGCGCGGGCTGGTGATCAACAATCTCGAGTTCGATCACGCCGATATCTTTGATGATCTTGCCGCGATCGAGCGTCAGTTCGCCCACCTGCTGCGACTGGTGCCGGGGCAGGGCAAGGTCATCGCGCCGATGAATGAGCCGGCGATCGACCGGGTGCTGGCCGCGGGTGTCTGGTCGCCGGTCGAACGGTTGGCCGACCAGCCGGCAGCCGGAGCCGGCTGGTGGCTGGACGGTGGCGAGCTGTTCTGCGAGGGCGAGGCGATCGGGCGCCTGCCCGATTCCATCCAGGGTGCGCACAATCGCCGCAACGCGATGGCCGCCGTGGCGCTGGCGCGGTTCGCCGGTGTTCCGACCGCCGAGGGGCTGGCGGCACTGGCGGACTTCGGCGGGGTCGCCCGACGCCTCGAGTTCAAGGGCGAGGCCGGTGGGGTGCGGGTGATCGATGACTTCGCCCACCACCCGACGGCCATCGAGGCGACCCTTGCTGCCGTGCGTGAGCAGATGCCGGCCGGCTCCCGACTGATCGCGGTGCTGGATCCGCGGTCAAACACCATGCGCGCCGGTGTGCATGCTGCCAGGCTGGCCGGTGCCCTGGCGGCCGCCGATCGGGTAGTCGTGCATGCGCCGGGCGATCTCGCTTTTGACCTGGCCACCGCGCTTGCCGATCTGGGCGATCGCCTGGCCGTGGCCGATTCGGTCGAGCAACTGCTCGAGACCGTGATGGCCGACAGTCGCGACGGCGACTGGGTGGTCTCGATGAGCAATGGCGGCTTCGGTGCTTTCCCGGCCCGGCTGGTCGATGCGTTGCGCGAGGTGAGGGCATGAGCCGTCGCAGAGAGACCGAGCACGTCGTCCTGGCGATGACTGGGGCCTCCGGTCTTCCCTACGCGTTACGCCTGCTCGAATGCCTGATCGCGGCGAATTGCCGGGTGAGTCTGATTGCCTCGAAGGCCGCCCACGCGGTGGCGGCGCTCGAGCTCGACGACCCCTTTCCGGCCCGCCACGATGCGCTGGCCACCGAACTGGGTGGGCGTTACGGGGCCGCCGAGGGGCAGGTCACCGGCTTTGCCCGCCAGGACTGGACCGCGCCGTTCGCCTCGGGCTCCAACCCGCCGGATACCATGGTGGTCTGTCCCTGCACTACCGGCACGCTCGGGGCGATCGCCAACGGCCTGTCGGATTCGCTGATCGAGCGCACCGCCGATGTCTGCCTCAAGGAGCGTCGCGATCTGGTGATTGTGCCGCGCGAGGCACCACTGACGGCGATCGCGCTGAGGCAGATGACGCAGTTGGCCGAGCTGGGTGCCGTGATCCTGCCGCCGTCGCCGGCCTTCTATCATCGCCCGCAGACGATCCAGGACCTGATCGATTTCACCGTCGCGCGCATCCTCGACCAGATCGACGTGCCGCACGAACTGCATGCCCGTTGGGGCGAGCGGGATGGCGGCTGAGGAACGCCTCGGGCTGTTCCCGTTGCGGACGGTGCTGTTCCCCGCCGGCCACTTGCCGCTGCGCCTGTTCGAGGCGCGCTATCTTGATCTCCTGCGCGAGTGCCTGCGCGAGGATCGCCCCTTCGGCGTGGTGCGCATCACCGCCGGCAGCGAGGTGGGGCTGGAAGACGGACCGCCGTCGATCGCCACCGTCGGCACCACCGCGCGTGTCGTGGATACCACGGCCCTGCCCGGCGGCCTGCTGGGGGTGCGGGTGGTGGGCGAGCGGCGCTTTCGCGTCCTCGAGCACGCGGTGGATGCGCGCGGCGTGGTCCGTGCCCGGGTTGAATTCCGCGAGGATGCCCCCAACTCGGGCGACTCGACGCCGGACGACTCCGGCCTTGGCGGTCTTCGTCAGGCCCGGATCGATGCCCTGGTCGACGCCCTGGCGCGCCTCGATCCCGAGCTGGTCGAGGGGGAGCGGGAGGTGCCGGGGATGGCGTGGCTCTGCCATCGGCTGGCCGAACGCCTGCCGGTGGGGCTTGGTGCCCGCCAGTCGCTGCTCGAATGCGACGACCCCCGGGCGATGCTCGAGCGCGTCGAGGCCTGGCTTGGCGGGGAACGCTGACGGGTCGCCCGGTCGCCCGGCCGGCAACCCGAACAACACGACTTCGTGACCCGGTGCGACCGGGTCGACATGCGGCCGGCCCGCGCGCCGGCATGACCCAAAGGTGTCTTTATGACCGTTCATACCGCGACCGCGGACAACCTCGAAGGCCTTCTCAAGGACAACGACATCCTGCTGCTGGATTTCTGGGCGCCCTGGTGCGGTCCGTGCCAGTCCTTCGGCCCGATCTTCGAGCAGGCCGCCGAGGCCAACCCGGAGGTCGGCTTTGCCAAGGTGAACACCGAGGAAGAGCAGGCGATTGCCGGTCATTTCCAGATCCGTTCGATCCCGACGCTGATGGTGTTCCGCGAGCAGATCCTGCTGTTTAACCAGGCCGGTGCCTTGCCGCGCAACGCGCTCGACGAGCTGATCACCAAGGTCAAGGACCTCGACATGAACGAGGTGCGCGCCGAGGTAGAGAAGGCCGAAGCCGAGGCCAAGGGCGAGTGATCCCCGCCCGGCCGATCCGTCGGTCCGCTGACCGGCCCGGCGAGGTCGGGCGGCGATGATCTCGGTCATCCTGCAGATGGCCGGGACCATCGCCCTGGGCCACATCTGGCGCTACCTGCCGTTGGGCGGGTGGAGCGCCGACCGCGCCCGCGGGGCCCTGACCTCCTCGGTCTACTACCTGTTCCTGCCGGCGCTGGTGTTCGCGGTCCTGTGGCGTGCGCCGCTGGGCGTGGACACGCTGCGCATCGCCGGCACGGCCGCCGTGGCGGTGATCGGCTCGCTGATGCTGATGTATGCCGTCGGGCGGCTGATGCCGCTCACCCGGCCGCAGTTCGGCGCGCTGCTGCTGGCGGCGAGCTTCCCCAACGCGACCTACATGGGGCTGCCGCTGCTCGACAGCCTGTTCGGCGATGCCGGCCAGGCGGTCGCGATCCAGTACGACCTGTTCGCCTGCACGCCGCTGCTGCTGTCGGTGGGGATTCTCCTCGCCGCGCGCTTCGGCGACAGCGACGAGGAGGTCCACCCGGTCAAGACCCTGCTCAAGGTGCCGCCGCTGTGGGCGGCGGTCGCCGGTGCCGGCCTCAACTTGGCCGGCGTGCCGCAGCCCGACTGGGCGGCCGAGTGGCTCGACCGTCTCGGTGCGGCCGTGGTGCCGATCATGCTGGTCGCGCTGGGCATGAGCCTGCGCCTGGAGACACTGACCGGCCGGCAACTGCTGACCGTCAGCCCGGCCGTGGCCATCCAGCTGCTGTGGATGCCGCTGGTCGCGCTGGGATTTGCGCTGGCGGTCGGGACCAGCGGGCAGACGCTCACTGCCGTGGTGCTGGAGGGCGCGATGCCCGTGATGGTGCTCGGGCTGGTGCTTTGCGACCGCTTCGGGCTGGATACCGGGCTCTATGCCACCACGGCGAGCGCCTCGACCCTGCTGGCGCTGCTGACCATTCCCTTCTGGCACGGCGTGGCGATCTGAACCGGGAAACTTCAGCGGGCTCACAATCGCGCAGAGGTTTCTTAACGGAGTGACGAACAATGAGTGAAGAACGACTTCAAGACCGGCAACCGGCCGGCGGTGGCCCGGTGGAAAAGGATCGCGTGGTGCGCGTGTTCCACGTCATGCGCGACGACGATGGCGCGATCCTGGCCGACACGCGCGTGGGCGGCTTCGAGTACATCCACGGCCACGGCAACCTGATTCCGGGGCTGGAGGCCGCGCTCGAGGGCCGCGCCGAGGGTGACGAGATCGAGGTGACCGTCGAGCCGGAACAGGCCTACGGCCTGCACGACGCCGAGGGCGTGATCGAGGTGCCGCGCGAGCGCATCGAGGCGCAGGCGGAGCTCGCCCCGGGCAACATGGTCGAGGCCCATGGTCCGGAGGGGCGCATCGAGATGCTGATCCTCGAGGTAGGCGACCAGACCGTGAAGGTCGATCTCAACCACCCGCTGGCCGGCTTTCGCCTGCACTTCACCGCCCGGGTCGGGCTGGTGCGCGAGGCGCACCCCGACGAGATCAAGCATGGTCGCGTCCACCCGGGTGGCCACCACCTGATGACCAAGGATTCGTCGGTGCCCGATCTGCCGGACCAAGAGTCGAGTCAGGAGTCCTGATGAGCCAATCCGCTGCCGTCACCGAGACCGCCCCCCAGAACGTCTCCCGGGTCGAACCGTTCTACCGGATCGAGTTTGCCGGCTATCACAGCCGCTACCTCGACGCGACCCTGCGCCTGCCGGCCAGCGACGAGGGCTATCGTTTGAGCCTGCCGGCGTGGATCCCGGGCAGCTACCTGGTGCGTGACTTCGCCCGCCACCTGGTGGGCAAGCACGCCGAGGACGCCCGCGGTCGGCGGGTGGCAATCACCCCGGTCGACCAGCAGACCTGGGACTTGGCCGCGAGCGACGAGCCGGTGGCGGTGCACTACCGGGTCTACTGCGCCGACTTCTCGGTGCGCAGCGCGCACGTCGACTCGAGCCACGTATTCTTCAACGGCACCAGCGTCTTCCTGCGGGTGCACGGCGCCGAGCAGGCGCGCCACGAGGTGGTGATCGACGGTCAGGATCTGCCCGAGGAATGGCGCGTGGCGACCACCCTGCCGGCAATTGCCGTCGACGAGCGGGGCTTCGGCGATTTCGCTGCCGCCGGCTACGAGGCCCTGATCGACCACCCGGTCGAGATCGCCGATTTCGTCGAGCGCCAGTTCACCGCCGGTGGCGTGCTGCATCGCATGGTGTTCACCAACGCCCTGCCCGAGACCGACTTCGACCGGATCGCCGCCGATGTCGCGCGCATCTGCGAGACCGAGATCGAACTGTTCGACGGCGCGCCCTTCGACGAGTACCTGTTTCTGGTGGCCCTCGACGAGTCCGGTTTCGGCGGGTTGGAGCACCGCGATTCCACCGCGCTGATCTTCCCGCGGGCCTACCTGCCCTCGGTGACGGCCGCTGGGGTGAGCAAGGAATATCAGCGTTTCCTGAGCCTGTGCGCCCACGAATATTTCCATAACTGGAACGTCAAGCGGATCCGCCCGGCGGCGTTCGCCGGTCTGCCGCTCGACCGCCCGGCGCATACGCGCCTGCTGTGGGTGTTCGAGGGCTTCACCAGTTACTTCGATGACTGGCTGGTGCGTCATGCCGGCCTCATCGACGAGACCCAGTACCTCGCCGCCCTGGCGGAAACCATCAATCGGGCCATGCGCGGCAAGGGGTGGTCGCGCCAGACGTTGGAGGAGTCGAGCTTCTACGCCTGGACGCGCTTCTACCAGCAGGATGCCAACGCGGTGAACGCGATCGTCAGCTACTACACCCGCGGGGCGATCGTGGCGTTGATGCTCGATCTGATGCTGCGCGAGCGCGGCGCGAGCCTGATGGACGTGATGCGCCGCCTGTGGGAGCACCACGGGGATCAACCGCTGCTCGAGGGTGAGCAGGTCGAGGCGCTGATCGAGTCGGCGATGGGTGAACCGATGGGTGAGTTCTTCGACCGCGCCCTGCGCTCGACTGCGATGCTGGACGTCGCCGGGCTGCTGGCGCGTTTCGGCGTGGCCATGGTGCCCCGCGCCGAGCAGGGTGGGCCGGATGCCGGCATTCGGGTCGATGAACGCGATCCGCAGGCGGCGCGCGTGGCGCTGGTGTTCGAGGATCGTCCGGGGGCGGCCGCGGGTCTCGCGGTTGATGATCGCATCATTGCGATCGATGGCTTTGCCGTGAACGGCGGCAACTGGAGCGAGCGCATCGCCCGCCACCGCGCCGGCGACCAATTGGCCCTGCACGTCTTCCGCCAGGGGCGGTTGCTGGAGATGACGCTGACGCTGGCGTCCGAGTGTCTCAACCAGCATCGCCTGGAGCGCGCCGCGGGGGATATAAAGACCGAGGCGCGTTTCGCCGACTGGCTGGCGCCCCGTTCCACGACGGCCTGAGGTCGGATTTTCCTGGGGAAACTCTGCACGAATGCCATACCGCTCTGCGCGCCTTGAGCCGGGCAGATGCAAGGCGCTCGTCCGCCGCGGAAGGGTTGTTCCCTTTCCAAGGACGACAACGCCGCAGATGCCCGGCTCAAGGCGCGCCCTGCGGGGCTTGGCGAGTCGCCCGTGCTCCGCGTTGCGATGTCTTGACGTGGCCACCGGCACGCCGGCGACATCGCGCCTTGATCACGAACGACTCGCCGAGCCAGAGTGGCATGGCATTCGTGCAGAGTTTCCCTAGTCGATGGGCTGGCCGTCGAGCTGGGGCTTGTCGACATCCGCCCAGGTCGGGATCAGGGCAATCTCGACGCGTCGGTTGAGTGCGCGGCTGGCCTCGCTGTCATTGGGCGCGATGGGATTGTTCTCTCCCATGCCGCGCGCCGAGAGCCGGTTTGCGTCGATGCCCTGGTCGCGTAGCGACATCAGCACGCTGACGGCCCGGGCGGCCGACAGGTCCCAGTTGGAACGGAACCGACCCGAGCGGATTGGCACGTCGTCGGTGTAGCCGGTGACCACGATGCGGTCGTCGCTGTCGACCAGGTCGTCGGCGATCCGGTCGACCACCGGCTCGAAGGCCCGCTGCATGTTGGCGCTGCCCGAGGGGAACGAGGCGTTTTCCTTGATGCGGATGATGACCGTGTCGTCGGTGGTCTCGATTTCGAGGTCGCCGGCGGCTATCGCATCACTCATGGTCGAGCGCAGTTCGGTCGCGCGCTCCTCGAGCTGCTGGCGGCGCAGATCCTCCAGCGCGCGGGCGTTGTCTTCCTGGGTGTTCGCGGTGGGCGGGGCATCCAGCTCGATCAGCTGGGTAGGGGGTGGCCCCTCGATCGTGCTGTCGGGATCGGCGGCCCCGGGAGCCAGTTCCACCGCGGATTCCCCCGGGGCGGCCGTTTGTTCGCTGGGCAGGCTGCCGAAGGAGTTGCGCAGGGTCTCGGCGACGGCCTTGTAGCGCTCGACGTCGACCACCGAGATCGACAGCATCAGCACGAAGAAGGTCAGCAGCAGCGTGACCATGTCGGCGTAGGTGGTCAGCCAGCCGCCGGAACTCCCGACCTTGCGTCGACGGGCGCGTGCCATGGCTCAGTCGTCCTCCTGACGTTCGCGGCTGGGCAGGAATGTCTCCAGCAGCCCGCGCAGGATGCGGGGGTTGATGCCATCCTGGATGCCGCGAATGCCCTCCAGGATCAGGCGCTGCTCGCGGGATTCCTGCGTGGCGCGCATCTGCAACTTGGTCATGATCGGCAGGGCGATCGCCTGGGCGATCAGCGCGCCGTAGAAGGTGGTCAGCAGGGCGGTGGCCATTGCCGGCCCGATGCTCGACGGGTCATCGAGCGAGCTCAGCATCTGCACCAGCCCGACCAGGGTGCCGATCATGCCCATGGCCGGGGCCACGTCGTAGATGCTCTTGAACATCTGCACGCCGCCGTCGTGGCGTTCCTCGGAGAGCTCGATGTCGCGATCGAGGGTGCGCTCGATCACTTCCATCGGCTGGCCGTCGACGATCATGCGCACGCCCTTTTCCATGAAGGGGTGGCTGATGTCCTGGTCTTCCAGGGCCAGCGCGCCGTCGTGGCGTGCGACCTGAGCCAGTTCCTCGATCTCGTCGATCAGCCCGGTCAGGCTGTGCTGCCGGTCGATGAAGGCCTGCTTGACCACGCCGAACGACTGGACGAACTGGCGGAACGTGATCATCGCCAGGGTGATCGACAGGGTGCCGCCGATCACGATCAGCGCGCCCGGAATGCTGATGAACCCGAGCGGGTACTGCCCCAGGCCGATCGCGAGAATCACGACGGACAGGGCCGCGACGATGCCGATGATGGTTGCTTTGTCCAAGGGGCTCCTCAGTGGTTCGTCCCGTGACGAGCATGGTCCGGGATGAATTCGAGCGGGCGGGCGCGCATTGTCCGGGCGGGCTCGTTCTGTGGGCCCGAGCCAGTATAATCGGGCCCGTTTCGCAAAACTTGAGGGTGCCGGCGGCCAATTGCCGCTCTGGCACCCCGATGTCGCCATGCGCTGGCGCGCACCTCTCGCCCGCTTTCTTCGGGGTCTGTCATGCATCGCGATGCCGCGCTCGATTTCGACCCGCTTGCCCGGCAGCTGCAGCAATTGGCCGCGCGCCGGGGCTGGATGATGTCCGCCCGTGACTGTGTCGACTCCACCAACGAGCGTGTGCGTGCCTTGGTCGAATCGGCCGATGGCGGTGTGCCTGCCCCTGCCGTGGTCGTGGCGGCAGAACAGACCGCCGGGGTGGGGCGACGCGGGGCGCGTTGGTTGAGCGCACCGGGCGATGGCCTGTGGTTCTCGCTGGTTGTCCCGGCCGGTCCGGCGTTGCCCGACGCGCCGCCGGGACTCGCGCTCGCCGGACGGTTGGTCGGGGTGCTGCAAGGGCAGGGTGTGCCGGCGACCGTCAAGTGGCCCAACGACCTGTATCTCAATGAAGGCAAGCTCGGCGGGCTGATGATCGAGCGGCGCCGTCTCGGTGGCGAGGTCTGCTGGCTGGCCGGGGTCGGGATCAACTGGCGCCAGCCTGGCGGCCCGCTGGATGCGGCGTATCGGGCATCGGCCATCGGCGAGGCGGGCGACGGCTGGCGGGGGGATTCCATCGCCCTGGCGCTGGCCCTGGTCGAGGCGGCGGTGACCGTGATGTCTCGCCCCGCCGACTGGCCGGGCGAGATGGCTCGCCTCTCGCGCCGGCATTACGGTTTCGGCAAGCCGGTGGCGGTGGAGCACGGCAATGGTGCTCGGGCGACCGGCATCGCCGGGATGATTCGCCCCGATGGCGATCTGGAGATTGCCCAGGCCGATGGGCGCGTGATCCGGGCGGGCACGCATGACCGGGTGCGTGTGCTCGTCGAGCGCGCCGGGACCGACTCATACTGAACGTTATTAAGGAAGGCCTGACCGAAGTGAACTGTTACATCGATGCGGGCAACAGCCGGATCAAGGCACATCTTGCCCGCCGCAGCCCAAAGACGGTCGAGCCGGTCACCATCGACTGGCCGGCCGCCAACGAGTCCGATCCCGTCGGGGCGCTGGCAACGCGTCTCGAGCCATTGCTGGTGGATGAGAAGGGGCGCTCGCCCAAGCAGGTCGTGCTGGCCTCGGTGGTCGAGCCACGTCGGCGCGACTGGCTGGGCACCGCGATCGCCGAGGTCTGCCCGCAGGCCGAGTGCCGCTGGCTTGAGGTGACCGGCAAGTGCTGCCACGTCCGAGTGGCCTACGAGTCGCCCGCCGACCTCGGCGTCGACCGTTTCTGCGCCATGATCGAGGCCCGGGCCCGCCATCCCGACCGGCCGCTGGCGGTCATCAATGCCGGCACCGCGATCACCCTGGATGTGCTCGCCGCCGACGGTCAGCACCTCGGTGGGCTGATTCTGCCGGGCTGGCGTGCCCAGCTGCAGGCCCTGCGCGCGGCGGCGCCCGCGCTGGCCCCGGCGATCGAATCGCTGGAGCGCGCCGGCGCACTCGCTGAGCCGCGTGATACGGCGGCGCCGGTGCCTGAGACAACGCGACGACTGGGTTTGGCGGCCGATACCGCCACGGCGATCGAGCTGGGACGTCATTGGCTGATTGCCGCCGGCGTGAACCAGATGTTGTCCGTATGGCAGGAGCGCCTTGCCGACGAGGGCCCACTGCTTGCGGTCATTGCCGGCGGAGATGCCGATCGACTGGCTGACCTGATCGATCCGGCCCTCGAGCACCGCCTTGAGGCCGACCTGGTGCTCGCCGGCGTGGTTCGATTGGCGCGAGCGCGTCGCTGACCCGTCGCCCGCGGCATGTCGGCTTGGCAAAGAGGGGCTCGTGTGCGTAAAATGCGCGCCCATTGCCGGCTTAGCTCAGTTGGTAGAGCAACCGCCTTGTAAGCGGTAGGTCGTGAGTTCGAGTCCCACAGCCGGCACCAGAGGCAGGACGTTCGCGAAGCGTGGTTTCGCGGGCGTTGGCCGACATCACGATGCGCGCCCTTGCCGTGATGTCCAAGCCGCGGGCCGGGTGTTGACAGCCCGGTCCTTTTTGTGAAGAATGGCGCGCTTCCCGGGTGGGGTACCCAAGCGGTCAACGGGAGCAGACTGTAAATCTGCCGGCTCAGCCTTCGCAGGTTCGAATCCTGCCCCCACCACCAGACAAGACGAGTCTCGCAACCGCTTGCGGGATTCAAACGGTCTGCGGGTGTAGTTCAATGGTAGAACCTCAGCCTTCCAAGCTGATGACGTGGGTTCGATTCCCATCACCCGCTCCAGTCCTGTGACCCGGGTTGTCTGACCCGGTTCCGGAACGGACCGACGCGACCCTCCGCGGGGTCGTATCTGTTGTTAGAGATTGCGTCGGCGGCACGCCGTCGACTCATATTTGCTCATGTAGCTCAGTTGGTAGAGCACGTCCTTGGTAAGGACGAGGTCACCGGTTCAAATCCGGTCATGAGCTCCACATTCCCATTTGCTTGTCCCGGTTGGCGGAGGATGCGATGTCTAAGGAAAAGTTCGAACGTAGCAAGCCGCACGTAAACGTCGGCACGATCGGTCACGTAGACCACGGCAAGACCACGCTGACCGCGGCGATCACGCACGTGATGTCCACCACCTACGGTGGCCAGGGCATGGCGTTCGATCAGATCGACAAGGCGCCGGAAGAGAAGGCTCGTGGCATCACGATCTCGACCTCTCACGTCGAGTACGAGTCCGACAAGCGTCACTACGCCCACGTCGACTGCCCGGGTCACGCCGACTACGTCAAGAACATGATCACCGGTGCCGCCCAGATGGACGGCGCGATTCTGGTGGTTTCCGCCGCTGACGGCCCGATGCCGCAGACCCGTGAGCACATCCTGCTCTCGCGTCAGGTTGGCGTTCCGTTCATCGTCGTGTTCCTGAACAAGGCCGACATGGTCGACGATCCGGAGCTGCTCGAGCTGGTCGAGATGGAAGTCCGTGACCTCCTCTCCCAGTACGACTTCCCGGGCGACGACACTCCGATCATCACCGGTTCGGCCCTCAAGGCGCTGGAAGGTGACACCTCCGAAATCGGCGCCCCGGCCATCGTCAAGCTGGTCGAGGCCATGGACGACTACATCCCCGAGCCGGATCGCGCCGTCGACGGTGCCTTCCTGATGCCGGTCGAGGACGTGTTCTCCATCTCCGGCCGCGGCACCGTAGTGACCGGTCGTGTCGAGCGCGGCATCGTCAAGACCGGCGAAGAGATCGAGATCGTCGGTCTGAAGGACACTCAGAAGACCGTCGTTACCGGTGTCGAGATGTTCCGCAAGCTGCTCGACCAGGGCCAGGCCGGCGACAACATCGGCGTTCTGCTGCGTGGCACCAAGCGCGACGAAGTCGAGCGTGGTCAGGTTCTCTGCAAGCCGGGCACCATCAAGCCGCACACCCAGTTCGAGGCCGAGGTCTACGTTCTGTCGAAGGAAGAGGGTGGTCGGCACACCCCGTTCTTCAACGGCTACCGCCCGCAGTTCTACTTCCGTACCACCGACGTGACCGGCGCTTGCGAGCTGCCGGAAGGCACCGAGATGGTCATGCCGGGTGACAACGTGGCGATGACCGTCACGCTGATCGCGCCGATCGCGATGGAAGAAGGTCTGCGCTTTGCTGTCCGCGAAGGCGGCCGCACCGTCGGCGCCGGCGTCGTTTCCAAGATCATCGAGTAACCCGCAACGGGTTGCGTCAAGGCGCGGAGTCGGATAGACTTCGCGCTCTTTTTTCGCGGTAGGCGAAAACATTAGGGCAGTAGCTCAACTGGCAGAGCAACGGTCTCCAAAACCGTAGGTTGGGGGTTCGAGTCCCTCCTGCCCTGCCACTTCCGTGCAGGGGGTGCCCGCCGGGTCCGGTTCGCCGGCCGGCGGGTGCTGTCTTTGAAGCGTGAGTTCCTAACATGTCGGAAAAGTCCGTGCAGCCCACGTCGTCTGGCCTGGATTCAGCCAAGATCGCGATCGCGATCCTGCTGATCATCGCCGGCATCGTGGGTTATTACCTGCTTGATGACCAGCCGTTGTTCCTGCGCATCCTGGCTGTTGTGGCAGGTGCGGGGCTCGCGATCGCCGTGGCGTACACCACGGCTGTCGGGCGGTCGATCTGGCAGTTCACCTTCGACTCGCGTCTCGAGGTCAAGAAGATGGTCTGGCCGACGCGTCAGGAAGCGACGCAGACGACCCTCGTGGTCATCCTGCTCGTCATTCTGATCGGCCTGTTCCTCTGGGGCGTCGACTCGCTGCTGGGTTGGATCGTTCGCAGCATTACCGGTTAGGAGGCTTTACATGGCGATGCGCTGGTACGTCGTCCAGGCGTTCTCACAGTACGAAAATAGCGTCAAGAAGGCGCTTGCCGAGCGCATCGAGCGCGCCGGTCTGCAGCATCTGTTCGGCGAGATCCTGGTTCCCTCCGAGGAAGTGGTCGAGATGCGTGACGGCGTCAAGCGTCGTTCCGAGCGCAAGTTCTTCCCGGGTTACGTGCTGGTCCAGGTCGACATGACCGACGAGGCGTGGCACCTGATCAAGTCGGTGCCGCGGGTGCTGGGCTTCATCGGTAATTCCGGTGGCAAGCCGACGCCGATCACCGAGCGCGAGGCCGAGCAGATCCTCAACCGGGTCAAGGACTCGACCGAAAAGCCGAAGCCGAAGACGCTGTTCGACGTCGGCGAGATGGTGCGTGTCTGCGACGGCCCGTTCAACGACTTCACCGGCACGGTCGAGGAAGTCAATTACGAAAAGAGCCGCCTGCGCGTTGCGGTCAGCATTTTCGGACGTTCCACTCCGGTGGAACTGAATTTCGACCAGGTCGAGAAGACCTGATCAGTCGACACACGGGGAGCCGGGCCCTGCGCCGGGCGCTACTACCCACTTGAGAGGTCATTATGGCTAAGAAAGTCTCCGCTTACATCAAGCTTCAGGTGCCTGCCGGTCAGGCCAACCCGTCGCCCCCCATCGGTCCTGCGCTGGGTCAGCACGGCGTCAACATCATGGGCTTCTGCAAGGAGTTCAACGCCGCGTCGGGCAACATCGAGCCGGGTCTTCCCGTTCCGGTGGTGATCACTGTCTACCAGGACAAGTCGTTCACCTTCATCATGAAGACCCCGCCGGCCGCGATCCTTCTCAAGAAGGCCGTTGGCATCAAGAGCGGTTCCGCCGAGCCGAACAAGACCAAGGTCGGCACGGTTACCCGTGATCAGCTCGAAGAAATTGCTAAGACCAAAGAGCCGGACCTGACGGCCAAGGATCTCGACGCCCGTGTGCGCACCATTGCCGGTAGCGCCCGCAGTATGGGCCTGAACGTGGAGGGTGTGTGAGATGGCCAAGTTGAGCAAGCGTCAGAAGCAGATCGCCGAGAAGATCGATCGTAACCGCCAGTACGGTGCCGAAGAAGCCTTCGCCCTGCTGAAGGAAGTCTCCACGGTCAAGTTCAACGAGTCCGTTGATGTCTCCGTCAACCTGGGCGTTGATCCGCGCCGTTCGGACCAGATGGTTCGTGGGTCCACCGTCCTGCCGCGTGGCACCGGTCAAGACGTGCGTGTCGCCGTCTTCGCCCAGGGTGCGAACGCCGAGGCCGCCACCGAAGCCGGTGCCGACATCGTCGGCATGGACGACCTGGCTGCCGAGATCAAGCAGGGTCGCATGGACTTCGACGTCGTCATCGCTTCCCCGGACGCGATGCGCGTGGTCGGTCAGCTGGGCCAGATCCTGGGTCCGCGTGGCCTGATGCCGAACCCGAAGGTAGGCACGGTTTCCACCGACGTGGCCACCGCGGTCAAGAATGCCAAGGCCGGTCAGGTGCGCTACCGCACCGACAAGAACGGCATCATCCACTGCACCATCGGCAAGGTGGATTTCGAGCCGGCGGCGCTGATCGAGAACCTTAATGCCCTGGTCGGTGACCTGAATAAGGCCAAGCCGTCCGCGGCCAAGGGCGTATACATGAAGCGTGTATCCGTCTCCACCACGATGGGCCCGGGCCTGGTGGTGGATCAGGGTTCGCTCGCGGAATAACCGCGGCGCAACTCACTGAATAACCGGCCTCGACCGTCGTGTCGAGGCCGGTCACGTTCTTTGGACTGCCGGTATTGTTACCGGTGGCGTCAAAGACCGCAGGCGCGGGCGAGCGTGCTCTCCCGCTTAATCAAGAAAGCCTGCGCAGACGGTCAGAGTCCCGATGATTTCATGTCTGGGTGGCCGTTGAGAAGGGCGATTCGTGCACCGCACGAATCGGTTTCAAACGAAAAGGGCTTGTCCCTTTGCAACCGTAGGTAAGAGACGTGGCATTAACCTTCGATCGCAAGAAGTTGGTTGTCGCAGAAGTCGCCGAGGTTGCATCCAAGGCCTACTCGGCGGTTGGCGTCGAGTATCGAGGCTTGACGGTCTCGCAGGTCACCGAGCTTCGCGTCAAGGCGCGTGAGCAGGGTGTTTACCTGCGTGTCGTCAAGAACACCCTGGCCAAGCGCGCCCTGGAAGGCACCGAGTACGAATGCATGAGCGATGCCCTGCGTGGCCCGCTCATCCTCGCGTTCTCGATGGACGACCTGGGCTCCGCGGCGCGTCTGATGAAGGACGCGACCAAGGAGATGTCGCAGCTTGAAGTCCAGTTCGTGTCCTTGGGTGGCGAACTCCTCCCGGCTTCCGCTCTTGAACGCGTTGCCAGCCTGCCGACCCGTGAGGAAGCGCTTGCGCAACTCATGGCGACCATGCAGGCGCCGGTCACCAAGCTGGCCCGTACCTTCAACGAGGTTTCGGGCAAGCTGGTGCGTACCGTGGCAGCGATTCGCGACCAGAAAGAAGCGGCTTAACCTTTTTCATCACTTTTCAGGTACTCAATCATGGCAGTTACAAAAGACGATATCCTCGAAGCGATCTCCAACATGTCCGTCATGGAGGTCGTTGAACTGATCTCCGACATGGAAGAGAAGTTCGGCGTAAGCGCGGCAGCCGCCGTTGCCGCCGCTCCGGCAGCCGGTGGTGGCGAAGGCGCCGCTGCTGCAGAAGAGCAGACCGAATTCGACGTGGTCATGACCTCGTTCGGCTCCAACAAGGTTTCCGTCATCAAGGCGACCCGCGAGCTGACCGGTCTGGGCCTCAAGGAAGCCAAGGAACTGGTCGAAGGTGCTCCGAGCACCATCAAGGAAGGCGTCGAGAAGGCAGAGGCCGACACCATGAAGGCCAAGCTCGAAGAGGCAGGCGCTTCCGTCGAGCTCAAGTAAACGAGTGCAAGGGTCGCTTAACCACAGCACCCAGGTACAGGCTGGTGGCCTTCGGGTTGCCGGCCTTTACGCGCTTGTTGGGCGTCCTTTCGCGATCGGATTATCGGTCTGATCGCGAAAGGTTGCCCGGGGCGGCCGGCTGCCGCCCCACACAGGGGGATTGGATCCCCGCGCGCCACGGCGTGCATCGCCAGTTCGCTGGCGATCACACTCAGATTGTCCCGACGAGGAAAGTAGATGAGCTATTCATTCACTGAGAAGAAGCGAATCCGCAAGGACTTCGGCAAGCGTGCCGAGGTTCTGCCGGTCCCCTATCTGTTGACCACGCAGGTGAAGTCCTATGAGGGCTTCCTGCAGCAGGGTGTGGCGCAGAAGGAGCGCCGCAACATCGGGCTCCACGCGGCGCTGGGTTCGGTGTTTCCGATCGCAAGCCACTCGGGCAATGCTGAAATCGATTACGTCGATTATCACTTCGGCGAGCCGGCCTTCGACGTGCGCGAATGCCAGATTCGCGGGCTGACCTACTCGGCACCGCTGCGGGTCAAGCTGCGCCTGGTGATCTATGACAAGGAAGCCCCGGCGGGTTCCAAGGTCGTCAAGGATATCCGCGAGCAGGATGTCTACATGGGCGAGATCCCGTTGCAGACCGAGAGCGGTACCTTCGTCGTCAACGGGACCGAGCGCGTCATCGTCTCCCAGCTGCACCGTTCGCCGGGCGTGTTCTTCGACCACGACAAGGGCAAGACCACCACCTCCAAGCGGATGCTGTTCTCCGCGCGGGTCATCCCGTACCGCGGCTCCTGGCTCGACTTCGAGTTCGACCAGAAGGACCTCGTCTACGTTCGCATCGACCGTCGCCGCAAGATCCCGGCGTCGATCCTGCTGCGCGCGCTGGGCTACAACAACGAGGAGATGCTGGACATCTTCTTCGAGCACGACGAGTTCCGCGTCGACGGCGAGGAGCTGGCCCTCACGCTGGTCCCCGAGCGGCTGAAGGGCACCGATGCGGCCTTCGATATCGAAGTCAACGGCGAGACCGTGGTCAAGGCGGGCAAGCGCATCACCGCCAAGCACGTGCGTGATCTCAACAACGCCAAGATCGATAGCCTGCCGGTCCCGGCCGAGTTCGTTGTCGGCCGTACGCTGGCCAAGGACGTGGTCGACACCGACAGCGGTGAAGTGATCGCGAACGCCAACGACGAGATCACCGAGGAGATGCTGGCGACTTTCCAGAAGGCCGGCATCGAGTCGTTCAAGACGCTGTACTACAACGAGGTCGATCGCGGCCCGTACATGTCGCTGACGCTGCGCAACGATCCGTCGACCACCCCGCTCGAAGCGATGGTCGAGATCTACAAGATGATGCGTCCGGGCGAGCCGCCGACCAAGGATGCCGCCGAAGGCCTGTTCCATGGTCTGTTCTTCTCCGAGGAGCGTTACGACCTCTCCGAGGTTGGCCGGATGAAGTTCAACCGTCGCCTCGAGCGCGAGGGCGATTCCGGTCCGGGCATCCTCTACGACGCCAAGTACTTCGGTCGTCTGGCCGAAGGCGGCAACGAGGATGCCAAGAAGCGGTTCGAGGAAAGCGGCGACCTGTCCGACATCCTCGACGTGCTGATGGAATTGATCGCCATCCGCAACGGCAACGGCAAGACCGACGATATCGACCACCTTGGCAACCGTCGCATCCGCTCGGTGGGCGAGATGGCCGAGAACGTCTTCCGCATCGGCCTGGTCCGTGTCGAGCGCGCCGTCAAGGAGCGCCTGACCCAGGCCGAAAGCGAAGGCCTGACCCCGCAGGACCTGATCAACGCCAAGCCGGTCGCGGCCGCGGTTAAGGAATTCTTCGGCTCCTCGCAGCTGTCGCAGTTCATGGACCAGAACAACCCGCTCTCGGAGGTCACGCACAAGCGTCGTATCTCCGCGCTCGGGCCGGGCGGCCTGACCCGTGAGCGCGCCGGCTTCGAGGTGCGTGACGTACACACCACGCACTACGGCCGGGTCTGCCCGATCGAAACACCGGAAGGCCCGAACATCGGCCTGATCAACTCGCTGGCCGTGTTTGCCCAGACCAACACCTACGGTTTCCTCGAGACGCCGTACCGCAAGGTGGTCGACGGCAAGGTGACCGCCGACGTCGACTGGCTGTCGGCCTACGAGGAAGAGAAGTTCACCATTGCCCAGGCGAACGCCCCGCTGGCCGAGGACGGCACCCTGACCGGCGAGTTGATCTCGGCACGCAAGTCGGGCGAGTTCATGCTCTCCGATCCGTCCGAAATCCAGTACATGGACGTCTCGCCCAAGCAGATCGTCTCGGTGGCGGCCTCGATCATCCCGTTCCTCGAGCACGACGACGCCAACCGCGCCCTGATGGGTTCGAACATGCAGCGTCAGGCCGTGCCGACTCTCAAGGCGGACAAGCCGCTGGTCGGCACCGGCATGGAGCGCGTGGTCGCGACCGACTCCGGCGCCTGTGTGGTTGCCAAGCGCGGCGGTCTGGTCGACCGTGTCGACGCCTCGCGCGTCGTGGTCCGGGTCAAGGCCGAGGAGGCCACCCAGGGCGAGGTCGGTGTGGATATCTACAACCTCACCAAGTACACCCGTTCGAACCAGAACACCTGCATCAACCAGCGTCCGCTGGTGAAGGTGGGTGACCGGATCGAGAAGGGCGACGTGCTCGCCGACGGCCCGTCCGTCGACATGGGCGAGCTGGCATTGGGCCAGAACATCTTCTGTGCCTTCATGCCCTGGAACGGTTACAACTTCGAGGATTCCATCCTCATGTCCGAGCGGGTCGTGCGTGAAGACCGCTTCACCACCATCCACATCGAGGAACTCAACTGCGTCGCCCGCGACACCAAGCTGGGCGCGGAAGAGATCACCTCGGACATCCCCAACGTCGCCGAGAACCTGCTCAACAAGCTAGACGAGGCGGGCGTGGTGCACATCGGTGCCGAAGTCAGCCCGAACGACATCCTCGTGGGCAAGGTGACGCCGAAGGGCGAAACACAGCTCACCCCGGAGGAAAAGCTCCTCAGAGCCATCTTCGGTGAGAAGGCCTCGGACGTGAAGGACACCTCGCTTCGCGTTCCGCAAGGGATTGAGGGCACCGTCATCGACGTGCGTGTCTTCACCCGTGACGGCATCGAGAAGGACAGCCGGGCCCGTTCGATCGAGGAGGCCGATCTCGACGCGGTGCGCAAGGATCTCAAGGATCGCATGCGCATTATCGAGGGCGACATCCAGGCCCGCGTTCGCGAGCTGCTGCTCGGGAAGGTCGCCGTTGGTGGCCCGACGGGCGTGAAGGCCGGCGGCAAGATCACCGCGGCCCAGCTCAACAAGGTCGATCCGGCCAAGTGGTTCGAGATCCGCGTCGAGGACGAGGCCGCCGCCGGTGCGCTGGAAGAATACAAGGCGCAGCTCGAGCGCGAGAAGGCCGACGCCGAGGCGCGCTTCGAGGACAAGAAGCGCAAGATCCAGCAGGGCGACGACCTGCAGCCGGGCGTGCTCAAGATGGTCAAGGTGTATGTGGCGGTCAAGCGTCGCATCCAGCCGGGCGACAAGCTCGCCGGCCGTCACGGCAACAAGGGTGTCATCTCGATGATCGTGCCCGAGGAAGACATGCCGTACATGGAAGATGGCACGCCGATGGACATCTGCCTCAACCCGCTGGGCGTCCCGTCGCGGATGAACATCGGTCAGATCCTCGAGACGCACCTGGGCCTGGCGGCTCGCGGTCTGGGTCACCAGATCGAGAAGCGCCTCAAGCTCGAGCGCGAAAAGGCGATCAAGGAGTTGCGCGCGTTCCTCGACAAGGTCTACAACCACCGGGACGAGCCGACCGTGGACCTCGACAGCCTGACCGACGACGAGCTGATCGAGATGGCCGGCAACCTCAAAAAGGGCGTTCCGATGGCGACTCCGGTGTTCGACGGCGCGGTCGAGGACGAGGTCAAGCACATGCTCAAGCTCGCCGAGATGCCGGAGAACGGCCAGGTGCAGCTGTACGACGGTCGCAGTGGCGAGCCGTTCGAGCGTCAGACCACCGTCGGCTACATGTACATCCTGAAGCTCAACCACCTGGTCGACGACAAGATGCACGCGCGTTCGACCGGCCCGTACAGTCTGGTCACCCAGCAGCCGCTGGGCGGCAAGGCGCAGTTCGGCGGCCAGCGCTTCGGCGAGATGGAGGTCTGGGCACTGGAGGCGTACGGTGCGGCGTACACGCTGCAGGAGATGCTGACGGTCAAGTCCGACGACGTCGACGGCCGGAACAAGATGTACAAGAACATCGTCGATGGCGATCACCGTATGGACGCGGGCATGCCGGAGTCCTTCAACGTGCTGTTGAAGGAGATCCGTTCGCTCGGGATCAACATCGAGCTGGAACAAGACGACGAGTGATTTCCGGGGCATGGGCCAACCGGGCGGGTGCCCGGGTCCATGGTGCCGTGTGACAGAACACGTTAGGCAGGTAGTCAATGAAAGAATTGCTTAATCTGATGAACCACGAGGTCGGCGAAGAGGACTTCGACCACATCCGTATCTCGCTGGCCTCCCCGGAGATGATCCGTTCCTGGTCGTTCGGCGAAGTGAAAAAGCCGGAGACCATCAACTACCGCACCTTCAAGCCGGAGCGCGATGGCCTTTTCTGCGCCAAGATCTTCGGCCCGGTACGGGACTACGAGTGCCTCTGCGGCAAGTACAAGCGCCTCAAGCACCGCGGCGTGGTGTGCGAGAAGTGTGGCGTCGAGGTCACGCTCTCCAAGGTCCGCCGCGAGCGCATGGGCCACATCGAGCTGGCCTGCCCGGTAGCGCACATCTGGTTCTTGAAGTCGCTGCCGAGCCGTATCGGCCTGCTGCTCGACATGACGCTGCGCGACATCGAGCGGGTGCTGTACTTTGAGGCCTTCATCGTCACCGATCCGGGCATGACCACCCTGAACAAGGGCGATCTGCTCACCGACGAGATGTACATCGAGGCGCTCGAGCAGTTTGGCGACGAGTTCGAGGCCGGCATGGGTGCCGAGTCGATCCAGAAGCTCCTCAAGGAGATCGTGCTGGACGACGAGATCCTCAAGCTGCGCGACGAACTGGCCGAGACCGGTTCCGAGACCAAGATCAAGCGCATCACCAAGCGCCTGAAGCTGCTCGAGTCGTTCCGCTCTTCCGGCAACCGCCCGGAATGGCTGGTCCTGACCCAGCTGCCGGTCCTGCCGCCTGACCTGCGTCCGCTGGTACCGCTGGACGGCGGTCGGTTCGCGACCAGTGACCTCAACGACCTCTATCGCCGGGTCATCAACCGCAACAACCGCCTCAAGCGCCTGCTCGAGATCAACGCGCCGGACATCATCCTGCGCAACGAGAAGCGCATGCTGCAGGAGTCGGTCGACTCGCTGCTGGACAACGGTCGTCGCGGTCGCGCGGTCACCGGCACCAACAAGCGTCCCCTGAAGTCGCTCGCCGACATGATCAAGGGCAAGCAAGGCCGCTTCCGCCAGAACCTGCTGGGCAAGCGCGTCGACTACTCGGGCCGTTCGGTCATCGTGGTCGGCCCGACCCTGCGTCTCCACCAGTGCGGCCTGCCCAAGAAGATGGCGCTCGAGCTGTTCAAGCCGTTCATCTTCGGCAAGCTCCACCGTCGTGGTCTCGCCACCACCATCAAGGCGGCCAAGAAGCTGGTCGAGCGCGAGGGTGCCGAGGTCTGGGACGTGCTCGAGGAAGTGATCCGCGAGCACCCGGTGCTGCTCAACCGCGCGCCGACCCTGCACCGTCTGGGTATCCAGGCGTTCGAGCCGACCCTGATCGAGGGCAAGGCGATCCAGCTGCACCCGCTGGTCTGCTCGGCCTACAACGCCGACTTCGACGGTGACCAGATGGCCGTGCACGTGCCGCTGTCGCTCGAGGCGCAGTCGGAAGCCCGCGCGCTGATGATGTCGACCAACAACGTCCTGTCGCCGGCCTCCGGCGAGCCGGTCATCGTGCCGTCGCAGGACATCGTGCTCGGCATCTACTACATGACGCGTTCCAAGGTGAATGCGCGTGGCGAAGACATGATCTTCGCGGACCTCGACGAGGTGCAGCGCGCCTACGACAACGGTCAGGTCGAGCTGGGCGCGCTGGTGCGCGTTCGGATCACCGACTGGACTCGCGAGGAAGACGGCACGGTCGAGTCCAAGACGGCGATCGTCGAGACGACCGTCGGCCGGGCCCTGCTGTACCGGATCGTGCCGGAGGGCATTCCCTTCGCGCAGATCAACAAGGATATGGGCAAGAAGCCGATCTCGGCCCTGCTCAACTACGTCTACCGTCACCTGGGCCTGAAGGACACCGTGGTCTTCGCCGACCAACTGATGTACACGGGCTTCCGGTACGCCACCCGCTCGGGCATCTCCATCTGTTCCGACGATATGATTGTCCCGGAATCCAAGGATGCCGAACTGGCGGCGGCCGAGGCCGAGGTCAAGGAGATCCAGGACCAGTACGGTCAGGGTCTCGTGACCGAGAAGGAGCGTTACAACAAGGTCGTTGACATCTGGTCGCGCGCCAACGACTCCATCTCCCGTTCGATGATGGAGCAGCTGGGTGCGCATACCGTCAAGGACAAGGAAGGTAACGACGTCAGGCAGAACTCGTTCAACGCCATCTTCATGATGGCGGACTCCGGTGCCCGGGGTTCGGCGGCGCAGATCCGGCAGCTGGCCGGCATGCGTGGCCTGATGACCAAGCCGGACGGTTCGATCATCGAGACGCCGATCACCGCGAACTTCCGCGAGGGTCTGAACGTACTGCAGTACTTCATCTCGACCCACGGCGCCCGTAAGGGTCTGGCGGATACCGCCCTGAAGACCGCGAACTCCGGTTACCTGACCCGTCGCCTGGTCGACGTGGCACAGGATCTGGTGGTCACCTCCGACGACTGCGGCACCACCACCGACGGTCTGAAGATGACCGCCGTGATCGAGGGTGGCGACGTGGTCGAGGGTCTGGGCAACCGGATCCTGGGTCGCGTGACTGCCAAGGACCTGGTCGTGCCGGGCTCCGAGGAAGTCCTGCTGCCGGCCGGCACGCTGATCGACGAGGCGATGGTTGCGCGGATCGAGCAGTCAGGCATCGACGAGGTCTGGGTCCGCTCGGCGATCACCTGTGAAGCACGCCACGGCGTCTGTGCCAAGTGCTACGGGCGTGACCTGGCGCGCGGCGAGCCGGTCAACCTCGGCGAGGCGGTCGGTGTCATGGCGGCCCAGTCCATCGGCGAGCCGGGCACGCAGCTGACCATGCGGACGTTCCACATCGGTGGGGCGGCCTCCCGTTCGGCCGCGGCCAGTTCCGTGGAAAACAAGGCCACCGGTACGGTTCGCCTGCACAACCTGCGTACGGTCAAGAACCGTGACGCCGACCTGGTAGCCGTTACCCGCTCCGGTGAGCTGGGTGTGCTGGACGAGCAGGGCCGTGAGCGCGAGCGCTACAAGGTCCCCTACGGCTCGGTCATCCGCGTCAAGGACGGTGAGAAGGTCGACGCCGGCACCACGCTGGCCAACTGGGATCCGCACACGCACCCGGTTGTCAGTGAGGTAGAAGGCTTCGCCCGCTTCTCGGACTTCGTCGATGGTCAGTCGGTAAAGACCGAGACCGACGAAATCACGGGCCTGTCCTCGCAGATCATCATCGACCCGTCGCAGCGTTCCGGCACCGCCAAGGATCTGCGTCCGGCGATCGCCCTGACCGATGGTGACGGCAGCCCCGTCAACCTGCCGGGCACGGAGATTCCCGCGATCTACGTCCTGCCGGCCGGCGCGATCATCGGTATCAACGATGGTGCCGAGGTGCAGGTGGGTGACGTCGTGGCACGTATCCCGCAGGAGTCACAGAAGACCCGCGACATCACCGGCGGTCTGCCGCGTGTCGCGGATCTCTTCGAGGCCCGCAAGCCCAAGGAGCCCGCGATCCTGGCCGAGCACACCGGTACGGTCAGCTTCGGCAAGGAAACCAAGGGCAAGCAGCGGCTGGTGATCACCGACGAGAACGGCGAGCAGCACGAAGAGCTGATCCCGAAGTATCGTGTGATCAACGTCTTCGAGGGCGAGCACGTCGAGCGTGGCGAGATCATCGCCGATGGCGAACTCGCACCGCACGACATCCTGCGTCTGCGTGGTATCGCGGACCTGGCGAACTACATCGTCAAGGAAATCCAGGACGTCTATCGCCTGCAGGGCGTCGGTATCGACGACAAGCACATCGAGGTGATCGTTCGTCAGATGCTGCGCAAGGTCGAGATCGTCGAGTCGGGTGACTCCGGTTACCTGCGTGGTGACCAGGTCGACAAGGCGCGGCTGGTCGAGGAGAACGCGGCACTCGAGAAGGACGGCAAGTTCCCGGCGAAGTCCGAGCCGATGCTGCTCGGCATCACCAAGGCTTCCCTGGTGACCGAGTCGTTCATCTCCGCGGCGTCGTTCCAGGAGACCACTCGGGTGCTCACGGATGCCGCCACCCGCGGCGGCCGCGACGAGCTGCGTGGCCTCAAGGAGAACGTCATCGTCGGTCGCCTCATCCCCGCGGGCACCGGTCTGGCGCACCACGAGGAGCGTCGCCGTCGGCGTCACGCCGCGCTCGATCAGGCCAACGACCTGTTCGGTGCGCCGGCTGAAGCCGCCGAGGTCGAGGTGACTGCCGAGGAGAATGGCAACGAGGAGTGAGCTTGCGTTGACAGCAACGCGGCAACTGCATAGAATCACTGCCCTTTACGGCGGGCAACTGTGCCCGTCGTGCTAGTTTTTGGTCGGAGAATACGGATACATGGCTACTATCAATCAGCTAGTGCGCAAGCCGCGCAAGCGCATGGTCGAAAAGACCAGCGTGCCCGCGCTGGAGCGCTGCCCCCAGCGTCGCGGCGTTTGCACGCGCGTTTACACCACCACCCCGAAGAAGCCGAACTCGGCCCTGCGTAAGGTTGCCCGTGTGCGCCTGACGTCGGGTTACGAGGTCACCGGTTACATCGGTGGTGAAGGTCACAACCTGCAGGAGCACTCGGTCGTGCTGATCCGCGGCGGTCGTGTAAAGGATCTCCCGGGTGTGCGCTATCACGTCGTCCGCGGCAGCCTCGATACCCAGGGTGTCGAGAAGCGCCGTCAGGGTCGTTCCAAGTACGGCGCCAAGCGTCCGAAGAGCTAATCAACGGTAGGATTTGAGATGCCCCGTAGAAGAGAAGTCCCCAAGCGCGAGATTCTGCCGGATCCGAAATTCGGCAACGTCACCGTCGCGAAATTTATCAACATGATCATGCTCAGCGGCAAGAAGGCTGTTGCCGAGCGTCTGCTGTATGACGCGATGGACATGATCGAGTCCAAGGGCAAGGGTCACCCGGTCGAGGTCGTCGAGAAGGCGTTGGAAAACGTCGCCCCGTCGGTCGAGGTCAAGTCCCGCCGTGTTGGTGGTGCGACCTACCAGGTGCCGGTCGAGGTTCGCCCGGTGCGTCGCTCGTCACTGGCCATGCGCTGGTTGATCGAGGCCGCCCGCAAGCGTGGCGAGAAGACCATGGCCCAGAAGATGGCCGGTGAGCTGTCGGACGCTGCCGAAGGTCGTGGTTCCGCTGTGAAGAAGCGTGAAGACACGCACCGCATGGCCGAGGCCAACAAGGCCTTCGCGCACTTCCGCTGGTAACCCGACGCTTTATTTAAGAGGTACTTTTCGTGTCCCGTACGACTCCGCTCGAGCGCTATCGCAACTTCGGCATCATGGCCCACATCGATGCCGGCAAAACCACGACCTCCGAGCGCATCCTGTTCTACACGGGTGTGTCCCACAAGATCGGTGAGGTCCATGAAGGCGCCGCCACGATGGACTGGATGGAGCAGGAACAGGAGCGTGGCATCACCATCACCTCCGCTGCGACCACCGCGTTCTGGCAGGGCATGGACCAGCAGTTCCAGAAGCACCGCCTGAACATCATCGACACCCCCGGGCACGTCGACTTCACCATCGAGGTGGAGCGTTCCCTGCGTGTGCTCGACGGTGCGGTCTTCGTTCTCTGCGCGGTCGGCGGCGTCCAGCCGCAGTCGGAGACGGTCTGGCGGCAAGCGAACAAGTACCGTGTCCCGCGCCTGGCGTTCGTCAACAAGATGGACCGCCAGGGCGCCGACTTCTTCCGTGTCATGGACCAGCTGAAGAAGCGCCTCGGTGCGGTTCCGGTGCCGGTCGTGATCCCGATTGGTGCCGAGGACGAGTTCCAGGGCGTGGTCGACCTGATCCGCATGAAGGCGATCTACTGGAACACCGACGACATGGGCATGACCTATGACGAGCGGGACATTCCGGCAGAGCTGCAGGACGACGCCGAGACCTATCGAGAGCAGATGGTCGAGGCCGCTGCCGAGGCCTCCGAAGAGTTGATGGAGAAGTACCTCGAGAACGGCGAGCTGAGCGACGACGAGATCAAGCAGGGTCTGCGTCAGCGCACGCTTGAGAATGACATCATCCCGGCGCTCTGTGGTACCGCGTTCAAGAACAAGGGCGTGCAGCGCCTGCTTGATGCCGTCATCGAGTTCCTGCCGGCTCCGACCGAAGTGCCGGACATCAAGGGCGAGCTGCCGGACGGCACCGAGGCCTACCGGAAAACCGGCGACAACGAGCCGTTCTCGGCGCTGGCGTTCAAGATCATGACCGACCCGTTCGTCGGCTCGCTGGCCTTCTTCCGGGTCTACTCCGGTAGCGTCAACGCCGGCGACGCCGTTCTGAACTCCACTCGTGGCAACCGCGAGCGCATCGGCCGTATTCTCCAGATGCACTCCAATTCCCGCGAGGAGATCAAGTCGGTCTATTCCGGTGATATCGCCGCGGCCGTCGGTCTGAAGAACGTCACTACCGGCGAAACGCTCT
This sequence comes from Guyparkeria sp. TX1, assembly GCF_046523965.1. NCBI lineage: Bacteria > Pseudomonadati > Pseudomonadota > Gammaproteobacteria > Chromatiales > Thioalkalibacteraceae > Guyparkeria > Guyparkeria sp. TX1. Next base: position 232,531 of record NZ_CP144142.1, on the reverse strand, counting down.
GCGATCCGAGCAGCCCGATCATCCTGGAGCGCATGGAGTTCCCGGAGCCGGTCATCGCGGTGGCCGTCGAGCCGAAGACCAAGTCCGACCAGGAAAAGATGTCGCAGGCCCTCGGGCGTTTGGCGCAGGAGGATCCGTCCTTCCGTGTCCGCACCGACGAGGAGTCCGGTCAGACCATCATCTCTGGCATGGGCGAGCTGCACCTGGACATCCTGGTCGACCGCATGCGCCGCGAGTTCAAGGTCGAGGCGAATATCGGCAAGCCGCAGGTCGCCTACCGCGAGACGATTCGCGGCACGGTCGAGCAGGAAGGCAAGTTCGTGCGTCAGTCCGGCGGTCGTGGTCAGTACGGTCACGTCAAGCTGCGCATCGAGCCGATGGAAGAAGGCGGTGGCTTCGCGTTCGAGAACAAGATCGTCGGCGGCGTGGTCCCGAAGGAATACATCCCGGCGGTTGAGCGCGGCGCGGAAGAGCAGCTGCAGAACGGCGTCATCGCCGGTTACCCGATGGTCGACGTCAAGGTCACGCTGTACGATGGCTCGTACCACGAGGTCGACTCGAACGAGATGGCATTCAAGGTGGCTGGCTCCATGGCCACGAAGGAAGGCTGCGCCAAGGCCAACCCGGTATTGCTCGAGCCGATGATGAAGGTCGAGATCGAGACCCCGGAAGAGTACATGGGTGACGTCATCGGCGACGTCAACCGGCGCCGCGGCATGGTGCAGGGCATGGAAGACGTGCACGGCGGCAGCAAGCAGATCAAGGCCGAAGTGCCGCTGTCCGAGATGTTCGGTTACGCCACCGACCTGCGCTCCGCGACCCAGGGCCGTGCGACCTACTCCATGGAGTTCGGTCGTTATGCCGAGGCCCCGAAGAGCGTGGTCGAGGAAGTCATCAAGGGTAATTCCTGATAACGCCGCGATCTCCTGAATTTGTTTCCAGTTGAGGATGTAAGACATGTCCAAAGAAAAATTTGAACGTTCCAAGCCGCACGTAAACGTCGGCACGATCGGTCACGTAGACCACGGCAAGACCACGCTGACCGCGGCGATCACGCACGTGATGTCCACCACCTACGGTGGCCAGGGCATGGCGTTCGATCAGATCGACAAGGCGCCGGAAGAGAAGGCTCGTGGCATCACGATCTCGACCTCTCACGTCGAGTACGAGTCCGACAAGCGTCACTACGCCCACGTCGACTGCCCGGGTCACGCCGACTACGTCAAGAACATGATCACCGGTGCCGCCCAGATGGACGGCGCGATTCTGGTGGTTTCCGCCGCTGACGGCCCGATGCCGCAGACCCGTGAGCACATCCTGCTCTCGCGTCAGGTTGGCGTTCCGTTCATCGTCGTGTTCCTGAACAAGGCCGACATGGTCGACGATCCGGAGCTGCTCGAGCTGGTCGAGATGGAAGTCCGTGACCTCCTCTCCCAGTACGACTTCCCGGGCGACGACACTCCGATCATCACCGGTTCGGCCCTCAAGGCGCTGGAAGGTGACACCTCCGAAATCGGCGCCCCGGCCATCGTCAAGCTGGTCGAGGCCATGGACGACTACATCCCCGAGCCGGATCGCGCCGTCGACGGTGCCTTCCTGATGCCGGTCGAGGACGTGTTCTCCATCTCCGGCCGCGGCACCGTAGTGACCGGTCGTGTCGAGCGCGGCATCGTCAAGACCGGCGAAGAGATCGAGATCGTCGGTCTGAAGGACACTCAGAAGACCGTCGTTACCGGTGTCGAGATGTTCCGCAAGCTGCTCGACCAGGGCCAGGCCGGCGACAACATCGGCGTTCTGCTGCGTGGCACCAAGCGCGACGAAGTCGAGCGTGGTCAGGTTCTCTGCAAGCCGGGCACCATCAAGCCGCACACCCAGTTCGAGGCCGAGGTCTACGTTCTGTCGAAGGAAGAGGGTGGTCGGCACACCCCGTTCTTCAACGGCTACCGCCCGCAGTTCTACTTCCGTACCACCGACGTGACCGGCGCTTGCGAGCTGCCGGAAGGCACCGAGATGGTCATGCCGGGGGACAACGTGGCGATGACCGTCACGCTGATCGCGCCGATCGCGATGGAAGAAGGTCTGCGCTTTGCTGTCCGCGAAGGCGGCCGCACCGTCGGCGCCGGCGTCGTTTCCAAGATCATCGAGTAATTAAGTATGTCAGGACAAACGATTCGCATCCGGCTGAAGAGCTTCGATCACCGTCTGATCGACCGTTCGACCGCGGAGATCGTCGAGACCGCGCGCCGCAGTGGCGCGCGGATCAAGGGCCCGATCCCGCTGCCGACCCGCAAGGAGCGGTACACCGTGCTGACCTCGCCGCACGTCAACAAGGACGCGCGCGACCAGTACGAGATCCGCACCCACAAGCGCGTACTCGACATCGTCGACCCGACCGACAAGACGGTTGACCTGTTGATGCAGCTTGACCTGGCCGCCGGCGTGGATGTCCAGATTCGTCTGAACTGATCCGCCCGCAAGCCAACTGAAACGCGCCGGCCAAAAGCCTTTTGGCCCGGCGCGTTTTCTGTTATAGTGCCGCGCTCTTGTTCAGCCCGATGCGTGCTCAAACCGCGTCGGGCTGGTTTTTTCCGGCGATCCGGTCAATCGAAATCGGCGTCGAAGTGCATAAGAGGAAATAACAATGGCTTTAGGTGTTGTCGGTCGTAAGGTCGGCATGACCCGAGTGTTTGACGAGTCTGGCGCTTCCACGCCGGTGACCGTCATCGAGGTCGAGCCGAACCGTGTGACTCAGAAGAAAGTTGATGATGTCGACGGGTACACCGCCCTGCAGGTAACCGTAGGCGAGCGCCGCCCGAATCGGGTGACCAAGCCGATGGCGGGTCACTTCGCCAAGGCGTCGGTCGCTGCCGGTCGTACCGTGCGCGAGTTCCGCGTTGATGCCGACGTGCTCGGTAACTACGAAGCGGGTAACGAGATCACGGTCGAGATCTTCAACGACGTGCCGTCCGTTGATGTCACCGGCACCAGTAAGGGTAAGGGCTTCGCCGGCACGGTGAAGCGTCACAACTTCCGTACCCAGGACGCCACTCACGGTAACTCCCTGTCCCACCGTGTGCCGGGTTCCATCGGTCAGAACCAGACCCCGGGCCGCGTGTTCAAGGGCAAGAAGATGGCCGGCCACATGGGTGACGAGCGCGTCTCCGCGATGAACCTCAAGGTGGTTCGCGTTGACGTCGAGAACGGTCTGCTGCTGGTGAAGGGTGCCGTTCCGGGCGCCACCGGTGGCGCCGTGCTCGTTCGTCCGTCGGTCAAGATCAAAGCGTGAGGTCGTCAGGTATGGATATCCAAGTCAAGAACGGTTCCGCGCTGAATGTCTCCGAGCAGGTCTTCGGCCGGGAATACAACGAAGCGCTGGTCCACCAGGCCGTGGTCGCGTACCTGGCCGGTGGTCGCGCCGGAACGAAGCGTCAGCTGAGTCGCGCCGAAGTCTCCGGTGGCAACACCAAGCCGTGGCGTCAAAAGGGCACGGGCCGCGCCCGTGCCGGCACCACCCGTGGGCCGATCTGGCGCACCGGTGGTGTCACCTTTGCCGCCCGTCCGCGTGATTTCTCGCAGAAGATGAATCGCAAGGCGTACCGCGCCGCGATGCGTTCGATCTTCTCCGAGCTGCTGCGCCAGGACCGCCTGGTCGTGGTCGAGTCGCTCACCGTCGAGGCGCCCAAGACCAAGCAGGTCATCAAGGCACTCAACGACCTCGGCGTCGAGAAAGGCAAGCGCCTGATCGTCACCGAGGCAATGGATGAGGCATTGCTGCTGGGTTCGCGCAACGTGATCGAGCTGGGTTACCGCACGGCCGGCACGCTGGATCCGGTCAGCCTGGTGGACGCCGACAAGGTCGTCATCACCCAGGGCGCGCTGAAGATGGTTGAGGAGTGGCTGTCATGAATTCGGAAAAGCTTTACGACGTGCTGCGCGCCCCGGTGGTCACCGAAAAGACCGCCCGCGCCGGCGAGTTCAACCAGTACGTGTTCCAGGTGGCGACCTCCGCCTCCAAGCCGCAGATCAAGGCGGCGGTCGAGCAGGTGTTCGAGGTCAACGTCGAGGCCGTTCAGGTGGTCAACCAGCGTGGCAAGACCCGCCGGTTCCGTGGCATGCCGGGTCGGCGTGCCGACACCAAGAAGGCCTACGTCACGCTCGCCGAAGGTCAGACCATCGATTTCGGCGCGGCCGGCTAAACAGTAGGGGATTCAACTCATGGCTTTGAAAGTTGCAAAACCGACTTCTCCGGGTCGCCGTGGCGTCGTCGAGGTAGATCGCTCCAAGCTCTACAAGGGCAAGGGCTACGCGCCGCTGCTCGAGAAGAAGCACGGCTCGGGCGGGCGTAACAACGCCGGCCGGATCACCACCCGTCACATCGGTGGTGGTCACAAGCAGCACTACCGCAAGATCGACTTCAAGCGCATCAAGGACGGCATTCCCGCCCAGGTTGAGCGCATTGAGCACGATCCGAACCGCTCGGCGCACATCGCGCTGCTGAAGTACGCCGACGGTGAGCGTCGTTACATCATCGCGCCGCGTGGTGTCGAGGTGGGTCAGGCGATCGTTTCCGGCGTGGATGCCCCGATTCGTCCGGGCAACGCCCTGCCGCTGTACTCGATCCCGGTTGGTACCACCATCCACGCGGTCGAGCTCAAGCCGGGCAAGGGCGCCCAGCTGGCACGTAGTGCCGGCGGCGCCGTCCAGCTGGTTGCTCGGGACGGTTCCTACGCCACCATCCGCCTGCGTTCCGGCGAGATGCGCAAGGTGCTCTCCGAGTGCCGTGCCACGGTGGGCGAGGTTTCCAACCAGGAGCACAGCCTTCGCCAGCTCGGCAAGGCCGGCGCCAAGCGCTGGCGCGGCGTCCGTCCGACCGTCCGTGGTGTCGTCATGAACCCGGTCGATCACCCGCACGGCGGTGGTGAAGGTCGGACCTCCGGCGGTCGTCATCCGGTTACGCCCTGGGGCGTGCCGACCAAGGGTTACAAGACACGTACGAACAAGCGTACTGACAAGTACATCATTCGTCGTCGTAACAAGAAATAGAGCAATAAGAGGGCTTTAAGGTGCCACGTTCACTCAAGAAAGGTCCCTTCGTGGACCACCACCTGATGAAAAAAGTGGAAGAGGCCGCGGCCGCTAACAGCCGCCGGCCCATAAAGACCTGGTCGCGCCGCTCGATGATCCTTCCCGACATGATCGGGTTGACCATCGCGGTGCACAACGGTCGTCAGCACATTCCGGTGCTGATCAACGAGAACATGGTTGGCCAGAAACTCGGCGAGTACGCACCGACGCGTACTTACCGAGGCCATGCCGCCGACAAGAAAGCCAAGCGTTAAGGAGGCTCCGTGATGCAAGCAGTAGCACTACACCGGTTTGCCCGGATCTCCCCGCAAAAGGCTCGTCTGGTGGCCGACCAGGTGCGTGGCGTCAACGTCGCAAACGCGCTGGAGTCCCTCCAGTTCTCGACCAAGAAGGGTGCCGCGATCATTCGCAAGGTGGTCGAGTCGGCCATCGCGAATGCCGAGAACAACGAAGGTGCGGACGTCGATCGTCTTTGCATCTCCGAGATCATGGTTGACGAAGGCCCGACCCTGAAGCGATTCCGTGCGGCGGCGAAAGGCCGCGGTGTGCGGATCCTCAAGCGGACCAGCCACATCAAAGTCGTCGTCAGCGAGCGCTAAGGAGCAGTCATGGGTCACAAAGTACATCCGGTAGGCTTCCGGCTTGGGATCTCCTCCGACTGGAGCTCTCGCTGGTATGCCGACAACAAGAATTTTTCCGACTACCTCGAGCAGGACGTCCGTACTCGCAAGTACATTCGTCAGCGTCTGAAGGACGCCTCGGTCTCGCGTGTACAGATCGAGCGCCCGGCCCGTTCGGCCGCCGTCACGATCCACACCGCGCGTCCGGGCATCGTTATCGGCCGCAAGGGCGAGGACATCGAGCGTCTGCGTACCGAGATCGCCCCGATGCTGGGTCTCGAGCGCAGTGCGGTGAAGGTCTCCGTCGAGGAGATCCGCAAGCCCGAGCTGGACGCGCAGCTGGTTGCCGAGTCCATCGCTCAGCAGCTCGAGCGCCGCGTCATGTTCCGTCGCGCGATGAAGCGGGCGGTACAGACCACCATGCGTCTTGGCGCGGGCGGCGTGAAGGTGAACGTGGCGGGTCGCCTGGGCGGCGCCGAGATCGCGCGTACCGAGTGGTACCGCGAAGGCCGCGTACCGCTGCACACGCTCCGTGCGGACATCGACTACGGCATGGCAGAGGCCCAGACCACCTACGGCATCATCGGTGTCAAGGTCTGGATTTTCAAAGGCGAGGTGTTCGGTGTGCCGGGCAGCGACGACGGCAAGTCGGCCGCCTGATCAACGAATTGAAGTGGAGCTTTGAAAAATGCTGCTGCCAAAACGTACAAAATTCCGCAAGCAGTTCAAGGGCAAGAATCGCGGCGTTGCCAATAACGGCAACAAGGTGAGCTTCGGCGAATTCGGCCTGAAGACCCTTGAGCGCGGAAATATTACTTCCCGTCAGATCGAGGCTGGCCGTCGTGCCATCTCTCGTCACGTGAAGCGGGGCGGTAAGATCTGGATTCGGATCTTCCCGGACACCCCGATTACCCAGAAGCCCCTGGAAGTCCGTATGGGTAAGGGCAAGGGCAGCGTCGAGCACTGGGTTGCCAAGGTGCAGCCGGGCAAGATGCTGTACGAAATCGAGGGGGTCAGCGAGGAGGTGGCGCGCGAAGCTTTCGAACGCGCTTCCGCCAAGCTGCCTGTGAAGACCACGTTCGTAACACGGTTGGTGATGTGATGAAGGCAACAGAATTGCGTGAGAAATCCGTCGACGAGCTGCGCGAAGAGCTGTTGGCCGTCAAGCGCGAGCAATTCAACCTGCGCATGCAGCATGCCACGGGCCAGGAGGCGAAGACCCACCTGGCGCTGGAAGCGCGTCGCAATGTTGCTCGTATCAAGACCGTGATTGCGGAAAAGGAGCGTGCCTGAGATGACGACGGTATCCGAAGAAAAGAATGTCCGCACCCGTGAAGGGGTGGTTGTCAGCGACAAGGGCGACAAGTCCATTACGGTCGCGGTCGAGCGTCGCGTGCAGCATCCGCTGTACGGCAAGTACATGACGCGCACCAGCAAGTTGCGGGTGCATGACGAAGAGAACACCTGTCGCCAGGGCGACCGCGTCGAAGTTCGCGAGACGCGTCCGATCTCCAAGAACAAGACCTGGACCCTGGTCCGCGTTGTCGAACGCTCGGCTGAGTAAGGAGTTTCGTCATGATTCAGATGCAAACCGTGCTGAATTCGGCAGATAACAGCGGCGCGCGCAAGGTCCAGTGCATCAAGGTGCTGGGCGGCTCGCATCGTCGTTACGCCGAGATCGGCGACGTAATCAAGGTGTCCGTGAAGGACGCGATCCCGCGTGGCCGCGTCAAGAAGGGCGAGGTCTACAACGCGGTGGTTGTTCGCACGGCCAAGGGCGTGCGTCGTCCGGACGGGTCGCTGATCCGTTTTGACGGCAACGCGGCGGTTCTTCTGAACGCCCAGCTGCAGCCGATCGGTACCCGGATCTTTGGCCCGGTCACCCGTGAGCTGCGTGGCGAGAAGTTCATGAAGATCGTCTCGCTCGCGCCAGAAGTGATTTAAGAGGGGGTCGAGATGCGCAAGATTCGCCAAGGTGACGACGTGGTCGTCGTCACCGGTAAAGACAATGGTCGTCGTGGCACCGTGCTGCGGGTCGTTGAAGATGGGGCCCGAGTGGTCGTCGAAGGGGTCAACATGGTGAAGAAGCACCAGAAGCCCAATCCGATGATCGGACGGACCGGCGGCATCATCGAAATGGAGAAGCCCATTGATATCTCCAACGTGATGCTGTTTAATCCGGCCTCCGAAAAAGGCGACCGGGTCGGCTTCAAGACGCTTGAAGACGGTCGAAAGGTTCGTTATTTCAAATCCAACGGCGAAGTCGTTGACGCTTAACAGGAAACAGAGAAATGGCTCGACTTCAGGAATACTACTCCAAGACGTTGCGTGGCGAGCTCGCCAAGAAGCTCGAACTCGACAACGTAATGGCCGTTCCGAAGCTGACCAAGATTACGTTGAACATGGGCCTGGGTGATTCCGCTCGTGACAAGAAGGTAATCGATAGCGCAGTGGAAGAACTCGGCCTGATCACCGGTCAACAGCCGGTGGTGACGTATGCGCGCAAGTCGATCGCGGGCTTCAAGCTCCGTGAAGGCATGCCGTTGGGTGTCAAGGTCACCCTCAGGGGACGTACCATGTACGAATTCCTCGATCGGTTGATCCATGTGGCGAGCCCCCGTATCCGCGACTTCCGTGGCCTGAGCCCGAAGTCGTTTGACGGCCGTGGTAATTACAGCCTCGGGGTTCGCGAACAGATCATCTTCCCGGAAATCGACTTCGACAAGGTCGATCAGGTCCGGGGTATGGATATCACGATCACAACGACCGCGAAGGACAACGACCAGGCCCGGGCATTGCTCGACGGCTTCGGTTTCCCCTTCCGTCGTTAACAGAGACGAAACGAGACTATGGCTAAGAAAAGCATGATTGCTCGCGAGGTCAAGCGCCAGAAGCTTGCTCGCCAGTATGCCGACAAGCGCGCCAAGCTGCGCGCGATCGTCGCCGACCCCGAAGTGGAGTTCGACGAGAAGATGGCGGCCTCCGCCGCGCTGGCCAAGCTGCCGCGCGATTCTTCCTACACCCGCCAGGTGCGCCGCTGCGCACTGACCGGTCGTCCGAAGGGCGTCTACCGGAAATTTGGCATGGGTCGCAACAAGCTGCGCCAACTGGCCATGTCCGGGGAAATCCCGGGCCTGCGCAAGTCGAGCTGGTAAGGAGAACGCGTTATGAGTATGAATGATCCGATCGCGGACATGCTGACGCGCATCCGCAACGGCCAGGCCGCGCGCAAGCCGGAGGTCCGCATGCCGGCCTCCAAGTTCAAGAAGGCAGTCGCCGAGACGTTGAAGGACGAAGGCTACATCGCCGACATCCGCGTCGAGGGCGACAAGAAGCCGACACTGGTGGTCACCCTGCGCTACTACGAAGGCAAGCCGGTCATCGAAAAGCTGAACCGCGTTTCCCGTCCCGGGTCGCGCAAGTTCTTCGGCGCCGAGGACCTCCCGCAGGTGCTTGGTGGTCTGGGTGTTGCCGTGGTTTCCACCTCCGAAGGTGTGATGCCGGACCGTGAAGCACGTCGTCGCAATATCGGCGGCGAAGTCGTCTGCTTTGTTTCGTAACCGGTTGGGGGATTTATGAGTCGAGTAGCACGAAAGCCGGTCGCGGTCCCCAAGGGTGTCGAGGTCAAGCTCGAAGACCAGGTTCTGTCCTTCAAGGGCAAGAACGGTGAGCTGACCCTGAATGTTCACCCGACGGTCGGCGTGACCTTCGAAGACAACGAGATCCGGTTCGCACCGAACAGTGATGACAACATTCCGATGGCCGGCACCATGCGTTCCCTGGCACAGGGTAGCGTCGACGGTGTCGCCAACGGGTTCGAGATCAAGCTCCAACTGGTCGGCGTCGGTTACCGCGCTCAGGTACAGGGTCGGACCCTGAACCTGCAGCTGGGTTTCTCGCATCCGATCGATTACCCGCTGCCGGACGGCGTCACCGCGGAAACCCCGTCGGCGACGGAAATCATCATCCGTGGCGCGGACAAGCAGAAGGTCGGCCAGGTGGCTTCCAACGTACGGGCATTGCGTCCGCCGGAGCCTTACAAGGGTAAGGGTGTCAAGTACGCGGATGAGCGCATCCTGCGTAAGGAAGCCAAGAAGAAATAATCGAGGGTGACGCGATGAATGAAAGTACAAAACAGCGGCTGCGCCGCGCACGTCGCACCCGGGCCAAGATCAAGCAGCTCGGCGTCCATCGCCTGAGCGTGCACCGGAGCAGCAACCATACTTACGCTCAGGTCTTCGCACCGGAAGGTCAGGTGATCGCTACTGCTTCCACGGTAGGCAAGGGTGTACTCGCCGACGGCGAATTCGGTGGCAACGTGGCCGCCGCCAAGAAGGTGGGCGAGGCCATTGCCAAGGCTGCCCTGGAGAAGGGCATCGAGTCCGTGGCGTTTGATCGCTCGGGTTTCATTTACCACGGGCGTGTCAAGGCACTTGCCGACGCGGCACGCGAAGCCGGCCTGAAGTTCTAAAGAGGTGAAGCAATGAGCCGTAACGCAAAAGACGTCTCGAACGAAGGCCTGATCGAGAAGCTGGTCACGATCAACCGTGTGTCCAAGGTCGTCAAGGGTGGCCGCCAGTTCTCGTTCACCGCGCTGACCGTGGTGGGTGATGGCGAAGGCCGAGTTGGCTATGGCTACGGCAAGGCAAAAGAAGTGCCGGCCGCTATCCAGAAGGCAATGGACCGTGCACGCAACAGCATGATTGACGTGCCGCTCCGTGACGGGACCCTCCACTACCAGACCAAGGGTCGTCATGGCGCCGGTCGGGTGTTCATGAAGCCGGCATCGGAAGGTACTGGTGTCATCGCCGGCGGCGCAATGCGTGCCGTCTTCGAGGCAGCAGGCGTTCGTAACGTGCTGGCCAAGTGCATCGGGACCCGCAATCACATGAACGTGATCCGGGCGACGATCAATGGTCTCTCCCAGATCCAGTCGCCGGAAGCGGTTGCTGCCAAGCGTGGCAAGCGTGTCGAGGAAATCCTGGGGGATGAGGCATGAGTCAGAAGGCTAATGGCAAGATCCGGGTGCGCCTGGTTCGGTCGATGAACAATCGACTCGAGTCCCACAAGGCCTGCGTTCGTGGGCTGGGCATCCGCCGTATGCACCAAGAGGTGGAAGTGGCCGATACCCCGGAAAACCGGGGCATGATCAATCGCGTCCACTACATGCTCGACGTACAGGAAGCGAAGTAATGCGTTTGAACAAACTTTCCCCTGCCGAGGGTAGCCGCAAGGACGCCAACCGCGTCGGTCGCGGTATCGGTTCCGGGCTGGGCAAGACCGGCGGTCGCGGCCACAAGGGCCAGAAGTCACGTTCCGGCGGCTTCCACAAGACCGGCTTCGAGGGCGGTCAGATGCCCTTGCAGCGTCGTCTGCCGAAGATGGGCTTCCGTGCGGCCAAGTCGCTGTACCGGGCGGAGATCCGTACTGCGGAACTCAATCGCCTGGACGGCGAGGTCACGCTCGCGTCGCTCAAGGCCGCTAACCTGATCCGCAACGACGTCAAGAGCGTCAAGATCATCCTTCAGGGTGACGTGGAGAAGAAGCTGCAGGTCAAGGGTCTGGCGATCAGCAAAGGCGCGCGCCAGGCGATCGAAGCCGCCGGTGGTTCAGCGGAGTAAAGAGTGGCACAGGCAAACTCAGGGATAGGCGCACTTGCCGGGGCCGGTCGTTTGACCGAGCTCCGGCAACGTATTTTCTTCGTCATCATGGTGCTCGTGGTGTACCGGATCGGGACATTCATCCCGTTGCCGGGCATCGACGTGGACGTCATGAAGGCGCTTTTCGAGCAGAACTCCGGCGGCATCCTGGGCATGGTGAACATGTTCTCCGGCGGGGCGCTCTCGCGCATGTCCCTGTTTGCCCTGGGCGTGATGCCGTACATCTCGGCGGCGATCATCGTGCAGTTGCTCACGGCAGTGGTGCCGTCGCTGGAGAAGCTGAAGAAAGAAGGCGAAGCGGGTCGGCGCAAGATCACCCAGTACACCCGCTACGGCACACTCGGCCTGGGCCTGGTCCAGGCGCTGGGCGTGTCGATCGCACTGCAGGGTCAGTCGGTCGGCGGTTCGCCGCTGGTGTTCGCCCCCGGCATCGCCTTCGTCTTCATCGCCACCCTGACCCTGGTCAGTGGCACCATGCTGCTGGTCTGGCTCGGCGAGCAGATCACCGAGCGCGGCGTGGGTAACGGTATTTCCCTGATCATCTTCGCCGGCATCGTCGCGGGGCTGCCGAGCGCTATTGGCGGCACGGCCGAGTTGGTCCGCACCGGTGAGCTGCACGTGTTCACGATGTTGATCCTGGGCGTGCTGATCCTCGCGGTTACTGCGTTTGTCGTGTTCGTCGAGCGCGGTCAGCGCCGGATCACAGTGAACTACGCGCGGCGCCAGCAGGGTCGGGGCATGGCGGGGCAGCAGTCCTCCCATCTGCCGTTGAAGCTGAACATGGCGGGCGTCATTCCGCCGATCTTCGCATCGAGCATCATCCTGTTCCCGGCGACGGTGGGTAACTGGTTCGGCCAGCAGGAAGGCATGGGTTGGCTCGCCGACCTGTCCAACACGTTGTCGCCGGGTCAGCCGCTGTATGTGCTGTTCTACGCGGCCGCGATCATCTTCTTCTGCTTCTTCTACACCGCGCTGGTGTTCAATGCCCGCGAGACCGCAGACAACCTGAAGCGCTCGGGTGCGTTCGTTCCGGGGATCCGCCCCGGCGAGCAGACCGCACGCTACGTGGACAAGGTGCTGACCCGTCTCACCTTCTGGGGCGCGATCTACATCACCGCGGTCTGCCTGCTGCCGGAGTTCCTGATCCTGTACTGGAACGTGCCGTTCTACTTCGGCGGTACGTCTCTGCTGATCATCGTGATCGTGTTGATGGACTTCATGTCGCAGGTGCAGTCTCACCTGGTTTCGCACCAGTACGACAGCCTGGTTCGCAAGGCACATTTCAAGAACGGGCTGTAATCACACGGCCCGTCGTTTCCGTTTGCTATTGACGGCGCGTTGCGTTACGCTTTCGCGCTCTTTTTTGGGGTGATATATCGATGGCACGTATTGCTGGGATCAACATTCCCGTTCAGAAACATGTGGTCATTGGCCTGACTTCCATCTACGGAATCGGCTCGACCCGCGCCAAGCAGATCTGCGAAGCCACCGGCGTGGCCGAGGATCGCAAGGTGCGCGACCTGTCCGAGGCAGAGGTTGAGGCCCTGCGTGCGGAAGTCGGCAAGTATGTAGTCGAAGGCGACCTGCGTCGCGACGTTTCCATGAACATCAAGCGTCTGATGGACCTTGGTTGTTACCGTGGCCTGCGTCATCGCCGTGGTCTGCCGTTGCGTGGACAGCGCACACGCACTAACGCACGGACTCGCAAGGGTCCGCGGCGCCTGGTCAAGCGCTAATCAGGCTTAATATTCTTTCGAGAGTAGGATCTTAATGGCTAAAGCAAGTCAAGGTACCCGTAAAAAGGTAAAACGCGTCGTCACCGATGCGGTCGCGCATATCCATGCGTCGTTCAACAATACGATCGTGACGATCACCGACCGTCAGGGCAACACCCTCAGCTGGGCGACTTCCGGGGGCTCGGGTTTCCGCGGTTCTCGCAAGTCGACCCCGTTCGCGGCACAGGTTGCGGCCGAACGTGCCGGCGAGGCAGCCAAGGTATATGGGGTCAAGAACGTCGATGTTGAAGTCAAGGGCCCCGGCCCGGGTCGCGAGTCGACCATCCGCGCGCTCAACGCCGTGGGCTTCAAGGTGGGCGTGATCACTGACGTCACCCCCATCCCGCACAATGGTTGCCGTCCGCCCAAAAAGCGTCGCGTTTGACGGTGCGTTTGTAAGGAGTATTTGACTTATGGCTCGTTATCTCGGTCCTACTTGTAAGCTTGCCCGGCGCGAAGGCACGGATCTTTTCCTGAAGTCCGGCGTCCGCGCACTGGAAGACAAGTGCCATCACGATCGCGCCCCTGGCCAGCACGGTTCCGGCCGTCGCCAGAAGGTGTCTGACTACGGTCTGCAGCTGCGCGAAAAGCAGAAGCTGCGTCGCATCTACGGTGTGCTCGAGCGGCAATTCCGTAACTACTACAAGCGCGCTGCGCAAATGAAGGGCTCCACCGGCGAGAACCTGTTGCAGATTCTCGAGTGTCGCCTGGACAACGTCGCGTATCGCATGGGCTTTGGTGCCACGCGCGCCGAAGCACGTCAGCTCGTGTCGCATCGCGGCCTGCTGGTCAACGGTGAGGTGGTCAACATCCCGTCGTACCAGGTTTCCATGGAAGACGTGGTCTCGGTGCGCGAAAAGGCCAAGAAGCAGCAACGCGTCAAGGACGCCCTCGAACTGGCCGCCCAGCGCGAAGTCGTGCCGTGGGTTACGGTCGATTCCAGCAAGATGGAAGGCGTCTTCAAGGCCGTTCCGACACGGGACGAATTGCCGGCGGACATCAACGAATCGCTCGTTGTCGAGCTGTATTCGAAGTAAACGGTTTTCGGGGGTACGTAATGCAACTGGGTTCTACAGAGCTTCTCAAGCCGCGCCTGGTCGACGTGGAAACGATCGACGACACCCATGCGCGCGTCGTGCTGGAGCCGTTGGAGCGTGGGTTTGGCTACACGCTGGGCAATGCGTTGCGGCGTATCCTGCTCTCGTCCATCCCGGGCGTGGCCGTCACTGAGGCGGAGATCGAAGGCACACTCCATGAGTACAGCGCGCTCGAGGGCGTCCAGGAGGACGTGCTCGAAATCCTGCTCAATCTCAAGGGGTTGTCGATCACCATGCACGGTCGCGACGAGGCGGTGCTGAGCATCAAGAAGACCGGTCCGGGGACCGTGACCGCCGCCGACATCAAGGCGGATCATTCGGTCGAGATCATGAACCCGGATCACGTCATCGCGACCCTGCGTGACGATGCCGAGCTGAACATGACCTTCAAGGTCGAGCGCGGCATGGGTTACGTGCCGGCCAGCGCCCGTCGTGACGACGAGGAAACGACGGTCGGTCGTCTGCTCATCGATGCGTCGTTCTCGCCGCTGCGTCGCGTCGCCTACTCGGTGGAGCGGGCGCGTGTCGAGCAGCGCACCGACCTCGATTCGCTGGTTCTCGATATCGAGACCAACGGCTCGATCTCGGCCGAGGATGCGATCCGCCAGGCGGCCGGCATTTTGGTCGATCAACTGTCGGTGCTGGTCGATCTCAAGGCGGAAAAGGCCGAGCCGGTCGAAGAGCAGGCCCCGTCCGTCGATCCGGTGCTGCTTCGCCCGGTCGACGACTTGGAGCTGACCGTTCGTTCCGCGAACTGCCTCAAGGCGGAAAACATCTATTACATCGGCGACCTGATCCAGCGGTCGGAAATGGAATTGCTCAAGACCCCGAACCTTGGCAAGAAGTCCTTGACGGAGATCAAGGACGTGCTGGCTAAGCAGGGGCTGTCCCTCGGGCAGAAACTGGAGAACTGGCCGCCGGCCGAGCTCCAGAATCTGAGCGAATCCAAGATTTGAACGAAATTTTTTGGAGTATTTGACATGCGTCATCGTCAATCCGGTCGGCAGTTGGGTCGTAACGCCTCACAGCGCAAGGCGCTGATGCGTTCGCTCACCAATGCCCTGATCGAGCACGAGGTCATCAAGACCACGGTTCCCAAGGCCAAGGAGCTGCGTCGCGTCGCCGAGCCGCTCATCACCCTGGCAAAGGAAGACAGCGTTCACGCTCGTCGTCAGGCCTTTGCGAAGGTCGGGAACAAGAGCACCGTCGGCAAGCTGTTCTCCGACGTCGGTCCGCGGTTCAAGGAGCGCAAGGGCGGTTACCTGCGCATTCTTAAGTGCGGCTATCGCGCTGGTGATGCGGCGCCGATGGCCTACGTCGAATTGGTCGAGCGTAGCGCCGAGCCGGCACAGGCCGTCGAGGAAGCTGCCGCCGAGTAATTCGGCAATCGGCGGGCGATGCGTCCGTCACAATGTAGAAAGCCCGCCAATTCGGCGGGCTTTTTCTTGTTCAGGGGATGTCGGCATCGCCGTCGGCGGCGGTCAGGCGCTGACCGTTTCATCGATGATGCGGTTCATCGTCTGCTCGACCTCGGTCGCGACATTGGTAAGCGCGGCATCGTCGCTCAGCATCGAGAGCATGGCAGTTGGGCGGATCATCGAGACGATGACCTTCCCGTCGCGCTCGTAAACGGCGATGCGGCAGGGCAGGGCGTTGGCGAGGTCCATTCGAACGGCAAGCACCTCGGCGGCACGCCTGGGATTGCAGACTTCGAATACCCGGCATTGCGGGGCGAAGTCGACGCCCTTGGCGTTGAGCGTGCCGTGGATGTCATGCGTGTGCAGCAGGCCAAACCCATTGGCCGGTACGGCATCACTCAATCGTTGGCAGGTGGTCTCGAAATCGTGCGGACTGTGGTGTTCGTCGATCATGGGTCAGTTGCTCCGATTGGTTTGTATCCGGGCGCAAGCTTAGCAAACCGGCCCGGTGTCTAATGATTCGGTTCAAGGATCCTGGTTGCGAAGCGGCTGACGGTCTCCTACGATGCAGAAGGTTTCGCGACGGCCGATATACGGGGTTCGCCATGATTATGGAACTTTCCGAAGGAAACGGCTGTCGCACCTTTCTATCGGGGCTCGGCACCCGGCACGTATTCCGTGTAAAGCCGAATCATTTAAATGAGGAGTGATTGCATGTCCGTTTGGAACCAGAAGTTGCGCAAATCCGTGATGGCCGCCGGTGTCTCCGCTGCGCTCGCCTTCAGTGGCGCGGCCGTGGCCCAGCAGGGTGGTCAGTCCGCACCGCACGGTGGTCAGGGCGGCGCTCCGGCACAGGGTCAGATGCCGGAAATGACCGACGAACAGCGCCAGCTGATGGAAGAGATGCGCTCGGTTCAACAGGAGCTCCAGCAAACGCAGGCCAAGCTGAGCGAGATGGAGCAGCAGGCCTACGAGAACAACCCGGAGCTGGGTCAGAAGCGTGAGGCGCTGCAGGCCAAGATCGCCGAAAAGATGTCCAGCGGCGGCTACGACGCCGAGAAGGAATTCGAGGAGATGAAGGCCACCATGTCCAAGTACCAGGGTGGCGAGCAACAGCCGTCCGAGGAAGAGGTCGAAGCCTTCCGTCAGCAGCAGCAGGAATTCCAGCAGCGTCAGCAGCAGGCATTCCAGGACGAGGAAGTGCAGAGCATGGCTCAGGACCTGCGTGGTGACGTCGAGCAGGTAATGAAGGAAAACAATCCGGAAGCCAATGAGCTGTTCGCCAAGATGGAGAAGCAGTCCGAGGAAATGCAGCAGCTGCGCGAGAAAGCCATGAAGATGCGCCAAGGTGGCCAGGGCGGCTAATCGCTCAACGCATCTGTAGACAGTAGCAAGGCCGGTCCCACGCGGGACCGGCCTTTTTCGTGCGTGGCGTCGAATCGCTCGTTGCCTCAGTCGTCGCTGTAACCGGGCTCGGTCGCACCGAAGAAGGCCTCCTTGAGCTTGTGCAGCTCGTCGCGCGCCTGGGCGGCGGCCTCGAACTCCAGGTCGCGGGCGTGGCGGTGCATCTCGGCCTCGAGCGTCTTGATGCGCTTGGCGGCCTGGGCCGGTGACAGGGTGGCGTAATCGGCCGGTGCTTCGGCTGCCTTGTCCGCCCCGCGACGCTTGCGCCCCGGACGGGCGCCGGGGATGCGGGATTCACCGGCCTCGAGAATATCCTCGACGCTCTTCTGGATGCCGCGCGGCGTGATGCCCATCGCTTCGTTGTGCGCCAGCTGCTTCTCGCGGCGGCGGTCGGTCTCGTCGATCGCCTTGCGCATGGCATCCGTGATGGTGTCGCCGTAGAGGATGGCCTTGCCCTCGAGGTTGCGGGCGGCCCGGCCTATGGTCTGGATCAGCGAGCGTTCCGAACGCAGGAAGCCCTGCTTGTCGGCGTCCAGGATGCCAACCAATGACACCTCGGGGATGTCGAGCCCTTCTCGGAGCAGGTTGATGCCGACCAGCACGTCGAACTCACCCAGCCGCAGGTCCTGGATGATCTCGACGCGCTCGACGGTATCGATGTCCGAGTGCAGGTAGCGCACCCGCACGTCGTGCTCCATCAGGTAATCGGTCAGGTCTTCCGCCATGCGCTTGGTGAGCACGGTGACCAGCACCCGCTGATTTTTCTCGGCGCGCAGGCGAATCTCGGAGAGCAGGTCGTCGACCTGGCTGGCGACCGGACGGACCTCGATCTGCGGGTCGACCAGCCCGGTCGGGCGGACCACCTGCTCGGCGATCTGATCGGCATGCGTCTCCTCGTAGGGGCCGGGCGTGGCCGAGACGTAGACCGTCTGGGGCATCAGGCGCTCGAACTCGTCGAACTTCAAGGGGCGGTTGTCCATTGCCGAGGGCAGGCGGAAGCCGAAGTTCACCAGCGTTTCCTTGCGTGAGCGGTCGCCCTTGTACATGCCGCCGAGCTGCGGGACGGTCACGTGCGATTCGTCGATGATCAGCAGGGCGTCGGATGGCAGGTAGTCATAGAGGCAGGGAGGTGGCTCGCCCGGCTGGCGTCCCGAGAGGTAACGCGAGTAGTTCTCGATCCCGTTGCAGTAGCCGAGCTCCTGGATCATCTCGATGTCGAAGCGGGTGCGCTGGGCCAGGCGCTGCGCCTCGACCAACTTGTCCTGCGATTCGAGATCCTTGAGGCGCTCGTCGAGCTCGACCTTGATCTGCTCGATCGCGCTCAGCAGGCGTCCACGCGGGGTGACGTAGTGCGAGGATGGGTAGACCGTGTAGCGCGGCACTCGGCGGCGCACCTGGCCGGTGAGGGGGTCGAACAGGGTGATCTGTTCGATCTCGTCGTCGAACAGCTCGATCCGCACCCCCTCGTCGTCGGCCTCGGCGGGGTGGATGTCGATCACGTCGCCACGCACCCGGTAGGTGCCGCGACGAAACTCCATGTCGTTACGGGTGTACTGCATCTCGGCCAACCGCCGGATGATCTGGCGCTGGGAGACCTGATCACCGCGTACCAGGTGCAGGATCATCTTGAGGTAGGCCTCGGGGTCGCCCAGGCCGTAGATCGACGAGACGGTGGCGACGATGATGACGTCGCGGCGCTCGAACAGGGCCTTGGTGGCCGACAGGCGCATCTGCTCGATGTGCTCGTTCACCGAGGCATCCTTCTCGATGAAGGTGTCCGAGGCCGGCACGTAGGCCTCGGGCTGGTAGTAGTCGTAGTAGGAAACGAAGTACTCCACCGCGTTGTGCGGGAAGAACCCCTTGAGCTCGCCGTATAGCTGGGCGGCCAGCGTCTTGTTGGGCGCGAGCACCAGTGCCGGACGCTGCACCTCGTGGATGACGTTGGCCATCGTGAAGGTCTTGCCCGAGCCGGTCACCCCGAGCAGGGTCTGGTGCATCAGCCCGTCGTTGAGACCCTCGACGAGCGTCTCGATGGCGCGGGGCTGGTCGCCGGCCGGCTGGTAGTCTGTTGCGATCTGGAAACGGTGTTCTGACATGGGGTGGGAGTATATAGGCTTGACCCTCGGCTTTCCGACGGCTTTTGCTTTATCATGCCCCGCTATATCCCTCGCCAAGGCCGCCGATTTCTTGTTGATTTACGGCCGAGTTTCGCGAGTGACTTTCCAGACGCACTTTTCAGGTATCCATGACCGATTCAAACCTCGAAGACCCGAACGCCCCGCGCGAGGCCGAGAAATACGACAACCCCGTGGCCAGCCGCGAGTTCCTGCTCGACCTGTTGGGCAAGCAGGACGGCCCGATCACGCTCAACCGGCTGATCAGCGAGCTAGGCTACGACGGTGACGAGGAGCGTATCGAGGGCCTGCGGCGACGACTGCGGGCGATGGAGCGCGATGGTCAGGCCATTCGCAATCGCCGTGGCGGTTACGTGCCGGTGACCAAGGCCGAGCTGGTGCGTGGCCGGGTGATCGGTCACCGCGACGGCTTCGGTTTCCTGGTGCCCGACGAGGGCGGCAACGACGTCTTCCTCTCGCCGCGCGTCATGCGCGCTCTGCTGCACGGCGACCGCGCCGTGGTCCAGGTGGTCGGCGAGGACCGCCGCGGTCGCCCCGAGGGTGCACTGGTCGAGGTGATCGAACGGGCCAATGCCGAGATCGTCGGCCGCCTGGTGATCGAGGCCGGTGTGGCGTTCGTCATCCCCGACAACACCCGCATGACCCAGGACGTGCTGATCCCGATGGAGGCACTCGGTGGGGCGAGCGACAGCCAGATCGTCCGGGTCGCGCTGGTCGAGCAGCCCACCCAGCGGCACAAGCCGGTCGGCAAGATCATCGAGGTGCTGGGCGATCACATGTCGCCGGGCATGGAGATCGACGTCGCCATCCGCGCCCACGGCATTCCCCATGAATGGCCGGAAGAGGTGGAGCGCCACATCGAGCACATGAGCGACCAGGTCGCCGAGGAAGACAAGGTCGGCCGGGTCGACCTGCGCGACGTGCCGATGGTCACCATCGACGGCTCGGATTCCAAGGACCTCGACGACGCGGTCTTCTGTGAGCCGACCCCGAAGGGCTTCCGCCTGATGGTGGCGATCGCCGACGTGTCGCACTACGTGCGTATCGGCTCGGCGCTCGACGAGGAAGGCTTCCGCCGTGGGACCTCGGTCTACTTCCCGGGGCGCGTGGTGCCGATGCTGCCCGAGATCCTCTCGAACGGCCTGTGCTCGGTGAACCCGGACGTCGATCGCCTCTGCCTGTGCGCGGAGATGCTGATCAACAGCCAGGGGCAGATTATCCGCTCGCGCTTCTTCGAGGGCGTGATGAAGAGCCACGCGCGCCTGACCTACGACAACGTCGCGGCCATGCTGCTCGATAACGACCAGCAAGAGCGCGACAAGCACGCCCATGTGATCAAGCCGCTCGAGGCGCTGCATGACCTGTACAAGGTGCTGCGGGCCGAGCGCGAGTCCCGCGGGGCGATCGACTTCGACACCATCGAGACCAAGATCGTCTTCGGCGAGAACCGCAAGATCGAGGCGATCGTGCCCTACGAGCGCAACGACGCGCACAAGATCATCGAGGAATGCATGATCGCGGCGAACGTTGCCGCTGGTCGCTTCCTTGCCCGTCGCAAGATCCCGTCGCTCTATCGCGTCCACGATCGCCCGGGCGCCGAGAAGATCGACGACCTGCGCGCTGCGCTCAAGGAGAAGGGGTTGACGCTCGGTGGCGGCGAGAAGCCGAGCCCGGCCGACTTCAACGCCCTGATCGCCGAGGCGAAGGACCGTCCGGACTTCGCCACCGTACAGACCCTGCTGCTGCGCTCGCTTCAGCAGGCGGTCTACGCGCCGGACAATCTGGGTCACTTCGGTCTGGCCCACGAGCACTACGCGCACTTCACCTCGCCGATCCGTCGCTACCCGGACCTGATGGTCCACCGCGCCATCCGGCACGTGTTGCGTACTGGTGCCGCCGAGGAGTTCCCGTACAGCCACGAGGAGATGCTGCTGATCGGCGAGCATTGCTCGAACAACGAGCGACGTGCCGACGAGGCGACGCGCGATGCCACCGATTGGCTCAAGTGCGAGTTCATGCTCGACAAGGTCGGTAATGTCTACGAGGGCCGGGTGGCATCCGTGCTGGGCTTCGGTCTTTTCGTCCAGCTCAAGGACTTCTTTGTCGACGGCCTGCTGCACATCACCGCTCTCAAGCGTGACTTCTATCACTTCGATCCGGTGACCGTCTCGCTCAAGGGTGAGCGCAGTGGCAAGACCTACTCGCTCAACGACACCATCCACGTCCGGGTCGCGCGCGTTGATCTGGACGAGCGCAAGATCGACTTCATGTTGCCGGAAGACGAGGAAGTCGCCGGCGGCGAGGACCAGTCGAGTGCCGATTCGGGCAGCGACGAGGACAAGTCCTCGAAAAGCTCGGAGAAGTCGGAGAAAAGCCCGAAGAGCTCGGATGACAATTCCGGCGACGAGGGCAACGGGGGCGCCAAGAAGCGCCGTCCGCGCCGCCGCCGTCGCCGCAAGCCCCAGGATGGGGGTGACGCCGGCGGCCAAGGTGATGGTCAGGGCGAAGGCCACACCGAAAGCAAGGGCAAGGCCGGCGATTCGTCCGACGACTCGTCCAACTGATCGTCGCCGCGATGGCACGCTCCCAAGAACCCACCTGGATCGGCGGTTTTCATGCCGTCGAGGCCGCGTTGCGCGAGCGCCCGGAGCGCATCGATCGGGTCGCCCTGTCGGGGCGTGATGATCGCCGCGCCCGTCGCCTGCAGGCGCTCGCCGAACGGGCGGGCGTCACGGTGGAGTCGCGTGACGAGCCCTGGTTCGACAAGCTGCGCAGTGATGGCCGGCCCTTGAAACACCAGGGGGTCGCGGCGCTGGTGGCCCTGAGCCAGGCCGGTGACGAGCAGGATCTCGCTGCGTTGCTCGACGGTAGCGATCAGGTGCCTCTGTTGCTGGTCCTCGATGGCGTCACCGATCCGCACAATCTGGGCGCCTGCCTGCGCGCCGCCGAGGCGGCCGGGGTGCTCGCGGTGATCGCGCCGAAGGACAGGGCCTGTGGCCTGACCCCGGCTGCGCGCACGACGTCCGCCGGTTCGGCCGAGCGGCTGCCCTTCTTCCAGGTGACCAATCTGGCCCGCACCCTGGCCGATCTCAAGACGCGTGGCCTGTGGATCGTCGGGGCGGCGGGCGAGGGGCCGGTCTCGCTTTACGAGAGCGATTTCGCCTGCGAACCGGTCGCCTTGGTGATGGGCGCCGAGGGCGGCGGCCTGCGCCGTCTGACCCGTGAGCGTTGCGACCAGTTGATCCATATCCCGATGGCACCGAATGTCGAGAGCCTGAACGTGTCGGTGGCCTCGGCCGTTTGCCTGTTCGAGTTCCGGCGCCAGCGACTGGCGTCCGCCACCTAAGGCGGCCGCGTCCCGGTTGCTCCCGTCGAAACCGGCTGGCGTTTCCGGTAAAATGCCCACCGAATCATTTCAATGTGGTCCGGTGTTCCCGCGCCCGCCGGCGAACGCCTAGCCAGGGAGTCAGCTGCCGTCATGAACCTTTCCGACCGGGTCCGCCGGGTCCGTCCCTCACCGACACTTGCCGTCACCGCCAAGGCCGCCGAACTGCGTGCCGCCGGCCGCGACATCATCAGCCTCGGTGCCGGCGAGCCGGACTTCGATACCCCGAAGCACATTGGTGAGGCGGGCATCCAGGCGATCCGCGACGGCTTTACCCGCTACACCGCGGTCGAAGGCATCGTCGAGCTGCGCCAGGCGATCGCCGACAAGCTCAAGAGCGAGCAGGGGCTTGAATACGGCCTGGACCAGATCATCGTCTCCACCGGCGGCAAGCAGAGCATCTTCAATCTCTGCCAGGCCCTGCTCAATCCGGGCGACGAGGCCATCATCACCGCACCCTACTGGGTGTCCTACCCGGACATGGTGCGCCTGGCGGGCGGCGAGCCGGTGATCGTCTCGGCTGGCCAGGACCAGGGCTTCAAGATGAGCCCGCGTCAGCTGGCGTCCGCAATCACCGACAAGACCCGCCTGGTGATGCTCAACAGCCCCTCCAATCCGACCGGCGTGGCCTATACCCGCGAGGACTGGGGACAGCTGGCGGACGTCCTGCGCGATCATCCCGAGATCGTGATCGCCACCGACGACATGTACGAAAAGATCCTCTGGGCCGACGAGCCGTTCTCGAATATCGCCATGGTGGCGCCGGACCTGGCTCCGCGCACGGTGGTGCTGAACGGCGTGAGTAAGGCCTACGCGATGACCGGCTGGCGGATCGGCTATGCCGCCGGTCCGGCCGACCTGATCAAGGCGATGAAGGTGCTCCAGTCGCAGAGCACGTCGGGTGCCTGCTCCATTGCCCAGAAGGCGGCCTGCGAGGCGATTGCCGGTGACCAGTCGGAGATCGACGCGATGGTGTCCGCTTTCCACGAGCGCCACGATTACGTGGTCGAGGCCCTGAATGACCTGCCGGGCGTCACCTGCCTGCCGGGACAGGGTGCCTTCTACAGTTTCCCCGACGTCTCGGCCGCCATGACGGCCCTGGGCATCGCCGACGACGTGTCCTTCGCCGAGCACCTGCTCGAAGAGGCCGGTGTGGCCGTGGTGCCGGGGTCGGCCTTCGGTGCCCCGGGCCACGTTCGCCTGAGTTACGCAACCAGCCTGGACGCGTTGTGCGAGGCCATCGACCGGATCCGCGCGGTCCTGGCCGCGGCCTGATCGAACCCGATTTTCATGGCGGCCGGCAGGGAGGTCGGCCGCCTTTCAATGTCTGCATTTCAAGCCCGAAGGGTTGGGAGTTGACCGATGGATGAGAACCGCAAGAAGGCGCTGGGCGCCGCCCTGTCACAGATCGAACGTCAGTTCGGCAAAGGGGCAGTGATGCGCATGAACGACGAGGGGCGACGGAATGTCCCCGCCATCAGCACCGGTTCGATCTCGCTGGATGCCGCGCTCGGCATCGGCGGGTTGCCGCGTGGCCGCGTGGTCGAGATCTACGGGCCGGAATCCTCGGGCAAGACCACGCTGACCCTGCAAACCATTGCCCAGGCGCAGAAGGAAGGCGGCACCTGCGCCTTCATCGACGCCGAGCACGCGCTGGACCCGGGCTATGCCGAGAAGTTGGGCGTGAACGTCGACGACCTGCTGGTCAGCCAGCCGGACACGGGCGAACAGGCCCTCGAAATCGCCGACATGCTGGTCCGTTCTGGTGCGGTCGACGTGGTCGTGATCGACTCGGTCGCCGCCCTGGTGCCCAAGGCCGAGATCGAGGGCGAGATGGGCGACAGCCACGTCGGTCTGCAGGCGCGCCTGATGAGCCAGGCATTGCGGAAGCTGTCCGGGAACATCAAGCGCACCAACTGCATGGTGATGTTCATCAACCAGATCCGCATGAAGATCGGTGTCACCTACGGCAGCCCGGAGACCACCACCGGCGGCAACGCACTCAAGTTCTATGCCTCGGTACGCCTCGACATCCGTCGCGTCGGCGCGGTGAAGAAGGGCGAGGAGATCATCGGCAACCAGACCCGCATCAAGGTGGTCAAGAACAAGATGGCGCCGCCGTTCAAGGTGGTCGATTGCGACATCCTCTACGGCGAAGGCATTTCGCACCTGCTGGAGCTGGTCGACCTGGGTGCCAAGCATGGCATCATCCAGAAGGCGGGTGCCTGGTACTCCTACGGCGAGACCCGGATCGGCCAGGGCAAGGACAATGCACGCCAGTTCCTTGCCGAGAACCCAGAAATGGCCGAGGAGATCGAGGCCCAGGTGCGGGAGATCATGATGCCCAAACCGGTCGCGGCCGAGACCGAGCTCGAGGCCAACGAGACACCGGTCGACGAGACCTCCTAAGGTCGACCACGTCCCGTGGACGACGAGAAACGCCGCCTGCTCGATTGCGAGAAGCGTGCGGTCGGCCTGCTCGCCCGGCGCGAGCACAGCCGGCTGGAGCTTGCCCGCAAGCTGGCCGATCGGGGTTTCACCGCCGATGAGGTCGAGCCGGTCCTCGAGCGTCTGGCCGACGAGGGTTGGCAGTCGGATCAACGCTACGCCGAAAGCCTGATCCGTGCCCGGTCGGCGCGTCGCTACGGTCCGGACCGTATTGCAAACGAGTTGGCCCAGCAGGGTGTCGACGAGTCGGTAGCTGGCGCGGCCTTCGCCGCCGAGCCGCAGGACTGGGAGGCGTTGGCGCGCGAGCAGTTGGTCGCCCGCTTTCGTGAGCCGGCCGAGGATTTCCCTGAGCGCGCCCGCCGACATCGGCACCTCGTCCGCCGCGGTTTTCCGCCTGATCTTGCCCATGAATTGGCTGGCTGGTGGCCCGAGTTGGACGAGTCCGATTCGGACCTCCTCTAGCGGGCGGCCCAACACTTCCCCCTGCGCATCGGAAATGGCGTCGGACTGCGCTACAATCCGCGCTTTGTCCTCCCGCTTTCCGAGATGGTTCGTGCATGAAAACCAGCGCCGAGATTCGTCAGTCCTTTCTGGATTTCTTCGCCGAGCGAGGTCACGAGGTCGTGCCCTCCGCGTCGTTGATTCCGGCCAATGACCCGACGCTCCTGTTCACCAACGCCGGGATGGTGCCCTTCAAGGAGGCCTTCCTCGGCCAGGAGAAGCGTGCCAATCCGCGCGCGGTCTCGGTGCAGCGCTGCGTGCGCGCCGGCGGCAAGCACAACGACCTCGAGAACGTCGGCTATACCGCCCGGCACCACACCTTCTTCGAGATGCTGGGCAACTTCAGTTTCGGCGATTACTTCAAGGGCGAGGCGATCCGCTATGGCTGGGACTTCCTGACCAAGACCCTGGGGCTGCCTGCCGAGCGCCTGCTGGTGACCGTCTACGCGACCGACGACGAGGCCTTCGCCCACTGGCGCGACGACATCGGCCTGCCCGAGGACCGCATCCTGCGTATCGGCGACAAGCCGGGCGGCGGGTCGGACAACTTCTGGCAGATGGGCGATACCGGCCCCTGCGGTCCCTGCTCCGAGATCTTCTACGACCACGGCCCGGAGATCCCCGGCGGCCCGCCGGGCTCGCCCGACGAGGATGGCGATCGTTTCATCGAGATCTGGAACATCGTCTTCATGCAATACGATCGGGCAGCCGACGGCACGCTCAGCGACCTGCCCAAGCCGTCGGTTGATACCGGGATGGGGCTCGAACGCCTCGCGGCGGTCATGCAAGGCGTGCACTCGAACTACCAGATCGACCTGTTCCAGCACCTGATCGACGCGGCCACTCAGGCGACTGGCGCGACCGACCGCGAGTCGAGCTCGCTCAAGGTCATCGCCGACCACATCCGCTCCTGCGCCTTTCTGATCGTCGACGGGGTGCGTCCGGGCAACGAAGGGCGCGATTACGTGCTGCGCCGGATCATCCGCCGGGCGGCCCGTCACGGCCACAAGCTGGGTCAAGACGCGCCGTTCTTCCACAAGCTGGTCGGGCCGTTGGTCAAGGAGATGGGCAATGCCTATCCGGAGCTGGTCAAGGCCGAAGACGAGGTCGCCCGGGTGTTGCTGGCCGAGGAAGAGCGTTTCCTGCAAACGCTGGCCTCGGGCATGCAGGTGCTCGAGCAGGCGGTCGCCGGGTTGCCCGCCGGCGGCACGATAGACGGCGAGACGGCCTTCAAGCTGTACGACACCCATGGTTTTCCGCTGGACCTGACCGCGGACATCGGCCGCGAGCGTGGGTTGTCGGTGGACGAGACCGGCTTCGAGCGCGAGATGGCCGAGCGTCGCGCCCAGTCCCGCGCGGCAAGCCATTTCACCGCCGAGACGATCAAGATCGGCACCGACGAACCGACCGAGTTTGCTGGCTACGAGCACGAATCCCTCGAGGCCACCGTGGCAGCGGTGGCCCGCGAGGGCAGCCAGGCCGAGGCGCTCGAGAGAGGCCAGGACGGCGTGATCGCACTCGACCGTACGCCGTTCTACGCCGAATCCGGTGGTCAGGTGGGCGATACCGGCGTGATCGAATCGGCCAATGGTCGCTTCGTCGTGCACGACACCCAGAAGCAGGGCGGCGTTTTCCTGCACCACGGTACGCTCACCGACGGGCACCTGGCCCCGGGGGATGCGGTCACCGCGCACATCGATGCCGACCGCCGCGCCGAGATCCGCCTGAACCACTCCGCCACGCACCTGCTGCACGCCGCGTTGCGTGAAGTGCTCGGCGATCACGTCCAGCAGAAGGGCTCACGGGTCGGCCCCGAAACCCTGCGTTTCGATTTCTCGCACGACAAGCCGGTGACCCGCGAGCAACTGCGGCAGATTGAACGACTGGTCAACGCCCAGGTCCGCGAAAATCACGCTGTCGAGACCCGCGAGATGGCGATCGACGATGCGCGCGCGGCCGGTGCCATGGCGCTGTTTGGCGAGAAATACGGCGACACCGTGCGCGTGGTGACGATGGGGCCGTTCTCGATGGAGCTCTGCGGCGGCACCCACGCCCGTCGCGGCGGTGATATCGGCCTGTTCAAGATCCTGGCCGAGTCGGGCGTGGCCTCCGGCGTGCGCCGGATCGAGGCGGTCACCGGGGCGGCCGCGCTGGCCGAGGCCGAGAGCGCCGACCAGACGGTGGGCGAGATTGCCGAATTGCTGCGCGGTCCCAAGACCGAGGCGGCCGAGCGGGTTGCGCAGATGTTGGAGCGCTCCCGTCAGCTCGAGCGTGAGCTGGCCAAACTCAAGGCCGAACTGGCCTCGGCCAGCGGCGATGAGCTGGCCGACAGTGCCGAGACCATCGGTTCGGCCAAGGTGCTGGTCGCCGAGTTGCCCGGCGCGGACGCCGGCACGCTGCGCGAGAGCATGGACAAGTTGCGCGACAAGCTCGGCACCGCCGCGATCCTGCTGGGTACCGTCGATGACGGCAAGGTGCGTCTGGTCGCCGGGCTGTCCATGGACCTGACCAAGACCTTCAAGGCGGGCGACTGGGTCAACGTCGCCGCCGCCGAGGTTGGCGGCAAGGGGGGCGGTCGACCGGACATGGCGCAGGCGGGCGGCAGCCAGCCCGAGCGTCTCGCCGAGGCCCTGTCCGCGGCCCGCGCCTGGGTGGCCGACCAGCTGCACTGAACCCCGGTGCCGGTTTGCTGTCGAAGGGTCGCGAGCCGGCTCATGGATGAAAAAGTCAATCGGGCGGTTTATACTGCCCGGCTGCTTTGACTTTCTCACGTCAGCGACAAGGAGCTGGTGCCGTGATGCCGGTGCCAAGGAAAACCACACTATGGCGTTAATCGTACAGAAATACGGCGGTACCTCGGTCGGTACGGTCGAGCGTATCCAAGCGGTCGCCGAGCGCGTGCAGCGTTCGGTGGCCAACGGCGACTCAGTGGTCGTCGTGGTCTCGGCCATGAGTGGCGAGACCAACCGCCTGATCGGCATGGCCAACGAGATTCAGGCCGAGCCGACCCCGCGTGAGCTGGACACCCTGGTCGCCACGGGCGAGCAGGTCACCATTGCGCTGCTGTCCATGGCCCTGCAGGCGCGCGGCCAGGACGCGCGCTCCTATACCGGCGCGCAGGTGCGCATCCTCACCGACAGCACCCATACCAAGGCGCGTATCCAGTCGATCGATACCGACACCATCCGCGGCGATCTCGATGCCGGTCGCGTGGTCGTGGTCGCGGGGTTTCAGGGCGTGGACGAGCACGGCCAGATCACCACGCTCGGCCGGGGCGGGTCGGACACGTCGGCCGTGGCCCTGGCTGCGGCGCTCAAGGCCGACGAGTGCCAGATCTACACCGACGTCGACGGCGTGTACACGACCGATCCGCGTGTCGTGCCCAAGGCCCGCCGGCTCGATCGGATCACCTTCGAGGAGATGCTGGAAATGGCCAGCCTGGGCTCGAAGGTCCTGCAGATCCGCTCGGTGGAGTTCGCCGGCAAGTACAACGTGCCCCTACGGGTGCTGTCCTCGTTCCAGGACGGCCCCGGCACCCTGATTACCCTGGAGGAAGACGGCGTGGAAGAACCAGTAATTTCCGGCATCGCGTTCCACAAGGACGAGGCCCAGTTGACCATCAAGGGCGTGCCGGACAGCCCCGGGATCGCCTACAAGATCCTCGGCCCGATCGGCGAGGCCAACATCGAAGTCGACATGATCCTGCAGAACATCGGGGCCGATGACACCACCGACTTCACGTTCACGGTGCATCGCAACGATTTCGACAAGGCTCTCGGCCTGATGCGCACCACCGCCGAAGAACTGGGCGCGCGCGAGGTCTCCGGCAACCACAACATCGTCAAGATCTCGCTGGTGGGTGTGGGCATGCGTTCGCACGCCGGCATTGCCTCGAAGATGTTCCGGGTGCTGGCCGAGGAAAAGATCAATATCCGCATGATCGCCACTTCCGAGATCAAGATCTCGGTGGTGATCGACGACAAGTACCTCGAGCTGGCGGTGCGTGCGCTGCACGACGCCTTCGAACTGGATACTCCGGAAGTATCTTTGAGCTGATCGACTAATATCCGGCATGGCCCCCGACGGAAGACAGGTGGGGCAGAAAAACACAGAGAGTGACCACATATGTTGATTTTGACTCGCCGCATTGGTGAGGTGCTGCGCATCGGCGACGACGTCGCCATCACGGTGCTTGGCATCAAGGGAAACCAGGTCCGAATCGGTATTGACGCGCCCAAGGATGTCGCCGTGCATCGCGAGGAAATCTATCAGCGCATCAAGAGCGAAACGGAGCAGGGCGGAGAAGACGACACCTCGAACTGAGGTCGTTCCGTCATGGCCATTCCGTCGCCGTCGTATGCTCGGGTTGCCTTGGGGCGATCCGTTTTCGACGCGTGGCGTTTGTACGTGCCCTCGAGGGCGTGGTTGAGCGCCCCGATAAGGTGGCCCGTCGCGTCTCGGCGGCATTGATTCCTGCCGTCAAAGCCGCTACCATGCGGCGCTTGTTGGAGAGGTGGCCGAGTGGCTGAAGGCGCTCCCCTGCTAAGGGAGTAAGGGGTTTATAGCCCCTTCGAGGGTTCGAATCCCTCTCTCTCCGCCACATCAGAAAAGCCCCGCCGGGTTACCGGCGGGGCTTTTTGCCGTGTGGGCGGCCGGGTTGCCGGTTACTGCCCGGGACGGTTGCGGGCCGCCATTAGGAAGGCCTACACGAATCGATGGCTTCTCTGGCTCGCGGGTTCGTTCGCAATCAAGGCGCCGGACCGAAGACGGGCTAGTTGCCAGTCGAGGGACGGCAACGCCGAGTGCGGGCGAACCCGCGAGCCCCGTAGGGCGGGCCGCCATGGGGCCATCTGCGGCGTTGCGGCCCTTGTAAAGGGCGACGGCCCTTCACGGCGGACCGCGTCTTGCATCTGACCCCATGGCGGTCCCGCAGAGATGCTATCGATTCGTGCAGGCCTTCTTTAGCTCCTCGTATTCCTCCGGCGCGAGGATCTGGCGCAGGTCGACGAAACTGCCGCTTTCGAATTCCTTCAGGCCCGGTAGCGCCTCGAGAATCCGTTCGGCCGCGGCGGCTGGTGACAGCAATGTATCGGTGCCGCGGGCGGCGTGGATGCGTTCAAGGGCGGGGAAGCGCTCGGTGTCCGACAACCCGCAGAGCGTGTCGATAATGCGGGTGTCGATCAGTCCCGGGGCGATCGCCGCCACGTGGGTATCGGGGAATTCGTGGGCGTACAGCCGGCAGAGCATGTTCAACGTCGCCTTGGACAGCGCATAGCCACCCCAGCCGCGGTTGCCCAGCACCGCCGCGCCCGAGGAGATCGCGACGATCTGGTCGACGGCGATATTCGATGCTAGCAGCCAGTCGAGGATCACCTTGTTCGCCCAGACGTTGATGTCCATGAGTTCGCGCAGTCGCTCCACCGACACGCCGCTCAGGTCCTCGATCTCGCCGAGGATGCCCGCATTCAGTACCACGAGGTCGAGGTGACCGACGCCGGCCAGCAACTGTTCCATGGCGGGGCCGATCGCCTCGAGGTCGGATAGGTCGCAGTGCACGTCGACCACCCGGTCGGCCAGGGCCGCGCAGCCGCGTCGACTGCAGCCGTGCACCCGGTAAGTCTCGCTCGAGCAGGGCATGGCTCAAACCCAACCCGAGGCCGCTGCTGTTGCCGGTGATCAGTGCGCTGCGGGCCTGGTTCGTCATGGTTGCCTCCTTCAGCGGATTTCAGCGAGTAACTGGCGAATCATGCCGTCGGCCCGACTGCCGTAGCCGCCGCCGAACAGGTTGAAGTGGTTGAGGACGTGATAGAGGTTATAGAGCGTCTTGCGCACCCGGTAGCCGGGATCGAGTGGCAGGTGGGCCTGGTAGGCCCGGTAGAAGCCGGGCGAAAAGCCGCCGAACAGTTCGGTCATGGCGATCTCGGCCTCGCGATCGGCGCGGTAGGTGGCCGGGTCGAACAGGACCGGCGTGCCGTCGGCCAGCGCGCCGTGGTTCGCCCCCCACATGTCGCCGTGGATCAGGGCGGGGTAGGGGCGGTAGTCGCTGAAGAAGGCGGGCAGCGCCTCGACCAGTTCCTGGCCGGCATCGATGCTGCGGGTCGCGAGCCCGCGTTCGGCGGCCCACTCGAGTTGCGGGGCGAGGCGCCGCTGACCGTAGAACCGGGCCCAATCGTCGTCTTCGCCACTCAACTGGGGCATCGCGCCGATGAAGTTGTCTTCCGGCCAGCCGAAGGCCGGCTGCGGTTCGGCATGCAATTCGGCCAGCGCCTCGCCCAGGGCGGTGTCGTTGACGGGGCCGAGATCGAGCCATTCGAGCAGCAGGTAGGCCGTGCCCTCCACGCTGCCGGTGGCGACGACCTGCGGGGTGCGGATGCGGGTGCCCAGGGCCTCGAGTCCGCGCGCCTCGGCCAGAAACATGTCGCTAAACATGCCGTCGCCGCGGTCGGCATGGGTCTTGATGAACAGCGGAGCGACATCGGTTTCCAGCCGGGCGGCATCGGCGATGCAGCCGCCACCGACAGACTGGTGTCCCCGTAAGACGAGGTGGGGGTGCTCGGCCAGCTTTTCCCCCAGCCCCCCTGCGGGCGTGTCGACATTATGCAGGCCCGTCAGGGCGTCATCGAGCAGTGTCTGGAAGTCGGTTCGGGCAGCCATAGCGTTGGTAGAGTTCTTCCTGCTTGGTTTCAATCCAGTCCTGGACGATCGCGTTGACTTCGCTCGCGGTGCGTCCCTCGGTCTCGATCGGTGGGCCGAAGACGACGTGGATCGTGCCGGGGCGCATCAGAAAACCTTCCTTGGGCCAGAGACAGCCGGAATCGATGGCTACGGGGATCACGGTGGCCTTTGCATGGACGGCCAGCTTGGCGCCGCCGATCCGATAGTGCGGCCGCGCCCCCGGCCGGGTGCGGGTGCCTTCGGGGAAGATCACCACGTCGCGACCCTGGGCCAGCGCCGCGGCCCCCTTCTCCATGATCTGCTCCAGCGCCTGGCGCCCGGCGGCGCGATCGATGGCAATGGCCTCGATACCCTGGAGTCCCTGGCCGAAGATCGGGATGCGCAGCAGTTCACGCTTGAGCACGAAGGCCGCCAATCGCAGTATCGTGGGCAGGAACATCGTTTCCCAGGTCGACTGGTGCTTGGGCAGTACGACGCTGCCGCCTTCCTTGGGCACCTGGTCGAGGCCTTGCACCTCGTAACGGATGCCGGTGACGTGGCGGGCGAGCCAGAGGATCGAGCGACCGAAGGAGAACAGTCGGTAATAACGCCGTTCCAGCGGCCGTGTGAAGCTGATCAGCAGCACCGGGATGTGCAGGATCAGCGACAGCGTGCCCAGCACGTAAAAACAGACCGTGCGCAGCCACATGAGGACGATCGATTGGTTCACGACTGCAGTTGCGAGACGTCGGCGATGGCCAGGAACAGGGCATTGAGCCGCGCTAGCAGCGCGAGCCGGTTATCGCGCAGCGCCTCGTCCTCCGCCATCACCATGACCGAGTCGAAGAAGGCATCCACCGGTTCGCGCAGCGCGGACAGCGTGCTCAGGGCGGCGGTGTAGTCGCCCTCGGCCAACAGCCCCTCCAGCCGCGGGCCGATCGCATCGAGCGCCTCCCACAACCGTTGTTCGGCCGGTTCGACCAGGCGCGCCTCGTCGACGGAGTCGGGTACCGGGCCGTCATGCTTCTTGAGGATATTGCCGATGCGCTTGTTGGCCGCGGCCAGTGCCTCGGCCTCGGGCAGGTCGATAAAGGCGTTGACCGCCCGCATGCGCTGCTCGAAGTCCAGCGGCCGGCGGGTGCCGGTCATCGAGACGGCCTGGAACACGTCGCTGCGGATGCCGCGATCGAGGCTGTAGCGATGCTGGCGCTCGGTGATGAACTCGAACACGCCCATCACGTGCTCGCGCGCCTCGGGCACCTTGTCGGCGATGCCGTCGGCCGCCATCTCGAGTAGCTCGACCAGGTCGAGGTCCAGTTCCTGCTCGACCAGGATGCGCAGCACGCCCAGCGCCGCGCGACGCAGGGCGAACGGATCCTTGGCGCCGGTGGGCGCCTGACCGATGGCGAAGATGCCCATCAGCGTGTCGAGCCGGTCGGCCAGCGCCACGGCCTGGGCCACCCCGCCGCGCGGCAGGTCGTCACCGGCGCGGCGCGGGCGGTAGTGGTCGTCCAGCGCGATCGCGACGTCCTCGTCCATGCCCTCGTGCGTCGCCAGATAGCGGCCGATGGTGCCCTGCAGGCCGGCGAACTCGCCCACCATCTGGGTCTGCAGGTCGCACTTGCTCAATCGTGCCGCCCGGCGGGCGGCCTGCGGGTCGGCCTCGATCTGCCTGGCGATGGCCTCGGCCAGTTGCTCGATGCGAAGCACCTTGTCGAACACGCTACCGAGGCGCTTCTGGAACACCAGATGCTTGAGCGACTCGAGGTGCGATTCCAGCGGCGTCTTGAGATCGCCTTCCCAGAAGAACATCGCATCGGAAAAGCGCGGGCGGATGACGCGCTCGTTGCCGTGGCGCACCGCCTCGATGTCACGGCTTTCGATATTGGCCACCGTGATGAACCAGGGCATCAGGGCGCCGTCGGCATCCAGGATCGGGAAGTACTTCTGGTCGTCCTGCATGGTGTACATGAGTGCCTCGTGCGGCACATCGAGGAAGCGGGCCTCGAACTCGCCGGCGACGGCGACCGGCCATTCGACCAGGGCGGTCACCTCGTCGAGCAGGCCCGACTCGATGTGGGCCCGGCCGCCGATCTCGGTGGCCGCGGCGTTGACCTGCGCCTCGATGTGGGCGCGTCGCTCGGCGAAGTCGGCCAGGACAAAGCCTTGCTTCTGCAGGGTGGCGGCGTACTCGCCCGGGATGGTGACGGTGAGCGCCTCCGGGTGGTGGAAGCGGTGGCCAAAGGTCTGGTTGCCGGCGGCGTGACCGAACAGGGTCATGTCGACGATCTGCTCGCCATGCAGGGCGAGCACCCAATGCACCGGGCGGATAAACTCGGCCTTGGAGCTGCCCCAGCGCATGCGCTTCGGGGTGGGGAGCTTGTCCAGAGCCCGCTCGACGATCGCGGGTAGCAGGTCGGCGGCGTTCTGACCCGGCTCGGTGTAGCGGTGGACCAGCCACTCACCCTTGTCGGTCTTCATGGTCTCGAGCTGCTCGGGCGACACGCCGCAGCCAGTGGCGAAGCCGGTCAGGGCCTTGGTCGGATTGCCCTCGGCATCATAGGCGGCCTTGACCGCCGGGCCACGGCGCTCGACCGGCTTGGGATCGGTGGCGCGGGCCAGGTCGTCGACCAACAGGGCCAGTCGGCGCGGCGCAGCAAAGGCCGTGAGCTTGCCGTGGGCCAACCCCGCCTCGTGCAGCCCGGCGCGGATCTCGTCTTCGAGCGCGTCGCGCAGGGTGGTCAGGGCCTTGGGCGGGAGTTCCTCGGTGCCCAGTTCGAAAAGAAAGTCCGCCGTCTCAGTCATGAAAGTCCGTACCTGTTGGCAATGCGTAGTCGTCGTGGCGTGGCCCGATTTGGCCGGGTGCGCCCGGCGCGTAATCAGCCTTGTGTCTGGTTCGCCATGGGGAAGCCCAGCGCCTCGCGGGCAGCAAAGTAGCGCTCGGCCACGGCGCGGGCCATGGTGCGCACCCGCAGGATGTAACGCTGGCGCTCGGTCACCGAGATGGCGCGACGCGCGTCGAGGAGGTTGAAGGCGTGCGAGGCCTTGAGCACCTGCTCGTAGGCCGGCAATGGCAGGTCGGTCTCCACCAGGCGCAGGCACTCGCCTTCCGCGTGGTCGAAGTGCTGGAACAGGAACGCGGTGTCGGCCTGCTCGAAGTTGTAGGTCGACTGCTCGACCTCGTTCTGGTGGTAGACGTCGCCGTAGGTAATCACCCCGGCATCCGAGCGCGACCAGACCAGGTCGTAGACGTTCTCCACGCCCTGCAGGTACATCGCCAGGCGCTCGAGCCCGTAGGTGATCTCGCCCGAGACCGGGTCGCAGTTGAGCCCGCCGACCTGCTGGAAGTAGGTGAACTGGGTCACCTCCATCCCGTTGAGCCAGACCTCCCAGCCCAGGCCCCAGGCGCCCAGCGTCGGCGACTCCCAGTTGTCCTCGACGAAGCGGATGTCGTGGGTCAGCGGGTCGAAGCCCAGCCGGGTCAGCGACTCCAGGTACAGGTCCTGGATATTGTCCGGCGACGGCTTCAACAGCACCTGGAACTGGTAGTAATGCTGCAGGCGGTTGGGGTTGTCGCCGTAGCGACCGTCCGTCGGCCGGCGCGAGGGCTGCACGTAGGCCGCGCGCCACGGCTCCGGGCCGATCGAGCGCAGGAAGGTGGCCGGGTGGAACGTGCCGGCGCCGACCTCGATATCCAGCGGCTGGAGGACCGCGCAACCCTGCTCGGCCCAGAAGCTCTGCAAGGCCAGGATCAGGCCCTGGAAGGTCGACAGGTCGAAGCGCGTTTCGATGGAAGGCTGACTCATGAGAATTCTTGTGTAGATCGTGTCTGGACGCGGCCCCTAGAGGGACCAAACGCAAAGCGGCCATAGTATACCGATGGGCGGTGGCTCTGCACGGGCAAGGCGGTTGCCAGAGAGGATGTCCGCTAACGACCAGATGGTTTCGTCGCTATCTGGTAGGCATTAACTGGTAAGGAGGCTAGTCCGCTGATTCTCACCAAGGCGGATCGAAGGAGTATTC
Source organism: Guyparkeria sp. TX1 (assembly GCF_046523965.1). Lineage (NCBI taxonomy): Bacteria > Pseudomonadati > Pseudomonadota > Gammaproteobacteria > Chromatiales > Thioalkalibacteraceae > Guyparkeria > Guyparkeria sp. TX1. Next base: position 196,326 of record NZ_CP144142.1, on the reverse strand, counting down.
CCCTTGGTGTCTTGCCTCACGAGCGAAGGGCAGCCGGGCCGCCAGCGCACCTCAATGCCGCCTTGTTCCGCTCCGGGAGTTGCTTTTTCCCTCAGACGCTCGTCGCACCCCATCCGATTCGTTTCGCTGGTCATGCGTATTTGCATTAAGGCATACGCCCGTCTGTCGCGCCTGGTTAAGGTTCTAGTTCGAAATTGATGGCAGACCTAATGAATGTAGTAGGAAATTACGACCGGTTTTGGTTCCCCAGAGCGGTGAACTAATCCCAGTCGGTCGCTGTCTACTAATGCGCTTGTCCGATCGTCGCGTGTTTCTAATGGCGTAATGGAGTGGCCGGCCGCTGAGCGCGGTGACGTGGAATGTATTGTTGAAAATGAATATAGCCCCCTGGTTCAGGGAGGGGCGTGGCCGGTGACGCCCTGTGAAAACAAAACTGTCTAACACCAGAGTATGGCGGCTTTACACAAAAACGGTAGCAATGCTCTCTTTTTGGCCTTTTTCTTTAACTTAAGGGACTTGTGTGATGTCAACAACAGATCGTGATTGATATTGAACTTTGTCCTGCCTGGAAAGCTGAAAGAGGCCGGGTGTTAAGCCGCGGTTGGGACGTCCATTTGTAGTTATGCATTTAACGAGGTCGTGGCCGCGGGGCTTTTTTGTGGTTTTGTAGTAAGGAGGAAGTGGCTCTTGTCCCAGGAAGTACATCCGTTGACCGCTTATCTGCGGGCAAACTTCGTTCAGAGGAAACTCAAAGATATTACCGGCGGTCGCTATGGCGATTTCACGGACGCCCAGTTGGCAAATATCGTTGGTCAACTTCACAAGTTGGCTGAACATATTCATGATGAGAAACTCACGGATGCTCTCAGTTCGAGAATGGGTTTGTCCAAATCACTCAAGCAGTTGCCACGGGATCAAATTTCTTGGTGGACTGTTGACATGTCGTCACTAGTTACAGTGCTCTGGCTCGGCGATCTCCCGCATGAGATTACGCACGGTACTCTGGCAGATATTGTTTCTCTCGTCCGAAACCCTGACAATCGAAGCGTCGCGCCTTATTTCTATGACAAAGTGCATCGATTAAGTAAACTCCCATTCATTCTCGAGCTCCCTTCTTTGGTGGTTGCCCCGTCCTATAGCCAGAGGTCAGCCCGCAAGAATCATTGTTCTGGTCCCGGGAACACCGGAGCAGCATGTACCGTAAATCGACTCGAAGAGGGCGAAGCGTATATCGAAGACGGCAATCACAGGGCCGTCGCGCAACTCCTTGCGGGGCAGACAGATTCGATAACCGTGATCAGGTATGACATGAAGGCCAACCAACCAAATTCAGCCGACGCAGAAAACCACGTGGCATAACATGATGACCAACCAAACAAATTCAGCCGACGCAAAAAACCGCGCGGCTGATTTGTGGTGTTAGGCGCAAGCAAAATCGAAGAGCTCTTGATGGATTTATTTGCCGAGTTTAATCGAAAAAGCATCGATGGCAGACAAATAGATACGCTGATAGGGATAGGCAAAGGTCTTGTGGCTGACGGTAAAGTAGGCCAATCAGAATCCGGGTTTATCTTAAGACGGCTTGTTAAGGCCCGCCAAAATACAGAAATCCGGTAATAATAAATCTATTAAATAAAGTCGATTCTATGCTGGAGAATGGAGTCTTGGATCCAGATGAATCTGTCGAGCTGCTCAGTATCCTTCATAAAATTAATGGCGAACCATCTGAAGTGGTCGAGTTAGAAAAAACAACATCACTCCCAATAGATCATCCACTTCCATCTCTAACATTTGAAGGTATGGAATTTCTTTTTACAGTTCTAATTGCGGAGTCTGTTGCTTCGCTTTGGATCGATTGCGTCCCTTAAGTCGTGTTACGTGAACTTCCAGCCGATTTTCTTGTTCAAGCGTGGCTCGCTCGAGAAGCCATCAGACCGGTAAACGGAGCAAACTTGGCATCATGTCAGTGATAATTGAAAGGAAAATCGTCTTTTTCCTATGCCGGCTCGCCGTGGGTCTGCTTGCGCTGGTGTTGATCGTCGGTACCGCAATTCCCTTGCTCCACAGCAACGCCTGGTGGGTGCGCATCTTCGATTTTCCGCGGGTACAGATCGCCCTACTGATCGCGTTGACGCTGGCAGGCTATGTGGCACTGCGTCTTTACGGATCATTAGGGGGGTGGGACTACGCGCTCGCTGCGTTGGCCGGGCTGGCCTTGGTGTGGCAGCTCATTTCCATCGCTCCCTACACCGCGCTTTATCCCAAAGAGATGTCGGCCAGCCGCGCCGAAGACGATTCCAACCGCATATCGCTCCTAGTCTTTAATGTGCTCTCCGACAATCGTGACGTCGCGGCGTTGCGTGATCTGATACGCGATACCGATCCCGACATCATCCTGTTAAGCGAGCCGGACCAGTGGTGGCTTGAACAGCTCGACGGCCTGGAAGACGACTATCCCTACACGCTACTTCAGCCGCAGGACAATGATTACGGAATGCTGCTTTATTCCCGGCTGGAGCTGAAAGATCGTGAGGTCCGGTTCTTGATTGACCCGGCTGTGCCGTCGTTTCGCGCGCAGGTTCGGCTCCGTTCAGGGAGCTTCGTTACCGTCTATGGCGTGCATCCTCGCCCTCCTGGTATCGAAAGACCCGACGAAGAACAGGACAGCAGTAGGGAGAAAACGGCGGGAGAAGAGGGCGAATACGGCGATCGCGTCGATTCCGATGTGCGGGATGCCGAGTTGCTGCTGATTGCCTCGGAGGTGAAGGAACTGGGGAGCGTGCCGGCCATCGTTGCCGGTGATTTCAACGACGTGGCCTGGTCACGGACCACGCACCAATTTCAGCGGATCGGAGGATTGCTCGACCCACGGGTCGGCCGAGGTTTGTTGAATACCTTTGACACCAGAAGCCGGCTCCTGCGCTATCCGCTGGATCACGTCTTCGCCTCTCGGCACTTCTTTCTTGCCGAGCTGCGTCGACTTCCCGATATCGGATCCGACCACTTTCCTATCTTCGCGGTCTTCGACTACAACCCGGAGAGCTTGGCGGAAAATAAGGCGCCTCAGCCAGACGCTGGCGATGCAAGGGAAGCTGACGAGGCCATCGAGGAAGGGAAGTCCAACGACTGAGGGATTAGATCGGACAGGGAAGGCGTTGGGCGGGTAGTCATTGTCTCGGAGGATGCGCCTGCCCCAAGGGGGTGAAACGCTTTCCTCTTGGCTCGAGTGCTGCGCAACATCGTCGCCTCGTGCTACCGTTTCCCGCCTGACCCACGCCGGAACCCCGAACATCCCATGGACATTCGCGAAGCCATTGCCCGCACCGTCGACCGCCATGACCTGAGCCGCGAGCAGATGTACGCGGTCATGCACCAGATCATGGCCGGCGAGGCCACGCCGGTGCAGGTCGCCGGCCTGATGGTCGCGCTGCGCATGAAGGGCGAGACCATCGACGAGATCACGGCGGCCGCCGAGGTGATGCGGGAGTTGGCGGTGGGCGTGCAGGTGGACGTGCCGCACCTGGTCGATATCGTCGGCACCGGCGGTGACGGCTCGGCACTGTTCAATGTCTCGACCGCCTCGAGCTTCGTGGTCGCCGCGGCCGGCGGCCACGTCGCCAAGCACGGCAACCGTTCGGTCACCAGCCGCTCGGGCAGTGCCGACATGCTCGAGACCGCCGGGGTGAACCTCGAGGTCGACAGCGATTGCGTGGCCCGCTGCGTGCGCGAGCTGGGCATCGGCTTCATGTTCGCCCCGCGCCACCACGGCTCGATGCGCCACGCCGCCGTGCCGCGCAAGGAGCTGGGGGTGCGCACCCTGTTCAATGTCCTTGGGCCCCTGACCAATCCGGCCGGCGCGCCGGCGATGCTGCTGGGCGTGTACAGCAGCGACTGGCTCGAGCCGCTGGCCGAGGTGATGCAGCGCCTCGGCGCGCGCCACGTGCTGGTGGTGCACAGCCACGACGGGCTCGACGAGATCTCGCTGGCCGAGGCGACCGAGGTGGCCGAGCTGAAAGACGGCACGGTGCGCCGCTTCCGCGTCGAGCCGGAAGACTTCGGCATCACGCGCCAGCCGCTCGACCGGCTGATCGTCGATGGCCCGGAGCAGAGCGTGGCCTGCGTGCGCGCCGCCCTGGGTGGCGAGCCCGGCCCGGTCGCCGACATGATCGCGCTCAATGCCGGGGCGGCCATCTATGCTGCTGACCTGGCCGAGGACCTGGTCGCCGGCGTGGCCACCGCCCAGCGCCTGCTGGCCGAGGCGCGCGCGCTGGACAAGCTCGAGCAGCTGGTCGCCATGACCCGAGCCTGCCAGGCCTGATACCGGCCCGAATTACCCGGCCGGGGATGGATGCGTCCCCGGCCCACCCACCCATTACACTTCCCGGTCGTGACTGCCGTGACTGATACCCCCGATATCCTGAAGAAGATCATCGCGCGCAAGCGCGTCGAGGTTGCCGCCGCCCGGCAGGTGACCCCGCCCACCGTGATGGAGGACCAGGCGCTGGCCGCTGATCGTCCGCGCGGCTTCGAGCGCGCCATCGAGACGCGCGTGGCCGACAAGCGCCCGGCGGTGATCGCCGAGATCAAGAAGGCCTCGCCCAGCCGCGGCGTGCTGCGCGACCCGTTCGACCCGGTCGCCATCGCCAAGAGCTACCAGAAGGGCGGGGCGGCCTGCCTGTCGGTGCTGACCGACCGCGACTTCTTCCAGGGCGATGCCGAGTATCTCAAGGCCGCCCGCGCCGCCTGCCGCCTGCCGGTGCTGCGCAAGGACTTCCTGATCGACCCCTACCAGGTCGACGAGGCGCGCGCGATGGGCGCCGACTGCGTGCTGCTGATCGCCGCCGCGCTCGACGACGAGACGATGCGCACCTTGCACGACCGCGCCCGCCACTGGGGCATGGACGTGCTGGTCGAGGTGCACGACCACGACGAGCTGCTGCGGGCGCTCCAGCTCGATACCCGCCTGATCGGTATTAACAACCGCGACCTGCGCAGCTTCGATGTGAGCCTCGACGTCACCCTGGAGCTGCTGCACGACATCCCGGACGACCGGATAGTGGTCACCGAGAGCGGCATCCTCCGTATCGAGGAGGTGCGGCGCATGCGCAGCCACGACGTGCATGCCTTCCTGGTGGGGGAGGCGTTCATGCGCGCCGAGGACCCGGGCGAGGCGCTGGCGGAACTGTTCGAACTCAACCAGTCATAGGGGAGTCGTGATGAAGGCACGAGTGAAATGGGTCGACGGCATGGCGTTCATGGCCGAGGCCGACAGCGGACACGCCATCGTCATGGACGGCGCGCCGGAGATCGGCGGTCGCAACGCCGGGCCGCGGCCGATGGAGATGGTGCTGATGGGCCTGGGTGGCTGCACCGCCATCGACGTGATGATGATCCTGGGCAAGCAGCGCCAGCCGGTGGAAGACTGCTGGATCGAACTGTCCGCCGAGCGGGCGGACGTCAAGGCGCCCAAGGTGTTCACCACCATCCACACCCGTTACGTGGTGGTCGGCCGCGGGCTGGACCCGAAGAAGGTCGAGCGGGCGGTGGACCTGTCGGCGGAGAAGTACTGCTCCGTGTCGGCGATGCTGCGCGACTCGGTCGAGCTGACGCACGATTTCGAGATTCGCGAACCGGAGTGATGGCGGATCAGCTGGCGCTCGTGGCGATGGTGCGACAGCGGTGCCCCGGTCACGGGCCGAAGGTGTGCGTGGTTGGTGACACGATTCCCGGCGCCGGTTTACACTTTGCGGCAATCACATGTCGTCGGTTTTACGTGCGACGCATCTACACGCCCGGCCGGCAGGTCGGGCGCTTTGTTTCAGGGGGTAGTCATGGGTGAGCCGTCGGTCACCTTGCACGGGTTCAACAACCTCAGCAAGACGCTGAGCATGTCGATATTCGACATCTGTTATGCCAAGACCCGGGCACAGGTCAACGAGTACATCGCCTACATCGACGAGGTCTACGACGCCGACCGGCTGACCCAGATCCTGACGGATGTCACCGAGATGATCGGGGCGAACATCCTTAATGTCGCCCGGCAGGACTACGAGCCGCAGGGGGCCTCGGTGACCATCCTGATCTCCGAGGAGCCGGTGATCGCCGAAGGCATCGACTACCACGAGGAGCCGGGACCGTTGCCGGGGGATGGCGAGCTGGCCCGTGATTCGGTGGTGGCTCACCTCGACAAGAGCCACATCACGGTGCACACCTACCCGGAGAGCCACCCGGAAAACGGCATCTCCACCTTTCGGGCCGACATCGACGTGTCCACCTGCGGGCGGATTTCGCCGCTACGCGCGCTCAATTACCTGATTCACAGCTTCGATTCGGACATCGTGACGCTCGATTACCGCGTGCGTGGCTTTACCCGCGACGTGCACGGCAAGAAGCACTTCATGGATCACGAGATCAACTCGATCCAGAACCACATGTCCGAGGACACGCGCGAGCGCTACCAGATGATCGACGTGAACGTGTACCAGGAGAACATCTTCCACACCAAGATGCTCCTGAAGGACTTCGATCTGGACAACTACCTGTTCGGCCACGGCACCGATGACTACAGCCCGCAGGTCTGCAGCCGGATCGAGAAGGCGTTGAAGAAGGAGATGTACGAGATCTTCTATGGCCGGAACCTGGCCGATGCGGACGTTCCGTCCGGCTGATCAGCGACCGATCAACGCTTGGCTGCGAGGATTGACTCGGCGAGCAACTCCACCGGCTGCTTGACGACCAGCTTCGCGCCCGCCGCCAGGTGGGACGCGCAGCCGACATTGGCGCTGACCACCACATCGGGCGCCAGTTGTTTGATGGATGCGAGTTTCGGGTCGCGCAGGCGCTCGGCCTGTTCCGGGTAGAGCAGCACGTGCATCCCGGCCGCCCCGCAGCAACGCGTGTTGCCGTCGATCTCCAGCAATTCCAGCCCCGGAATGCATGCCAGCAGCTGGCGGGTCGCCTCGGGTTGGCGCAGGTGGTTGCGCTGGCTGCAGGGCGTGTGCACGGCGACGCGGTAATCGAGACGCGCGATTTCCGGCCATTCGGTATGATCGCGTGCGAGCAACCACTCGGTGATCTCGCGGATCGTCAGGCCGTGTGATGCCGGCAAGGCGGCAAGTTCGGCCGAGCAGGCCGTCCCGACCACGATTACCTCGTCGACGCCGGCCGCCTTGAAAGCGGCCGCGTTGCGTTGGCGCTGGCGAGCCGCCGCTTCGGGTTCCCCGCTGTGGGCATGCATGGCACCACAACAGCCCTGACCGCCCGGGATGACGGGTTGGTAGCCGAACGCGGTGATGACCGCTCGGGCGGCGGCGACGGCGGGGGCGTTCATGGCCGCGCCGGTGCAGCCCATGAACAGGCCTACGCGCCCACGGGGTGACGCCATCTCCTGAGTCGATGCCTGCGCTGGTCCCGCGTGGGTCAGCTGGCGGGGCAGGGCGCGGCCCATCGGCCCGGCCAATCGACGGGCCATGCCACCCAGTCCCAGTCGTTGCATGACGCGATACATCTGCCAGGCCATGCCGAGTCGTCGGCGCCTTGTCAGCAACTGGTCGCGCAGCAGGCGCCAGAACCGCGCCTCGCCGCGCGGCCGCGCCGCGGGTGCTGGCTCCTGGGCCAGGCGCGTCCGGCCATTGTCGATCAGCCGTCCGTAAGCGACCCCCGAGGGGCAGACGGTTTCGCAGGCGCGGCAGGTCAGGCAGGTGTCCAGGTGCCGGCTGACATCGGCATCCGGCGTCAGCTCGCCCTGGCTGATGCCGAGCAACAGGCTGATCCGCCCGCGAGGGCCATCGGCCTCGTTGTGGGTCAGGGAGAAGGTGGGGCAGTGCGGCACGCAGATCCCGCACATCACGCAGTCGAGCGCATCCGACTGGATGGCCTGGTCGAGCGTGGTCGATGGGCGCTGGCCCGCGGAGGCGGTCGGGTTGGGCGAGTTCATGTTCAAAGAGTGCAGTGGCCCGGTGGGGCGGTCAAGGCGCCGTGTCCGTTGTGGCGAGCCGTTGGGCGACGCGCCGACGGGGCGGGAAGAAAAATGCGGGGCGAGGGTTGACGACCCGTGGAGTATTAGTATATCTTGATACCGTGAATTGCTTATCCTCCTTTGGTGGTTCTTGTTGTTGCCGGCTCCTGCCGGCATTTTTTTTGCCTGGAATATCTCCAAGGAAGAATTGAATGCTTTCGCCGCGGAAAGTCCTTCGCTTTCCGCGCCGATGCGTTTTATACTCCGCGGTTCTCCACGTTCGGGCCGGTTGAAAAATCGGCCTTGCGGGGTGCGATGCCTTCGGGTAGACTTCGCGCCCTCTTGAAATCAATGTATCGCTTCTGGTTTGGGAGCTGTCGATCCATGAAAACCTATTCCGCCAAGCCGGCCGAGGTCAAACGCGACTGGTACGTCATCGATGCATCCGGCAAAACGCTGGGTCGCCTGGCTACCGAGGTCGCCCGCCGCCTGCGTGGCAAGCACAAGGCCGAGTTCACCCCGCACGTCGATACCGGTGACTACATCGTTATCGTCAATGCGAAGGACATCAAGGTCACTGGCAAGAAGGCCAGCGACAAGATGTATCACTTCCATACCGGGTTCATCGGCAACATGAAGCACTTCACCTTCGAGAAGCTGATGGAGCGTTCCCCGGAGCGCGTCATCGAGCTGGCCGTCAAGGGGATGCTGCCGAAGAATGCGCTCGGTCGTCAGATGTACACCAAGCTCAAGGTCTACGCCAACGCCGAGCACAATCATCAGGCGCAACAGCCCCAGCCGCTCGAGATCTAAGAGAGACTACTCATGGCAATGACACAGAATTACGGAACCGGTCGTCGCAAGAGATCCTCTGCACGGGTCTTCCTGCGTCCGGGTACCGGCAACATCACCATCAACGGCAAGAGCATCGAAGACTTCTTCGGTCGTGAAACTGCCCAGATGGTTGTTCGCCAGCCGCTGGAACTGCTGGAACTGGGCGACAAGTTCGACGTCGTCGCGACCGTTGCTGGCGGTGGCCCGAGCGGCCAGGCCGGTGCCGTTCGTCACGGTCTGACCCGTGCGCTGATGGACTATGACGAAGCACACCGTCCGAAGCTGCGTGAAGCCGGCTTCGTGACCCGTGACGCTCGTCAGGTCGAGCGTAAGAAGGTTGGTCTGCGCAAGGCACGTCGTTCGGTACAGTTCTCCAAGCGCTGATCCGACGCCTTGCCGGCCTCGAGCCGGCCGCCTCGAAAGCCCCGCCCTCGTGCGGGGCTTTTGCTTTGTCTGCCTGCTATTTGCCCTCACGGGGCTTGCCGGGGAGGGGGGCGTCGTCGCGGTCAGCGCGTAGGCTGTCGGCAGAAGGTAAGTCTTGGGGTGAGAAAAGGGGAGAGGTGCCGAGTGCCGATCGGGATTCGGCGATCCCGGAGGAAAGGCGCTAGCCCGATGGTGCGTTGCCCGGTTATCCCCGGCCCCAGAGGCAATTCTCGTCGGGAGCCGACAAGCCGCTCGAGTGACAGGCGATGCCTTTGGCCCAGCGCGGTTTGCGTGCGCCGCGCGGGGCGGACGCCTTAGTCTTCGAGTCGGATCCGGCGCAGGGTGTAGTCGCCACCATGGTTGGCCATCACGAAGCCCTGGAAGGGATCGCGCAGGCTGTTGTCCTGCACGCTCAGCAGGTTCCGGCCGTCCACGCGAACCTGCATCTGTCCATTCCGGTCACGGGTCCAGACGATGCCGTGGAACTGGCCATCCTCGAGATCGAGCCTGCCGTCATGGCGGGCCACGACCTCGGCATTCCCGGAAAACAGCCGGATCAGGCTGAGTCCCGGCTGCGCGCCGGCGGAGTAGATCAGGCGATAGCCGGTTCCCTGGGGGCGGTTGCCCTGGAACAGCCCCACTGCCAGGCTGCCGGGACGCTGCTGGGAGGCGAAATCCAGTTCCATCCTGAACGTGTTGTCGACGGGGGCATTGACAAAGATCTCTGCCGGCTCCACGGCAGCGGGCGCCTCGTCCTGCCGGTCATTGCTCCGCTGATCGAGGATCATGCCCAGCACGGCCAGGCCGATCTCCTCCGGTCGGTCGGAGCTCAGACCGCGGGAGTCGCGGTCGGTCACCTGTTGTGTGTCCACGATGCTCCGCAAGCCGTTCTGATTGACCTCGAAGTTTCCGCTAAGCACCGTCCAGGCGGGATTGCGACGGTAATCGCCGTCGCTGAAGTTGTCCCGCAGGGCAACCTCGGACGAGGTGTCGGGCGCGGCCACCTCGTCCGTCTCGGTTTGGCGCAAGCGTTGCAGCAGGTCGCTTGATGCGCGGCCGTTCTGAGAGATGCCCATGTCGGCCTGGTAGTGGTATATGGCGTTGCGGGTTCGGCTTCCCATGGCGCCATCGGTCGGGCCGGCGTCGTAGCCGAGTCGATTGAGCTCGCGCTGAATCTCGACCACGGTTTCCTGATCCGACAGGGAATCTATGTCAGGCCGTGATTGCGAGCCCGCCGCGTCTTGCTGCCGCCACTCCCGCGCCGCCTGCTGTGCCCTGGCGATCTGCGAGGACGTCATGCGTTCGGCCAGCGCATCTCGCGCGCCGGCGGCATGGCGGTGGCCGCGGGACGCGGCCAGGTTGTACCACTTGTGGGCCTGCACGAAATCCTGGGTGGTGCCGTTGCCGGCCGCATGCAGGCGACCCAGCATGTACTGGGCATCGGCATCCCCGCGTTTGGCCGCGTCACTGAATTGCTGCAATGCCTGGCGGTATTCCTGCTGCTCGAAGTGGCGCATGGCGTCGTTGAAATCGGCGCTGGCCAATCCGACGGACCCGAGGAGGAGAAGAGTGAGTGCGAGTGTCTTGATGATCACGGTGGTCCCTCCAGTGGACAGGCGTATCGTCCGCAACATCATGATGCTGGGGAGGTCAGAGAGGCCGTTGACTCAGGCCCCTTGCTCTTGGAGCGTAGCACTGAGGCGGGCAAGGTGCGTGATATAGCGTGCTTTTTTCTGACCACGCGCAAAGCGCTTCCAGGCAAAGCGCTTCCAGGCAAAGTGCAGTGCCCCCGTTTTCGGGGCGGGGGCATGGCGCTGAACAAAAAGAAAGGGCCGACGGCATTGCCATCGGCCCTTTCTTTTCTTGGCCTTGCCGGAAACCCGGCCGAGACGCATTACTCGCTTCAGGAGTCCTCGTCGTTGGCCTGACGCGTTGCCTCGAGAATCTCTTCGGCGTCCTGACGTTCCTGTTCGAGGCCCAGCTTGTCGTAGGCGCGAATCAGGAGTTTCAGTGCCGGGATGGTCGAGGTCGAGCCGTTGTACTTGTCGAGTGCCGATTGCGCCCGATTGGCGGCGGCCAGCCACGCGCCGCGTCGCATGTAGTACTCGGCGACCTGGATCTCGTGCTTGGCCAGCGAGTTGCGTACGTCGATCAGGCGGCGGCTGGCGTCGTCGACATACTGGCTGTCGGGGTATTGCTCGACCAGGCGAGAGAAGGACTTGTACGCCTCCTCGATTACCGATTGGTCGCGCTTGGAGAGGTCCGGCGGCGCGATCTTGTTGATCAACGAATCGCCACGGCTCATGTTGGCCAGGCCCTTGAGGTACAGGGCGTAGGCCACATTGTCACCACGAGGGTGCAACTGGATGTAACGATCCGCGGCGGCGATCGCGGAATCCGGTTCGTCGTACTTGTAGTAGGCGTACGCGACTTCCAGTTGGGCCTGCTCGGTGTAGGCGCCGAACGGGTAGCGGCCTTCCAGGGTCTCGTACTTCTTGATGGCCGTCTCGTAGTTGCCCCGGCGCATGGCCTCGTTGGCCTCCTGGTAGAGCTGGCCGGCCGAGGCGGTCGGGTCGGAGAGGTCCACGCGATCGTCGTCGGACTTCGAGAACCAGGAGCAGCCACTGGCGAACGTGACCATGCCGGCGATCAGGGCCGCGCGGGCAAGGTGCCGGGGAAGGGAGCGGCGAGTGGCCGGGCGGTTACGGTCGCGATGCTGGGTCATGATCAGGAGAGAAGGGCCGCTGGCAGTAGTGAGTGGACGCCGCCCGCCCAAAAGCGCATCGTACGGCGCGTTGATGGGGCGAGCGTTAGCGGATAATCTTCGCAGATAAGATGCTAAAAACCAACCAATCTCATGGCGGGTGTTTACCCGTCTTTTTCATGTCTCGACGGACGGCGCCACGACGCGCTCCCGTGACCTTTGGATGGCTGATTTCCGATCGATGGATGTAGAACGCACCTTGTTGATTCCCGCCGAGCAGGCGGGCATGCGTCTCGACCAGGCGGCCGCGCAGTTGTGGCCGGACTTCTCCCGTAGCCGTATCCAGGAATGGATCAAGGGTGGCCAGGTGACGGTGGACGGCCGGTCGATGCGTCCGCGCGACACCGTGCTGGGCGGCGAGGAGTTGTCTCTGCGGACCGAGTTGGAGCAGCAGAGCGAGGATCGTCCCCAGGACATTCCCCTGGATATCGTCTTCGAGGACGAGCACCTGCTGGTGGTCAACAAGCCGGTCGACCTGGTGGTTCACCCCGGGGCCGGCAATCCGGATGGTACGCTGGTCAATGCATTGCTTCACCACGATCCCGAGCTGGCCTTGCTGCCGCGTGCGGGGGTGGTTCACAGGCTGGACAAGCAGACCAGCGGCCTGCTGGTGGTGGGCAAGACCCAGGCGGCCTTTCAGGCGCTGGTCGCCGACCTGGCCGAGCGACGCATCGGCCGTGAATACGACGCGGTGGTGATTGGCCACCTGATTGCCGGTGGCACCGTGGACGAGCCGATCGGGCGACATGCCCGTGATCGGCAGCGCCAGGCGGTCGTGGCCCAGGGCAAACCGGCCGTGACGCATTACCGGGTCGTCGAGCAGTTCGGCGAGCACACCTGGTTGCGCGTCAAGTTGGAGACGGGGCGCACGCACCAGATCCGGGTGCACATGGCGCACATCCGCCACCCGATCGTGGGTGATCCGGTTTACGGTGGGCGACCACGCCTGCCGCGGGGTGCCGAGGACATGTTGGTCGATGTGCTGCGCGACTTCGGTCGCCAGGCCCTGCATGCCCGGCGGCTGACGCTCACTCATCCCGAGACCGGCGAGACGCTGTCGCTCAAGGCGCCGATGCCGGATGATATGGACGAATTGATCGAACTGCTGCGCGACTATCGCGACGGCAACGACGAAGGAGAGGCCGAGGTTATCTATGTCACGGATCCCGACTGACGCCCCCGAGGGCAGTCGCTTCATCGAGGCCACCTGGCCGGCGCCGGGCGGCGTGCGAGCCGGCGTGACCACCCGGATCGGCGGCCACAGCCGGCCGCCGTTCGATGGCTTCAACCTGGCGACTCACGTCGGTGACGAGGCGCAGGCCGTGGCGGCCAATCGGGCCGAGCTGGCCGAGATGCTCGCGCTGCCGGAGCCGCCTCGCTGGCTGAACCAGACGCATGGCACCACGGTTGTCGGGCCGGAGGTGCCGACCGATCATCCCGAGGGCGATGCGGCCTATACCAATCGCCCCGGCGAGGTGCTGGCGGTGCTGACCGCCGATTGTCTGTCGGTGACGCTTGCCAGCCACGACGGTAGCGAGGTCGCGGTTGCTCATGCCGGCTGGCGCGGTCTGGCCGCTGGCGTGATCGAGCATACTGTCGATCGTTTCTCGGTGGCGGGTGACGAGTTGATGGCCTGGCTGGGTCCGGCAATCGGTCCGGCGCACTTCGAGGTGGGCGAAGAGGTGCGTGAGGCGTTCATGCGCGAATACCCCGCCGATGCCTCGGCCTTCCGTGGTGCGGCCGAACCGGGTCGGTTCCACGCCGACCTGTTCGCCCTGGCCCGATCCCGCCTGCGTCGGCAGGGGATCACGCGCGTGTATGGCGGTGAGCGGGACACCTACGCGCTGCCCGAATTGTTCTACTCGTATCGCCGCGACCAGGGCGAGACCGGCCGGATGGCCACCTTGGTCTGGCGCGAAAAAGACTGACAAGAGGAAGACCGAAATGACGCAACCCTGGCTCCTGCTGACCCTGGTTGGGGCGGATCGGCCCGGCATCGTCGCCCATGTCACCCGGGTGTTGTTCGGCGTGGGCGCCGAGCTCGGCGAGACGGCGATGATGCGTCTGGGCAACCAGTTCGCGATCATGATGATGGTGCGCGGCGCCGGTAACCCCGAGGAGGTGGCCGGCCTGCTCGAATCCACCCGCGCCGATTTCGGCCTCAAGCTGCACGTTGACGAGATCGACGCGGCCCTGCACCAGCACCGCGAGCCGGACGTGTCGGTGATCGTGCACAGCGCCGATCGCAGTGGCATCGTCAGTGAGGTCACCGCTGCGCTGCTCGAGGCGGGCATGAACATCCTCGATCTGCGCTCGGACGTGGGTGGCTCGAGCGACAAGCCCATCTACATCATGCAGATCGACGGTGAGAGCAGTCAGGGGATCGAGCCGATCGAGCAGTGCGTGGCGCGCTTCGCCGATCAGGGGCTGACCGTGCGTGTCACCCCGCTCGAAACGATGCGGGGGTGAGCGTGGAGCCACTGCCGATCCTGACCTACCCGGACGAGCGCCTGAAAACGGTCTGCGAGCCGGTCGAGCAATTCGACCCGGAGTTGCGGGAATTTGCCGAACACCTGCAACACACCGCAGACCTGGGGCCCTCGGCGGTGGGCATTGCCGCGCCGCAGGTGGGGCGCATGCAGCGGCTGTGCCTGGTCGATGCCACGCGTGCCAAACGCCCGGTGGACAACAACGGTCCCCTGGTCCTGGTCAATCCGGCGATCACCAACTGGAAGGGCTTTGCCGTCGGTCGCGAGGGCTGCCTGTCCATTCCCGATTACACCGGCAAGGTGATTCGCGCTGAAACCATCGAGCTGACCGCGCAGGACATCGAGGGGCGCACGATCACCTTCAAGATGAAGGGCTTCGAGGCACGCATTGCCCAGCACGAGATCGATCACCTCGACGGCATCCTGTTCCTCGACCGGCTCGTGAGCCGTCACGCGGATTTGCGCGAGCGTTGATAGCGTTTCAACGGAACGTGTTCCGGGCACCCCTCTGCTACGTTTACTGAGGTACGGGTTCGTCCAGTCGGCTCGTGCGTCTGTCGGCGGAGTCGGTCTCCCGCCGGGGAGGGGTGCTCATGGGCATAGCGCTGGTCATTCTTGCTGCCTTCCTCTGGGGCGTGTCCGGCGGGATTGCCGCCGTGCTCATCGAGCGGGGCTGGGACCCGCTGGTCGTGTCCTTCTACCGTGGCGTGGTCGGCTTTCTCTGTTTCGCCGCCTGGTGGCTGGCCAGATTCGCCGTCATCCCGTTCCCGGACCGGCGTGCCATCCTCTGGTCGGCGTTTGCCGGTCTCGGGGTCGCGGGCAACTTTATCTTCTACTTCCTCAGCATCTCCCAGGCCAATGTCGCGGTCGCGGTGACACTCATGTACACCGCCCCGGTCTACGTCTACCTGGTCTCCCTGACGACGGGCGCCGTGCGGCTGACCCCCGGGTTCGTAGCGGCGATCGGTTCGGTCTTGTTGGGTGTGGCGTTGCTGACCCAGCTTGTCGGCGGTGAGAATCTGTCGGAGCTGTCCTTCGCCGGTGTTGCCGCGGGGATTGCCGCCGGCGTCTCCTACGCGGTGTTCCTGTTCGGCTTTCGGAATGCGGCCCTCCACACCTCGTCGGTGGAGGTTCTGGCGGTGGCCTTCCTGGTGTTTCTGCTGGTCATGGCACCGCTGGTCGATCCGGGCAAGGTCGTGGCCGCCTCGCTGTCCGACGATGTCCACCTGTTCCTGCTGCTGGGGCTGTTCGGCGCGGGCCTTTCGTTCGTGTTCTACGTGCTCGGCCTGAGACGAGCCACGCCGGTCGCCGTGGCCTTGGTGGCCGCGGTCGAACCGGTCACCGCCTCGCTCTTCGGTCTCACGGTGCTGGACCAGTCGCTCGCCCCGTTACAGTGGCTCGGAATGGTCGTCATCATCGCCACCGTTACCGCCCTGGCGATCCGGCTGCGGTGAGTGTCGTCGACGTGTGATCCGGCTGACATGGAGCGGTCACCTGGTTGCGCGATAACGGTCGGGCTCCCTTTAGCACGGAGGTGTCTTATGGAAGCCCACCGCCAATGTTCCCGCTATCGCACGGTAATCATTTCCGACGTACACCTTGGTACGCCGGACGCCCGTCCCGACCGGCTGCTCGATTTCCTCGCCTCGATTCACTGCGAGACCTTGATCCTCAACGGCGACCTGCTCGATATCTGGCAGATGCAGCGCCGTCGCTGGTGCTGGTCGGCGGCCAAGAGCGAGCTGTTTCGGCAACTCGGGGCACTGGTCGAGGCGGGCACGCGAGTCGCCTACGTGCCGGGCAACCATGACGATTGTTTCCGGGCGTTCGTCGGTCAGACGTTCGCCGGCGTGTCGATCCACCGAGAAATGCGTCTCACGCTTGCCGATGGCCGCCGGGCGCTGGTGATACATGGCGATGAATTCGACGACGAGATCGCCCCCTCGTTGGCGGCGCGCTGTCTGGGCGATCTCGGTTACGCGTGTCTTTTGCGGCTTGATCGGCTCGGTAGGCGTCTTGGCGGGCCGGATCGGCACGGGCGCCTTGTGCGTGCGATCAAGACCCGGGTGCCGGGGGCGATGGCGCATGTCGTCCGGTTCGAGGCCGCGGCGTTTGCCCACGCCCGGCGCGAGGGCGTGGACGTGATCGTTTGCGGGCATATCCACCATGCCAATCTCCGCGAGTGTGACGGCGTGACCTACGCCAACAGTGGTGACTGGGTCGAAGGTGGCAGCGCGCTGGTCGAGCACGCCGACGGAGCGCTCGACGTGATCGTGTGGGGCGGCCCGCGTACCGAGAAAGCGCACGAGGCGGCCGAAACGGATGCCGACCCGACGATGGCGTTGGGTGGTGGGTGAATGCGTCAGAACTGCCCTCCCGCCCGGCCAGGCCTTGAATACCCGTGTCGCGGGCCTACATTCCTACGCAGTGACACGAATTCAAGGCATACGAGGTGCTTTACATGCGGATGGACAAACTCACTGCCAAATTCCAGATGGCACTGGCCGATGCGCAGTCGCTGGCCGTGGGCCAGGACCACCAGTTCATCGAGCCGGTCCACCTGATGGTGGCGCTGCTCGACCAGGAAGGTGGCACCGTGCGTCATTTGCTGACGCAGTCGGATATCAACGTCAACATGCTGCGCTCGCAACTGGGTGAGCTGCTCGACCGGCAGCCCGCCGTTTCCGGCGGCGAGGCCGGCGAGGTGCACATCTCCAACGACCTGTCGCGCCTGCTCAATGTCACCGACAAGCTGGCGCAGAAGCGCAGTGATCAGTACATCTCCAGCGAGCTGTTCGTGCTGGCGGTGATCGAGGACAAGAGCGAGCTGGGCGAGACCCTGCGTCGTGCCGGTGCCTCCAAGGGGGCGATCGAGCAGGCGATCGACAAGCTGCGTGGCGGCCAGTCGGTCGACGATCCGAACGCCGAGGACGCCCGTCAGGCCCTGGAGAAGTACACCATGGATCTGACCGAGCGTGCTGAGCAGGGCAAGCTCGATCCGGTGATTGGTCGTGACGAGGAGATTCGTCGCGCCATCCAGGTATTGCAGCGTCGCACCAAGAACAACCCGGTGCTGATCGGTGAGCCCGGCGTGGGCAAGACCGCCATCGTCGAGGGGCTGGCCCAGCGCATCGTCAACGGCGAGGTGCCCGAGGGGCTCAAGGACAAGCGAGTCCTGTCCCTCGACATGGGCACGCTGCTGGCCGGGGCGAAATTCCGAGGCGACTTCGAGGAGCGCCTCAAGGGCGTCCTGAACGATATCTCCAAGGCCGAGGGCCGGGTGATCCTGTTCATCGACGAGATCCACACCATGGTTGGCGCCGGTAAGGCCGAGGGCGCCATGGATGCCGGCAACATGCTCAAGCCGGCGCTGGCACGCGGCGAGTTGCACTGCATCGGCGCGACCACGCTCGACGAGTACCGCCAGAACATCGAGAAGGACGCCGCGCTCGAACGTCGCTTCCAGAAGGTGCTGGTCGACGAGCCCAGTATCGAGGACACCATCGCGATCCTGCGCGGGCTCAAGGAGCGCTACGAGGTTCACCATGGGATCGAGATCGGTGATCCGGCTATCGTTGCCGCCGCCCAGCTCTCGCAGCGCTATATCACCGATCGGCAGCTGCCCGACAAGGCGATCGACCTGATCGATGAGGCAGCCAGCCGCATCCGCATGGAAATCGATTCCAAGCCCGAATCGATGGATCGCCTCGAGCGCCGCCTGATCCAGCTCAAGATCGAGCGCGAAGCGCTGAAGAAGGAATCCGACGAGGCCAGCAAGAAGCGGCTGGCCAACCTGGATGAAGAGGTCGACCAGCTCGAACGCGAGTACTCCGACCTCGAGGAGATCTGGAAGTCGGAAAAGGCGGCCGTGGCCGGCACCACCCATATCAAGGAAGCCCTCGATCGGGCGCGGACCGAACTGGAAACTGCCCGGCGCGCCGGCGACCTGACCCGCATGTCCGAGCTGCAGTACGGGCGCATCCCCGAGCTCGAGCGCGAGCTGGTCGAGGCGCAGTCCAAGGAGGAAGAGAGCGAGGGCGCGGCGCCGAAGCTGTTCCGCAGCACGGTGGGCACCGAGGAGATCGCCGAGGTGGTCTCCCGCTGGACCGGCATCCCGGTCTCGAAGATGCTTGAGGGCGAGAAGGACAAGCTCCTGCGCATGGAGGAGGCGCTGGGCAAACGGGTCATCGGCCAGTCCGAGGCGGTTGGTGCGGTGTCCGACGCCATCCGCCGCTCGCGGGCCGGTCTGTCCGACCCCAACCGCCCCAACGGCTCGTTCATGTTCCTCGGCCCCACGGGCGTGGGCAAGACCGAGCTGACCAAGGCGCTGGCGACCTTCCTCTTCGATACCGAGGAGGCGATGGTGCGCATCGACATGTCCGAGTTCATGGAAAAGCACTCCGTGGCGCGGTTGGTCGGGGCACCTCCGGGTTACGTCGGCTACGAGGAGGGCGGTTATCTCACCGAGGCGGTGCGGAGAAAGCCCTACTCGGTGATCCTGCTCGACGAGGTGGAGAAGGCCCACCCGGACGTGTTCAACATCCTGCTGCAGGTGCTCGACGACGGCCGCCTGACGGACGGGCAGGGTCGCACGGTGGACTTCCGCAACACCGTGATCGTGATGACCTCGAACCTCGGATCGCAGCGCATCCAGGAACTCGCCGGTCAGGATGCCGACTATGAGCAGATGAAGACCGAGGTACTCGAGATCGTCGGCCAGCACTTCCGCCCCGAGTTCATCAACCGGGTCGACGACGTGGTGGTCTTCCATCCGCTCGATCGCAGCGAGATTCGCAAGATCGTCGACATCCAGATCGACTATCTGCGCAAGCGACTGGCGGATCGCGAGATCGGGCTCACGCTCACCGATGCCGCCCTGGATGCGCTGGGCGAGGCGGGTTTCGACCCGGTCTACGGGGCCCGGCCGCTCAAGCGGGCCATCCAGCATCGGCTCGAGAACCCGCTGGCCCAGGCAATCCTCAAGGGCGAGTACCTGCCGGGCGAGACGGTCACGGTCGACATGACCGAGGGCGAGCTTAGGCTCGGCAAGGGGTGATCGAGGCGGGCTGACCGCCCGACAGTCCCGACTCGAAGGCCATCGGTGGCGACGCCGGTGGCCTTTTTCGGTTAAGGTTTGCGCCACGTTTCCCACCAGCGCAAGGATCCACGCGTGGCCCTCAAGATCATCGAAATCGTCGCGCCGGCCAGCGAGAAGGCTGCGATCGCCCGCATTGCCGATTCGCACGAGGTGGTCGACTGGTGGCGCACCTCCTCGTTCGAGGACGAGCGGTTCTCCACCGAGCTGGTGGTGCGGCCCGAGGGGCAGCAGGAGGTGCTCGACGATCTGCAGCAGATCCTCGATCGCTGCGAGAACGCGCGCATTATTATCCGCGGCGTGCAGGCGACCCTGCCGGCCGCTGGTGACGAGGAGGGCGAGGCCGAGTCGAGCCGGTCGACGGCCGCGCGCTCGCGCGAGGAACTCTACGCCGAGGTCGCCGGAGGCGGGACCATCACCTCGACCTACCTGCTGCTCTGCGGGTTATCGGCGGTTGTTGCCGCGATGGGCATGCTCGAGGACAGCGTGGCGGTGGTGATCGGCGCGATGGTGATCGCCCCGTTGCTGGGACCGAACCTGGCGCTGGCGTTGGGGACCACGCTCGGCGACCCCGACTTGTCCCGTCGCGCGGTCGCGGCGAGTCTCGTCGGGTTGGGTCTGTCGGTCGGGCTGGCCCTGCTGATGGGGCTGGTGCTCGATCCGGTCAGCAACAGTCAGTTGCTCGATCGCACGGACGTCAGCTACCCGGCCATGATCCTGGCCTTGGCATCCGGGGCGGCGGCGGTGCTGTCGCTGACCTCCGGTGCGGCGGCCGGCCTGGTCGGGGTGATGGTGGCCGTCGCCCTGATGCCACCGGCAGCGGCCCTGGGGCTGTTCGTTGGCTGGGGGCAGTGGGACAATGCGATCTCGGCCGGCCTGATGCTGGCGATCAACATCGCGGCCATCAATCTGTCGGCCAAGCTGGTATTCGTGCTCAAGGGCATCTCGCCGCGGCACTGGCCGGAGAAGACCCGCGCCCGCCGGTCGATGCGCTGGTCCTTCGCCTTCTGGGGTATTTCCTTGTTGATACTCGCCGGATTGATCTGGTTGGCCAAGTACTGATCGCCCCAATCGCCCATTCACCCATCGTTTGCATCACGAGGAAAATCGACCCGTGCAGGATTATCGTCAGGCCTTTGTCCAGTTTGCCGTGGAGCATCAGGCGCTCCGTTTTGGTGAGTTCACGCTCAAGTCCGGGCGCGTGAGTCCGTACTTTTTCAATGCCGGCGCGTTCGCCGACGGGCGGGCGTTGGCGGCCTTGGGCGGGTTCTATGCCGATGCCATCCTGGATGCCGGGATCGAGTTCGACGTGTTGTTCGGCCCGGCCTACAAGGGCATTCCGCTGGCGGCGGCCACGGCCATCGCGCTGGCCGAGCGCACCGGCGAGCCAGTGCCGTGGTGCTTCAATCGCAAGGAGGCCAAGGATCATGGTGAGGGCGGCAACCTGGTGGGGGCGCCATTGGCAGGAAGGGTGCTGATCATCGACGACGTCATCACCGCCGGCACGGCGATCCGCGAGTCGCTGGATTTGATCCGAGCGAACGACGCGACTGCGGTGGGCGTGGCCGTGATGATGGATCGTCAGGAGCGTGGTCAGGGTGAGCTGTCGGCGATCGGCGAGCTCAAGCGCGATCACGCACTTGATGTCGTGGCGATTGCCAACCTCGACGGGTTGATCGAGTTCTGTGCCAACGATGCCAGCCTGGCCGAGTCGGCCGAGGCGATGGCGGCCTACCGACGTGAATTCGGCGTGGCCGACTGAAATCGACTGGTTGCCACAAAAGAAAAGGCCCCGCTGAAAAGCGGGGCCTCTTGCGTTCCGGTGATGGCGCGACGGGGAAGCCCGGGCGCTACTGACCGGACGAGATCAGATCGACTTGATGCGGTTGACCAGGGTCGACTTGCGGCGCGCAGCGGTGTTGCGCTTGAGAATGCCCTTGGTCACCATCCGGTCGAGGACCGGCTGGGCAGCGCTGTAGGCTTGCTGCGCCTTTTCCGCATCACCGTCTTTCACGGCCGAGATGACGGCCTTGTAGGCGGTGCGTACCTGCGAGCGCATTGCCATGTTGTGCTGGCGGGCTTTCTCCGCCTGGCGAACGCGCTTTTTGGCTTGAGCGGTATTGGCCACGGGTAAACTCCTCGATTCGGCTATAAGGTCGGATGAGCTTGATGTAAATATCAATTCAAGGCGCGGGATTATGCCATACGGTCGGGGATAGTCAAGCAGGCGGCTCTCGGAAGGGTGACAGGGTGGCCTGGATGATTGCATGCCTTTTCCTGGCGTCGCCCCATTCCCGGGCAACGGCGACCCACGCGCCTGCGGTATCCTCCGCATCATGGATCTCGACGCCCCCGATAATCCCCATTCCAACCCCGATGCGCCGGTGCGCCCCGACACGCCTGTCGGCGCCGTGACCGCCTGGACGGCGGTGGTGCCGGGGCCGTTTTTCGGTGGCTTCACCTATCATTTCGATCTCGACGCCGGGCCGGTGCCCGCGCCCGGCGTGCGGGTGCGCGTGCCCTTCGGTCAGTCCGAGCGGGTGGCGCTGGTGATCGAGCCGAGCCCGATCGACGAGCAGGAGACCCGGCCGATCCTCGAGGTGCTCGACGCGGCACCGCTACTGGATGCCGAGACGCTCGCCTGCCTGCGCTGGGCGGCGGCCTATTATCACCACCCGTTGGGAGACGTGGTGTTCGCCGCCCTGCCCAAGATCCTGCGTGGCGAGCGCCGTCTTGAGGTCGAGGCGCTGGCATCGACCCCCGCCGGCCGGGAAGCGCTGAGAGATGGAGCGATGCGGGGTGAGCGGCAACGCGAAGCCCTCGAGACGCTGGCGGCATCGAGGGAACCCCTGCCGGCCGCCAAGTTGGGCCCGGCTGCGGTGCGGCGTCGGCTGATGGAGAAGGGCTGGGCCGAGTCGACCCGGATCACGGCGCCCGCCGAGTGGCCGGTGCCGGCCGAGCCGGGGAGCGAGGTGGCGCCTGCCCTCAATCGACAACAGCAAGACGCGGTCGAGGCCGTCGTCTCCGGCGGCGACGGGTTCCAGGCCTGGTTGCTCCACGGGGTGACCGGCAGCGGCAAGACCGAGGTCTACCTTGCCCTGATCGAGCGCGAACTGGCCGCCGGTCGGCAGGTGCTGGTGGTGGTGCCCGAGATCTCGCTCACCCCGCAACTGATCGACCGCTTTGCGCGGCGACTGGCGGTGCGGCCGGCCGTCCTGCATTCGGGGCTGGCCGACGGCGAGCGCCTGGCCGCGTGGCGAGCGGTTGCCGCTGGCACCGCCGGGTTGGTGATCGGTACGCGCTCGGCGGCCTTCGTGCCGTTGGCCCGGCCGGGCCTGATCGTGGTCGACGAGGAGCACGACGCCGCGCTCAAGCAGCAGGAGGGATTTCTTTATCACGCCCGCGACGTGCTGGTCTGGCGGGCACGGCAACTGGCCATCCCCATTCTATTGGGCTCGGCGACGCCGTCGTTGGAAAGCCTGCGCCATGCCTGGGCGGGGCATTATCGTCATCTACGGCTGAGTGAACGGGCCACCGGGGCGCGCATGCCCGCCATCCATTGCCTGGACGTGCGAGGCCAGACGATGGAGGCGGGGCTTTCACCGGCCTTGTTGAGGGCGATCGAACGTCACCTGCTCGATGGCGGGCAGGTGATGCTCTATCTCAACCGGCGTGGCTATGCCCCCAGCCTGCTTTGCCATGCCTGCGGTTATGTCGCCGGGTGCCCGCATTGCGATGCCTTTCTGACCTGGCACCGGCAGATCGGTCGGCTGCGCTGCCATCACTGCGGCTTCGAGCAGGGCGTGCCGGCTGACTGTCCATCGTGCCAGGCGCCGCTGTCGGTGCGTGGATTGGGCACCGAGCAGCTCGAGGACGTGCTCGCCGCGCGCTTCCCGGGGTTCGGCATCGTGCGCCTGGATCGGGATGCCACCGCCGGCAAGGGCGTGATGGCCGAGAGCTTGGCTCGCATTGCCCGCGGCGAGGCCCGGCTGGTGGTGGGCACACAGATGTTGGTCAAGGGGCATGATTTCCCCGGGGTGACGCTGGTGGGCGTGGTCAATGCCGATCAGGCGTTGTTTGCCTCGGACTTTCGCGGCCCCGAGCGGTTTGCCCAGTCGCTGTTGCAGGTGGCCGGGCGTGCCGGCCGCGCCGAGCGTCCGGGCGAGGTACTGGTGCAGACCCACGACCCCGATCATCCGGTGCTGCGGCGGTTGCTGGCGGAGGACTACGAGGCGGTGATGGCCGCCCAGTTGACCGAACGCGAACAGGCGGAGTTGCCCCCGACGCGCTTTGCCGGGCTGATCCGCGCGGATGCACCGCAAGCGGATACTGCCCGCGCGTTCCTGATGAAGGTCGCCGAGGAGTTGCGCGCAGGTTTCGGCGAGGAATTGTCCGTATGGGGACCGGTGCCGGCGCCGCTGGCGAGACGGGCCGGACGGTATCGTTTCCAGTTGTTACTGCTCGCGCGGGTGCGCAGTACCCTGCACCGTGCCTTGTGGCAGGTGGACGATTCGGTCGGCAGCCGTCGGCTGGGTGGACGGCTGCGCTGGTCGATCGATGTCGACCCGATCGATCTCGCCTGACGGCACCGGCTGGTGCATTACACTGTGGGGAAATCCCCTTGTCTGGAGAATAGCGACGTGAAGAAGATCGAAGCGATTATCAAGCCGTTTCGGCTGGACGATGTGCGTACTGCCCTGATGGATCTTGGCATCAACGGCCTGACCGCCACCGAGGTCAAGGGTTTTGGCCGGCAGAAGGGGCACACCGAGCTTTATCGCGGTGCCGAGTACGTGGTCGACTTCCTGCCCAAGGTAAAGCTCGAGGTGGTCGTCAGCGATGACCAGGAAGACCCGGTCGTCGATGCCATCGTCAAGGCGGCCTATTCGGGCAAAATCGGCGACGGCAAGATCTTCGTCTCGCCGGTGGGGCGCGCGGTGCGCATCCGCACCAGCGAGGAGAACGAGGACGCGCTTTAACGCGCTGCTTCCCTAATCCTTCTGTCAGAACGACATCAGGCGTCGATCAGGCGCTCGAGGCGATAGGGGGTCGGGTCGAGGGCCGTGGGGCGGTCGGCCATGCGGTCGGCGAGCAGTTCGGCGGTCGCCGGGGCCATGGCCAGCCCGTTGCGAAAGCCGCCGGTGTTGGTCCATAGCCCGGCAATCGACGGATGCTCCCCCAGCAGCGGGATCTCGTCGCTCGAACCCGGCCGCAGGCCGGCCCAGCGATGCGTGATACGGGCCCCGGCCAGTTGCGGCCAGAGTCGGCAGGCGTGGGCGTGCAGCCGCTCCTGCGCCTCGGCATCCACCGTCTTGTCGAAGCCCGCGTATTCCACCGTCGAGCCCACCACCACCGAGCCGTCCCGCCGCGGGATCAGGTAGACGCCGTCATCCATCAGGATGCGATCCAGCGCGTTCTCCGGTCGGGGCTCGAGGCGCAGCATCTGTCCACGAACCGGGAACAGGCTGCCCATCGGCAGGCCCGGGATCAGCGCCTCGCTCCAGGCACCGGCCGTGATCACTACCCGTTCGGCCTGCAGATCCCCTTGGCTGGTCGCTACCCCGGTTACACGTCCAGCATTCAGCAACAGTCCCTCGGCCGCGCATTGCTCGTAGAGATTGATGCCGCGGGCGCGCAAGGTATCGATAAGCGCGTCGAGCAGGTAGGGGTTGCGCACGTTGGCCACCTCCGGCAACCACAAGGCATGGGCATCCCCTTGCTGGCGCCATTGGTGGGCAATCCCGGCCGATGCGAGCGTCGCGCTGATCAACTCGGTGGTCTCGCCTTCGCCGACCGGGTCGAGGATTTCCATGCCGCTGACCCAGCGCTCGGGATCGATGTTGGAGTCGAGCGAGGCGAGCAGATTGGGATAACGGCGCATGCCCTCGGCGGCGAGGGCCAGTACGGGCTGGGGGTAGCGCCAGGCGTACAGCGGGCAGAGGATGCCGCCGCCGGCCCATGAGGCCTCGGTGCCAGCGCGATGGCGGTCGAGCACGGCCACCCTGGCGCCGTCGCGCTGCAGCGCGAGCGCGCTGGTCAGGCCGGCGATGCCGGCGCCGACGACGATGATGTCGAAGCGGTTCGAGCTCACGGGAGGATCATGCCACCAGGCGGCTGATTCGGACGAGCCGGCGGGCCACCCGCGGCCGGTGATGAATCAGGGGCGGGCAGATGTGTTGGCGCCGCGCCGAAGCAGCGCCCCCTCCGGGGCTTCGTCCGGGAAAACTGGAGCGGGTGAAGGGAATCGAACCCTCGTCTTAAGCTTGGGAAGCTTCTGCTCTACCATTGAGCTACACCCGCAGGATTGGTGTGTCCCGCCGCTATTCCTGTGACCTTCAGAGCCCGGTTGAATCGACAGTGCCGATTCAACCGGGCTCCCGTCGGGCGAGCCGCGAAGGGCTCATCCTCGGCGTTATGGCTCTTGGCAAGGGCGTTGCCATTACCCGCGAGCATGCCTTGCGGCTAAGCCCTTCCCGACACGCTGAAGGTTACAGGAATAGCGGCGGAACACACCGGGGGCAATTATCCGGGCCCGTCGGCGCAAACGCAAGCCGCGTGGGATCAGTCGAGCGGTGGGAGTTCGTTGCTGTCTGACTTGTCGCTCTTGATGCCGCTGGAGTCGGCAGCCGCGGCCTTCAGTTCGTCCTGGCCGCTGCCGAAGCTCATCAACCATTCCATGTTGCTGCGACTGTCGGCATTCTGCAGCGCCTCGTCGCGCGATATCAGGCCTTTGTTGAAGAGCTCCAGGATCGACATGTCGAAGGTCATGGCGCCGCTGGAGGCATTCTTCTCCATCGACTCCTTGATCGCGTCGACCTCGCCGCGCTTGATCAGGTCGGAGATCAGCGGCGTGTTGATCAGGATTTCCACCGCCGGTAGCCGCTTGCCGCCACTGCCGATGATCAGGCGCTGCGAAATGATGGCCTTGAGGTTCAGCGACAGGTCCATCAGCAACTGGTCGCGCGACTCGGACGGGAAGAAGCGGATGATGCGGTCGAGCGCCTGGTTGGCGTTGGTCGCGTGCAGGGTGCTGATGCAAAGGTGGCCGGTGTCGGCGTAGGCCAGCGCGTGCTCCATGGTCGCCCGGTCGCGCACCTCGCCGATCATGATCACGTCCGGTGCCTCGCGCAGGGCCTCCTTCAGGGCCGCGGCGTACGAGCGGGTGTCGACTCCCACCTCGCGTTGGTTGACCACCGAGTTGCGGTGCTTGAAGGCGAATTCCATCGGATCCTCGACCGTCAGGATGTGTCCCGGGCGCGCCTCGGCGCGGTGATCGATCATGGCGGCGAGCGTGGTGGACTTGCCCGAGCCGGTCGCACCGACCACCAGGATCAGGCCGCGGCGTTCGGTGATCAGGTCCTCGACCACCATCGGCAGGTTGAGGTCGGCCGCGCGCGGGATTTCCGCCTGGATGTAGCGGATCACGAGCGACCACTCGCCGCGCTGCATGAAGACGTTCATGCGGAAACGACCGATGCCCGGTCGTGACAGGGCGACGTTGAGTTCCAGGTTCTCGAGAAAGTCGTCGATCTGATGCTGGTTGAGTACCGAGCGGGCCAGCTCCTCGACTTGGCCGGCGCGCAGCCGGTCCTTGCCGATAAAGCGCATCTCGCCCTGGATCTTGATCGCGGGCGTGGTCCCGCTGGAGAAGTACAGGTCGGAGCCTTCCTTGTCAGCGAGCAGCTTCAGGTAGGGTTCGAGGCTCAGTTGGCTCATGGGGCTGGGTCCTGTTCAGTTAGGGAAGCTCTGCACGAATCCGATAAGGCTCTGCGTGTCTTGAGCCGAGCAGAGCTTCCCTTGGCGGTCGGGTCAGTCGGCCTCGACTTTGAGATCGTCTTCGGAGTCGTCCTGGCGGCTCTTGGGCAGGCCGCGATTGCTTTCCAGCTTGATGCGCAGACGCAGGTCGTTGACGGAATCGGCCTTGCTGATGACCTCGTCGTAGTCGGCCTGGTGGCTGTCGTAGAGGTCGAACAGGGCCTGGTCGAATGTCTGCATGCCCAGTTCGCGCGAGCGCTTCATCACTTCCTTGATCTCGGAGACATCGCCCTTGAAGATCAGGTCGCCGATCAGGGGGGTGTTGATCAGTACCTCGACGGCCGGAACCCGGCCCTCGCCATCCGCCTTGCGCAACAAGCGTTGCGAGATGACCGACTTGAGGTTGAGCGACAGGTCCATCAACAACTGCTGACGCCGCTCTTCGGGGAAGAAGTTGATGATGCGGTCCAGTGCCTGGTTGGTGTTGTTCGCGTGCAGCGTGGCCAGGCACAGGTGGCCAGTCTCGGCGAAGGCAATGGCATGGTCCATGGTCTCGCGGTCGCGGATCTCGCCGATCAGGATCACGTCGGGGGCCTGGCGCAGGGTGTTCTTGAGTGCCGCGGCGAAGGATTCGGTATCCACGCCCACCTCGCGCTGGGTGACAAGACAGCCCTTGTGCTTGTGGACGAACTCGATCGGGTCCTCGATGGTGACGATGTGCCCACGCGAATTTTCGTTGCGATAGTCGAGCATCGCCGCCAACGACGTGGACTTGCCCGAGCTGGTGGCGCCGACGAAGATCACCAGGCCCCGTGCGGTCATCGCGATCTCGCCTAGCACGTCGGGGAGCTTGAGGTCGTCGAAGTTGGGGATGTCCGAGCGGATCATCCGCAGGACCATACCCTCGCTGCCACGCTGCATGAACGCATTGACACGAAAGCGCGCTATCCCCGGCAGGGCGATGGCGAAGTTCGCCTCGTGGGATTCCTCGAAATGGGCCACCTGCTTGTCCGTCATGATCGAGCGGACCAGCATCTGGGTGTTTTCCACCGAGAGCTTCTGATCGGTCAGGTGGACGACCTTGCCGTCGATCTTCGCCGAGGGCGGTGCGCCGACGGTGACGAACAGGTCGGAGGCGTCGCGTTCAACGGCCCGTTTGAGGAGGGCTTGTACGTAGTTGGCTGCTTGCTGACGGTCCATCGAGAATTCCCGGCTTGCGTTGTCCGCCTCGCCGCACTGGCCGGCATGGCGGAGATGTGTGGGTGAGGCGGGCGAGGTTACGAGTTGCCACTTGCGGCGCCGTTGCGACCCGCCCGAGTGCAAACGATTGCGCTGGGCACGCTATCTGAAGTCGTCCTTGTTCTTTGCCCGGCCGCGCGCGAGTTCCTTGGAAACCGCGCCGCGCGAGACCAGCTGCTTGAGGTTCTGATCGAGCGTTTGCATCCCTTGTGCCTGGCCGGTCTGGATCGCGGAGTACATTTGCGCGACCTTGTTCTCGCGGATCAGGTTGCGGATCGCCGGCGTGCCCAGCATGATCTCGTGGGCCGCGACGCGCCCGCCGCTGATCTTCTTGAGCAGGGTCTGCGAAATGACCGCGCGCAGGGACTCCGAGAGCATCGCGCGCACCATGTCTTTCTCCGCCGACGGGAAGACGTCGATGATCCGGTCGATGGTTTTGGCCGCCGAGTTGGTGTGTAGCGTGCCGAACACCAGGTGGCCGGTCTCCGCGGCGGTCAGGGCCAGGCGGATGGTTTCGAGATCACGCAGTTCGCCGACCAGGACCACGTCCGGGTCTTCGCGCAGCGCCGAGCGCAATGCGGCGTTGAAGCTGTGGGTGTCGCGATGGACCTCGCGCTGGTTGACGAGGCATTTTTTCGATTCGTGGACGAATTCGATCGGATCCTCGACCGTGAGGATATGGTCGTTGCGATGGTCGTTGACGTAGTCGATCATCGCCGCGAGCGTGGTCGACTTGCCCGAGCCGGTCGGGCCGGTCACCAGGACGATGCCGTTGGGGTAGTCGCACAGGTCCTGGAAGACCTTCGGCGCGTCGAGCTGCTCTAGGGTGAGCACCTTGCTCGGGATGGTGCGGAAGACCGCACTCGCGCCGCGGTTCTGGTTAAAGGCGTTGACACGGAAGCGGGCATGGCCGCGCAGTTCGAAGGAGAAGTCGACCTCGAGGTTGTCTTCGTACTCCTTGCGCTGCCGGTCGTTCATGATGTCGTACACCATGGAATGGACATCCTTGTGGTCCATTACCGGCACGTTGACCTTGCGGATGTCGCCGTCGATCCGCACCCGGGGCTGCTCGCCGGCCGAGAGGTGGAGGTCCGATGCCCCGTTCTTGACGGTGAACATCAGCAGGGAGTCGATATCTCGGGATTCGGCCATGCGATCGTCCTTTGCGGGGGAGGCCCCGTTACAAGTCCATTGGTGGTGCCTGCCGAAGGCCCGGAGCGCCGCAGTGACGCGGCTCGGCCTTCGTTGCAGACAAGGTAAAACGAACACGCACAAGGTGCAAGATGGGAAATCGAGAAAGCGCATACCACGGCATCCGCGAGCGCATCGAGGCGGCGAGTGCCGATCGTCCCGCCGGTTCGGGCGAGGTCAGGCTGGTGGCCGTCAGCAAGCGCCAGCCGGTCGAGGCGATCCGGGCGCTGGCCGAGCTGGGCCAGCGCGACTTCGGCGAGAACTACCTGCAGGAGGCCCTCGACAAGCAGCCCGAGCTGGCCGACCTGTCGTTGACCTGGCATTTCATCGGGCCGATCCAGTCGAACAAGACCCGCGCGATCGCCGCGCACTTCGACTGGGTCCACAGCGTGGATCGCGTCAAGGTTGCCCGGCGCCTGGGCGAGCAGCGCGATCTCTCGCTGCCGCCGCTGAAGGTCCTGATCCAGGTGAACGTCGACGGCGAGGAGAGCAAGTCCGGCGCCGACCCGGCCGATGTGCCCGCCATCGTCGCCGCCTGTGCCGAATACCCGACGCTGCGCCTGTGCGGGTTGATGTGCATCCCGCGACCGGGGAATACCGCGGCCTTCGGTCAGCTTGCGGCGCTCAACGCGTCACTGGCCGAGCCCTTGCCCGACCTGTCGATGGGGATGAGTGGTGATTTCGAGGCAGCGATCGCCGAGGGTGCGACCATCGTGCGGGTCGGCACGGCGTTGTTCGGTCAGCGCGATTCCTGAGGGCGCGCGGCCAGTGGTTGCCATTCGTGTTATTTTTCTGGGTCCAGAATTCACCCACACAGGGCAGGTGAGACAATGAATGCCTCGCGGATAGCTTTCATCGGTGGCGGCAACATGGCTGCCGCACTCATTGGCGGCATGCTCAAGGACGCGCCGGCCGGCGCCCGGCCCTCGATCGTGGTGGCCGAGCCCGATGCCGATCGGCGACGCGCCCTGGGTGAGCAGCTCGGTGCGGAGACGACCGAGGACAACCACGCGGCCATCGACGGCGCCCAACTGGTGGTGCTGGCGGTCAAGCCGCAGGTGATGCAGACGGTTGCCGAAGACCTGGCCCCTCATCTGACAGCGGGCCAGCTGGTGGTCTCGATTGCCGCGGGCATCCCGGTAGCCGCCCTGGCCCGATGGCTCGACGGCCATGCCGCGATCGTGCGTGCGATGCCCAACACCCCGTCGATGGTCGGCTGCGGCGCCGCCGGGTTGTTCGCCGCCGAGGCGGTCAGCCGCGAGCAGCACAGCGATGCCGAATCGCTGATGCGGGCAGTTGGCGTGGTGCAGTGGCTTGACGACGAATCGCAGATCGACGAGGTCACGGCGTTGTCCGGCAGTGGCCCCGCCTATGTCTTCTACCTGATGGAATCGATGCAGGCGGCCGCCGAGGACATGGGCATGGCGCCTGACGTGGCCCGCCTGCTGACCCTGGAGACGGTCTTCGGTGCCGCCAAGCTGGCCCTGGCTGCAGACGACTCGCCGGCCGAGTTGCGCCGTCGGGTCAGTTCGCCGGGCGGGACCACCGAGCGGGCCATCGCCGCGCTGGACAAGGCGGGCGTGCGCGATGCCTTTGCCCGGGCGATTCGCGCCTCGCGTGACCGCAGTCGGGAGCTGGCCGCCGACGTCGACGATCGCGCGGCCGATTGATCCGGTCGATTGATCCGGTCGATTGAGCCGGGCGTTTTCGGGCCGGCCTGCCGGCCCCAACCATTAACCTGTCGAGTAGTTCTGAATGAGCGGTAGCTTCGGGGATCCGAGCGTTTTTCTGGTCCGGGTGCTTTTCGAGCTGGTGGCCTTCGTCGCCTTCGCCCGGTATTTCCTGCAATTGTTCCAAGCGAACTTCTACAACCCGGTCACCCAGGCGATCGTCAAGATCACCGATCCGGTACTCAACCCGCTGCGCACGGTGATCAAGCCGGTCGGTCGCCACGATCTGGCCGCGCTGGTCTTCGGCGTGGTGATGGTGGCGTTGATGGTCTGGGCGATCACCGCCATGCAGGGCGTGGGTATGACCGGTACCGGGGTGTTCATCGGCACGATCTATTTCACGTTTCTGACGGTGACCAACCTGTTCTTCTGGACGGTGCTGCTGCGCGCGGTGGCCTCCTGGCTGGGCAATGATCGCTCGCCCGGCGTGGCCTTCCTCGCCGATCTCACCGACCCGGTGGTTGATCCCATTCGCCGCGTATTGCCGCCGATCGGCGGGATCGATCTCTCGCCGCTGGCCGTGCTGCTGATCATCCAGGTCGCCCAGATGGTAGTCGGCAACCTGCTGATGGGCTGAACGCGACGCGATGAATGCCAAGGGGACGTTGATGAGCGAATCCACCGCAAAGAATCCGCCGGCCGACGGCCCGACGCACCAGCCGGGTTCGGTCGGGTTGGTCGAGCCGCAGACCGCGCACATCGACACGCCGCTGCTGCTCGACTGCGGTCGCCGGATCGAGGAATACGAACTGGTCTACGAGACCTACGGCAAGCTCAACGAGCGGGCCGACAATGCCGTGCTGATCTGCCACGCGCTGTCGGGTGACCATCACGCCGCCGGCCGGCACCGCCCCGAGGACCGCAAGCCGGGCTGGTGGGATACCGCCATCGGACCGGGCAAGCCGATCGATACCGACCGGTTCTTCGTCGTCTGCGTGAACAACCTGGGTGGCTGCAAGGGGTCGACCGGGCCGTTGTCGGAGAACCCGGAGACCGGACGACCCTACGGCCCGGACTTCCCCATCCTCACGGTGCGCGACTGGGTCAACAGCCAGCACGCGCTGATGCGCCGGCTCGGGATTTCCCGTTGGGCGGCGGTCGCCGGCGGCAGCCTCGGTGGCATGCAGGTGATGCAGTGGGCGATCAGCTACCCGGAGGCGGTTGCCCACGCGGTCGTGATCGCCGCGGCGCCGAAGCTCTCGGCGCAGAACATCGCCTTCAACGAGGTGGCGCGCCAGGCGATCATCACCGACCCGGATTTCCACGATGGGCGCTACGCCGAACACGGCGTGATCCCGCGACGTGGCCTGATGCTCGCCCGCATGCTGGGCCACATTACCTATCTCTCGGATGACGCCATGCGGGCCAAGTTCGGTCGCGAGCTGCGCTCGGGCAAGGTGCAGTACGGCTTCGACGTCGAGTTCCAGGTCGAGTCCTATCTGCGCTACCAGGGCACCAGCTTCGTCGACCGCTTCGATGCCAATACCTACCTGTTGATGACCAAGGCGCTGGACTATTTCGACCCGGCCGCCGAGGCCGATGACGACCTGGCCACCGCGCTCGCGCCGGCCACGGCCCGCTTCCTGGTGGTGTCGTTCACCTCCGACTGGCGTTTCTCGCCGGTGCGCTCGAAGGAAATCGTTCGGGCGCTGCTGGCCACGGGCAAGTCGGTCTCCTACGCCGAGGTCGAGGCGCACCAGGGACACGACGCGTTCCTGATGCCGATTCCCTACTACCACCAGGTGCTGCGCGGCTACTTCGACAATATTGCCCGCAACATGACTGAGGAGACAGGCGCATGAATCGCCCCGACTGGGATATCGTCACCGGCTGGATTGGCGAAGGGGCCCGTGTGCTCGACCTGGGTTGCGGCGACGGGGCGCTGTTGCGCCACCTTATTGCCGAGCGCTCGGTACGCGGGGTGGGCATGGAGGTCGACGACGAGCGGGTTGCCCGTGGCGTCGCGGCCGACCTGAACATCATTCAGGCGGATCTCGATGACGGCATACGCGACTGGTTTGGCGCACACAGCTTCGATTACGTGCTGGTCAGCCAGACCATCCAGGCCATTCGGCATCCCGAGCGCCTGCTCGGGGAAATGCTGGATATCGCCTCGGAGGGCATCGTCACCTTCCCCAACATGGGTTACTGGCGCAATCGCTGGCAATTGGGGGTGCAGGGCATGATGCCGACCACCAAGGCGCTGCCCAACCCCTGGTACAACACGCCCAATATTCACCTCTGCACCCTGCGCGACTTCGAGTCGCTCTGCGAGGGGTTGGGTATCGAGATCCTCGACCGGGCCGTGGTCGATCAAAATCGCCGCAGCTCACCACTGCTGCGCGCACTGCCCAACTGGTTCGGCGAGCACGCGATCTATCGCATCCGCAAACGAGTGGTCTGAGAGTCCCGGAGGAAGGTTCGAACCGCCCTGCCGCCTTTATTCCTTCACGGCGCGATGCACGGTGTAGGTCTTGCCCTGCTTGATCTTCTCGTAGTTGCCGAACTGCTCCTTCATCGTGCGCTTGAAGTACTCGCGCAGGCCGTTGATCGACACGAACCAGACCTCGCCGCCGCGGTTGAGGCCCCGCCAGGTGTCGAACAGCATGATCTGCCACATCTCCTTACCCACCTTGGCCGGCACGTTCGAGTAGAGCCGATCGAACCCCTCGCCATCCACCGCCGACAGGCCGTTGGACAACCGGGCCTCGGCGTTGGCCAGCCGATTGCGGCCCAGGTTGCCCTGGGCGTAGTCGACCGCGACGAAGTCCTTGTCCAGCAGGATCACCCGGCCGTCCGGGCAGGCCTTGGCCATGGTGGCCCCGATGGGGCCGTAGCCACAGCCCAGATCGACGATGGTGCTGCCGGCCGGCGGGATCGGGGTGTGTTCGAGCAGCAGGCGGGTGCCGGCGTCGATCTCGCGCGGGGAGAACAGCCCCCAGGTGGAATGCAGGGTCAGGCGCTGGCCGAGCAATTCGCAGTCGATAATCTGGTCGCGACGCAGGGCGGCGATGGTCTTGGCGTTGGGCGCTGGGCTCATGCGGTGTGATCGTTTGATGGGGTGAGATGGGATTAATGGGCGGTTCGGCAGGCCCGGCACAGGCCGCGCAGTTCGATTACCGCCGAGCGTGCGGCGAAGCCCGTCTGGTGGGCGAGTTCGTCGAGGGCGGCGCGCACGGCCGGGTTGTCTTCCTCAAGGATGTCGCCGCATTGATCGCAGATCAGCAGGATGGCCTGGTGCGGCTCCTGCGGGTGTTCGCAGCCGACGAAGGCGTTGAGGCTCTCGATGCGGTGGATCAGGCCCTGTTCGAGCAGGAAGTCGAGCGCCCGGTAGACCGTGGGCGGCTTGACCTGGTCGCCGTGCCTCGAGAGGCGTTCGATCAGGTCATAGGCCTTGGTGGCCTCGTGGCTGGACCAGACCTCACGCAGGACGTCGCGCCGAATCGGGGTCAGGCGGGCGCCGGAGCGCGCGCAGATCGCCTCGGCGCGGGCGAGGGCATCGTCGATGCACTGGTCGTGATTGGCGCAGGACATGAATTCGCCGCTATCCGGAAACTGATGAGGCATCATAGTGTAGTTGCCCGACATCGTGGACAGAAGTAAACCTGACGTCGGATCAACAATGTCGATCGCCACAACGTTGAAATTTCGAGGCACGGCGATCATTATTTAGAAACAGCTAATAAACTTGGCCTGCTCGCCCCCGGATCGGCCGCCTTGAAAGGCGGGTCCGGCGTGGGGGTTCCCCGATGGCGAAGGCGGGCACATTTGAGGAGAAGGCAATGGAATTCAAAGAGCAGTTCCTGGCAACGCGCCGTCGCTTTTTGCGCAACATCGGGGTCACCGCTGGTCTGGCCGCTGCGCCCCTGGCGTGGTCCTCGCGTGTGTTCGCCGAGGAAGAACTGGTGATCGAAGGGCCGCCGATGCCGGACATCCCGGCAACCGAGATCACCGAAAATGTCTACGTGATCGTCTCGCCCTGGGGTTTCCCCTCCGAGGAAAACCAGGGGATGATGAGCAATGTCACTTTCGCGATTACGGAAAAGGGCGTCGTGGTGATCGACAGCGGTGCATCGCTGCAGATCGGCCGGATGGCCTTGCGCCAGATCCGTGAAATTACTGAAAAGCCCATCGTGGCGGTCTTCAATACGCACTACCACGGCGACCACTGGCTGGGTAACCACGCCTTCGTCAACGAGAACCCGGACGTGCCGATCTACGCGCACGAAAAGACCGCTTCGGCCATCCGCAGCAACCAGGGCGATTTCTGGGTCAGCCTGATGGAGCGCTCCACGGGCAACGCGATCGAGGGCACCGTGGTGACCCCGCCGAACAAGGTGGTCGGCCACGGCGACGAACTCGACTTCGGCGATCTCACGATTCGCGTCCACTTCTACGGCACCGCTCACACCCCGTCGGACATCAGCCTTGAGCTGGTGGAGAAGAAGATCGTGCATGTCGGCGACATCGCGATGAACAATCGCATCGCCTTTATGGACGATGGCAGCTTCCTCGGGACGTTCAAGGCGTTCGACGGTCTTGAACAGAACGTGCCGGGCGCCTTCTGGATTCCGGCGCACGGTTTCCCGGCCAACGATCTGATCGAACACAACCGCATCTTCTTTCAGGGCATCTACGAGTCCGCCGAGAAGGCCGTCGAGGACATGGCCGGGCCGGATCAGGCCAAGGCATATGCACTGGAGGACGACCGAGTGCAGTACTACGCCCGCGTGACCAATGGCTTCGACGAGAACATCGGCAAGTACGCGTCCTTGGCGTTTCTCGAGGCCGAAGCGGCTGCCTTCTAGCGGGCCGCGGCCATGGCGGGGTGACTCGCCCATTAAAGGTTGATGTCGACAGGCCCGTCGGATCGGCGGGCCTTCAGGGAACGTTTTTTCAATCGCTGATTCCAGGAGGTCCAGCAGGGAATGTCTTGCCAAGTTCGGCCGTTATGGCCCCCCTTTATTGCCGGCATAGTGCTCGGCCTGGTCGTTTTGCTCACCTTCGTGCTGGTGGGCAACGGCATGGGCTCGTCCGGTGCCTTCGCCCGCGTGGCCACCGAGGTCGGCCTTCAGGTCGCGCCCGAGGCCACCCGTGAAAACGCCTACCTCGGTGGGATGGCCCAGGGCAATCCGCTCGCGGCATGGATCGTGGTTGCCGCCATCGGCACCCTGATCGGCGCCATCCTCGCGGCGGTCTCCTCCGGACGCTTCCGGGTCAAGGTTGATCGTGGCTCGGGTCGCATCGGGGTCGCGCCGCGTCTGTTGCTGGCCCTGGGTGGCGGCTTGCTGGCCGGGTTCGGTTCGCGGCTGGCGGCCGGCTGCACCAGCGGTGTCGGCCTGTCCAATACCGCCATGCTGGGCGTGGCTGGCTTCGTCTTCCTGATCGTGTTCTTCGTGGTCGGGATCCTGATCAGTCTGTTGATGCGGAGGGTTTGGTAATGGATTACGGCACCGCGGGTACCGCACTGGCCACCGGTCTGTTGTTCGGCTTCGTGCTCGAGCAGGCCGGCTTTGGCTCCCCCTGCAAACTCACCGCCCAGTTTCGCCTGACCGACTGGTCGGTATTCAAGGTCATGTTTTCGGCCATCATTGTTGCGGCGATCGGCATCCTGTTGCTGCAGGCGAACAACACCTTCGGCGCACAGGGTTTCTACGTCGCCGAAACGTATCTCTGGGGCACCGTGTTGGGTGCCGTGCTGATCGGCGCCGGTTTCGCCATTGGTGGCTACTGCCCCGGCACCTCCGTGGTCGGGCTCGGTAGTGGTCGGATCGACGGACTGGTGTTCATGCTCGGCATGGTTATCGGTGTCTGGGCCTTCGCCGGCGTTTACGACAGCGATTTCATTCAGGCCGCGGTCAACGGGGCGCAGGTATCGGCGCGCACCGTACCGGAATTGTTGGGCGTCTCGCCGTGGCTGGTGGTGGCGGCCATGCTGCTGGTACTGGCGGGCGGCTTCTTTGCTGGTCGTGCACTCGAGCAGCGCAGTCACGGTGTGTACACCGCCGAGGACATCACCGAAGGGCGTGCCCCTGACGAGAGTGATGAACTCGGTCGTGATCTGGGTCGCGAAGCCAGCGCCGCGCGGCGCACCGACAGCGATTGAGTCGGGGGCACCACGTGATTTTGCGGGATGGCTCCCCGGCTGCCCGCCCTTGTTAGAGGAGAGTGGATTAGATGGAATCGAAGAAAATCGCCCGACAAGCGCGTGCTCGCCGCGCGCTCAAGTTGTCCATGCCGGCCATGGCGTTCACCGTGGGCGCCTCGCTTGCGGCGACCACCATGTTGCCGCTATCGGCCGCCGCGCAGACCCGGGGCGGTAATCCCTGTGCCCCCTCCGCGCGTGGGGGCAACCCCTGCGCTCCGTCTTCCCGCGGTGGCAACCCCTGCGCACCTTCGGCTCGCGGCGATAATCCGTGTGCGCCCTCAGCCCGAGGTGGCAATCCTTGCGCTCCGGACGCTCGCGGCGGCAACCCCTGTGCGCCATCGGCTCGGGGCGGCAATCCCTGCGCTCCGGATGCGCGCGGCGGCAATCCGTGTGCGCCGTCGGCTCGGGGCGGCAACCCCTGTGCGCCCTCAGCCCGTGGTGGCAATCCTTGCGCCCCGTCGGGGCGTGGCGGCAATCCCTGCGCGCCGGGCGGTCAGTGACCGAGTGTCCCTCACGGGCTGAGTTGTCTGGATGAGTGACGCGCCTTTCCATGTCTTGCTCGACGATTGGCTCGACGCCGGTCTGGCGGCCAGTGATGAATGGCGCTCGATTCAGTCGGCGCTGACCGCCGACAACCAGACCGTTCTCACCGAATTGTTCCGGGATTACCCGGAAGAGGGCTTCGACTACTGGGCGCACTTTCCCCAGGATGACGCCCGGGATCCGGTCAGTGGGGCGCGTTTCTACTATCACGCGCATGACCCGGCCGAGTGGGCCTCCAACGAACACGGCCACTTCCACTTGTTCGTTGCCGACGAGGACGAGCCGGGATTCGCGCACGTGGTCGCGGTGTCGATGGACCGTCAGGGGAATGCGCAGCGCTTGTTTACGACCAATGGGTGGGTGACCGGTGAAACGGTCCGTCCCGCCGCGCAGTTGCTGGCGCAATTGCCCAACGGATTCGAGATCAACCGGGCGCGTCCATCGTGGCTGGTGGGGCGGTGGTTGACGTCCCTGGTGGCACTGCTGATGCCACAGATCCGCGAATTGCTCGAGGCGCGCGATCGTGCCTTGACGACCGATTCCGGCGGTTGGCCCGATCCGGAGGTGCTAGCCGATCGGGACCGGCATGTCCTGAGCGAGTGTCCGTTGGATATGGAGGCGGTGTTGGCCGATTGGTCACGGCGACTCGAGGCCATGCAAGCGCAACTGATTTCCCCGCCCGGTTGAGGGCGGCCTTTCCGGCGCCGGCTGGCGTCGTTTGTTGATGCACGAAGAAGGAGTTGAGTCATATGGATTTCAAGCGGTTTCTCGCAGTTCCTGCCGGGGCAGCTGCCCTGGCCATCGCGCAAGGGGCCTGGGCACTGGATGTGCCGGGTCCGGTGGTTGACCCGCAGTGGCTGAACGACAACCTTGAGCAGGTCACGGTTCTGCAGATTGCCGGGTCGGAAAAGGCGTTTGCCATGGCGCCGAAGTACGAGACCGTCAAGGGAAAGAAAGTTGTGTCCGTCGTTTCCGGTCACGTGCCGGGCGCCCGGTTCGTCGACTGGGGCAAGGTGCGCGTCGAGCGCATGGAAAACGGCAAGAAGGTCGGCAAGCTGATCCCCGAGAAGGCCGACTTCGAATCCTTCGTGCAGGCGTTGGGCGTGGACAAGGACGATACGGTGGTGATCGTGCCGCTGGGTCTGTCCGGCTCGGATTACACCAAGGCCACTCGCCTGTACTGGCAGATGAAGTACTTCGGTCATGACGACATGGCCGTACTGGACGGTGGTCTGGCCAACTGGCTGGCCGCAGGCTTTGACGCCGGTACCGGTCAGCCGGAGAAGATCGAGGCCGGTGACTGGGTGGCGACCGACGAGCGTGACGAGATCCTCGCCACGTATGCAGAGACGCGCCAGGCGGTGGATTCCAACGGCAAGGTCCAGCTGCTGGATGCCCGCCCGCCGAACCAGTACCTGGGCGTATTCAGCAAGTCCAAGACCGTGCCTGGCCACCTGCCTGGCGCCGATAACCTGCCGACCGACGTACTCGTGCGTGCCGATGGCGCCGCTGCCAATTTCCTGCCGGAATCCAGCTATCGCTCGATCATGGAATTCAAGGGCCTCGATCCGAGTGGCGCGGCGATCGCCTACTGCAACTCGGGCAACCTGGCCTCGGGTGTCTGGTTCGTAGCGAGCGAGATCATGGGTAACGATGATGTCGCCCTGTACGACGGCTCGATGAAGGAATACGGCATGTATGTCGATGACGGGGCCACTTCGGTCAACCCGGCGCAGCTCTACTGATCCGGCAATGCCTTCCGAACCTGACAACCCCGCCATCCGGCGGGGTTTTTTGTGCTGGGACCATGCCTGTCGAGAGACGGGACATCGACGCGCATGTGGGCGATACCGGCCGGCCCAGCGGGGACGAGATCGCTTTGCCGGGGTTCCCGCGGCAGGGGGCGAGATCTGCGTATACACTCGTGGAGGTCAACACGACATAGCAAGGAGGTCGGCTCTATGAGTACCTGGGTAGTGGTTGCCGATGAGGCTCGGGCGCGTTTTCTCGCGGTCCGTGACAACAGTGGGGCCTATCGCGGCAGTGAGGTGCATCCCTCCAGCCGTCCCGCGCCCAAGGGGGTGCTCGAGGAGGTGACCTCCTTGTCCAATTCCGCGGCCCGATTGTCGGACGCGGATCTGGAGACCGACCGGCCGGGTTCGACCACCGATCGCAAGGGCGATGCGATGCATGCCTATGAACCGGCCAACAGCGTGCGTGACGTGGAGGCCAAGCGCTTCGCTCGCGAGGTGGTCACCGAGCTCGATCAAGCGCTGCAGAAGGGGCGGATGGAGCGGTTCTACCTGATGGCCGCACCCGACTTTCTCGGCCTGTTGCGCGTGGAGATGGGCAAGGGGCTGCAGGATGCCCTGGTGGCCGATCAGCCCAAGGATTTCTCGGCCCGGTCGCCGGAGGAAATCCGCGCTGCCTTGCCGGAACGCCTATGAGTTCGATTCGCAGCGGTTTACAGACAACTTCCAGAACAAGGAGAGCGGTGCATGTTTCTCAAGCGCAAGGATAACGACGACATGATCGAGATCATCGATCTGGAAACGCTCGCTGATCCGGCCTTGCCGAGCGTGATGGGCCGACAGCACGCGGGCGAGGAGATGCAGGACGAGGAGAGCTTCGAGAAAGAGGATCTGGAGTTTCCGTCCGGCGAGCCATTGCCGCGCTGCTGGATCGACCTGCACTGGCGCGAAGACTGACGCGTTCGCCAACTACAAGGCAAGAAGGCCGCCGATCCTGGATCTGGCGGCCTTCGTCTTTTTGGAGCATCGGTTCGAGGGATGCCCGGTGGCGCTTCAGGGTAGTACCCAAAGCGTCAAAGACAGCAGCATGCTGGTAATCGCGCTGCCGATCACCGGCATCATCATGATGCCGGCAAGTGCCTCGCGGCGGGCAAGCTGCCAACCCGTCCAGATCAGCGTTGCCAGCCAGACGATCGCGAGCAGCAGGGCAATCAGGGACTGGCCGGCGCCGAGCAGGACCACGACGGCCAGCGGCAAGAGGAGCGAGGCCCACAGTCCGGCATGCTCGGCTCCCCGATGCGGAGTCGTGATCGACGCGGCGTAGGCAAAGGCCGCCCAGGCGAGCAGGAAGGCAAACCCCATGGCGCCGGTCAGAGGCGAGGCGGGCAGCGTGCGCGCACTCTCGGCACCGGGCGGATGGAGACCGGCGCCGAGCCACAGCAGCAGGACGGCCACGGTCAGGCTGGCGATCATCCACAGCGCAAGGGCGGGGCGGTTGACGGTCGGTTCGGTCATCGGGTGGGTCCTCGCGGTTCGGGTTGTCTGCGCCACGCCGTGTCAGCTTGGTCCCAAGCGGATTGGGTGGGCGGGGTAGCGCCAGCGTTCCGGTTGACGCCGCATGTCGTCAGTGAAGATAGCAGGGCGAACCACCCCCGGCAGTTGAACCGGTTCGGTGGCGCGCAAACTACATACGGTTGCGGTTGGCTCGACTATACTTTCAACCGGATGGCAAGGTTCGCTGTCCGTGCGACCCCGGCAATCGGGTATGAATGGAGGCTCGGGATGCACGTTCTGATCACTGGCGGCGCCGGTTTTATCGGCTCGCATCTGGTGGACCATCACCTCGCCAAAGGTGATCTGGTCCATGTTGTCGATAATCTCAGCACCGGGTCCCGCGACAACCTCGCGCTGCACCTCGATTCCCCGAACTTCCGTTTTACCGAGGCCGATATCGTCACCTGGCCCGGGTTGGGCGAGGCGGTTGGCTGGGCCGATCGGGTCTACCACATGGCCGCCGTGGTCGGGGTTTTCCGGGTGCTCGAACAGCCTATCGGCGTGATGGCAACCAACATCGCGGGCTGCGAACGCCTGCTACGTGCCGTCGATCGCTGCGGTTGGAAGCCGCAGGTGCTGGTGGCCTCGAGCTCCGAGGTCTACGGCCCCCGTATCGACCCACGGCTCTCCGAGGACATGGACCTGATCATCCAGCCGGAGGCGCCGCCACGCTGGAACTACGCCATCAGCAAGCTTGCCGACGAGGCGTTCGCGCTGTCCTACGCGCGTGTGAAGGACATCCCGGTGACGGTGGTCCGGCTGTTCAATACCGTCGGGCCTCGGCAGACCGGCCGCTACGGGATGGTGGTGCCGCGGTTTGTCTCGCAGGCCGTGTCCGGCCAGCCCCTGACGGTCTTCGGCGACGGGGAGCAGAGCCGTGCATTCACCGATGTGCGCGACACCGTCGTGATGCTCGACCAGTTGGCCGGGCAGGCGAACACCCAAGGGTTGATCGTCAATGTCGGCGGGGAGCACGAGCTGTCCATGAATGCCCTGGCGGATCGCGTGATCGAGCGCGCCGGCTCGAGCTCGGGCATCGAGCGCCTTCCGTACGAGGTGGCCTACGGGCAGGAATACGTGGACATCCCGCATCGCTGCCCGGACGTGACGCGACTGCATGGGCTAATTGATTACCGTCCGCAATGGACATTGGATGCCACCCTGGATGATCTGATCGCCCGGGTGCGACAAGCTGAAGGCTCCTGAGGAGGGCGCATGGCAACCACTCCCTACTTCGTTCTGAGTCCGAGCGCGGTTCTGAGTATCATCGGTCTGCTTCGCGGACCGGACAAGACCGATCCCAATCCCGCCGAGGACTGGCGCGATGCGGTGGTCGATGCGGTCATCCCGGCCCTCAATGAGCAAGCCAATGTGGTGCTTGCACTCGAGTCGCTGCGACGGCAAACGAAGCAGCCGCGGAATATCATCCTGGTCGATGATGGCAGCTCGGACCGGACCATCGAGTATGCGCGGGCCTTCGCCGAGCATCACGCAATGCCGTTGACGGTCATCCAGCGCCACCATCCGATCGGCAAGACCCCGACGATCAAGCGCCAGTCGCGCGAGTACGACGCGGATGTCGAATTCATCCTCGACGCCGACACCTATCTGGATTCGGACAACTACATAGCTCGTGCCGTCGAGGAGCTCTACAAGGGCGTCGGAATCGCCAGCGCCTGTGGGGTGATCTTGCCCACGCGCGAGAAGGACCGGCGACGGCGCATCGAAGAGCCGGCGATCAGGGCATTTCTCGAGGCGCACGAGGATTTAGATCTGTATCAGCCCCAGGGCGGGTGGTGGCACCGACTGAACCGCAATCTGACGGCCCTCTATCGCCAGCAGCTCTATGCCTTCCTGCAGCGGTTTGTCTATGTCGGTCAGATGGAGTTCTTCGGCAGCATCACCAACCCGGTGGGTTGTGCCGTTGCCTATCGACGCAAGTACATCAAGGACCTCTTCGACAAGTACGAGCCGGTGCTGGGCGATGACCTGAC
Source organism: Guyparkeria sp. TX1 (assembly GCF_046523965.1). Taxonomy (NCBI): domain Bacteria; kingdom Pseudomonadati; phylum Pseudomonadota; class Gammaproteobacteria; order Chromatiales; family Thioalkalibacteraceae; genus Guyparkeria; species Guyparkeria sp. TX1. Next base: position 152,859 of record NZ_CP144142.1, on the reverse strand, counting down.
CAATTCCGAGGACATCTTCATTGGCTTTGCCCTCATGAACGAGGGCTATCGCAACATCCAGTTGCAGGACGTTAAGGCCCATTCGTTGGAGCCGGAGATGCGCAATCTGCCGCGGCAGATTTACATGTGGTCGTCGTCGTTTCTGCAAAGCTGCTACTACTTCGACGGCCTGCTCGGCAGTCCGTTCAAACTGCTACGCCGCATGCGGCACCGCTACCGGGAAAAGCACGATCCGGACATGAAGGAACTGGTGGCTCGTCGCCAGATCCGCGAGGCCTATCGCCAGCCGTTCGGCGTGGCCCATACCGAACGCGAGGGGCGTCCCGCCGGCTGGATCCCGTTCCTTGCCGCCTTCGAGAAGATCGCGTTCCCGACGGCACTGCTGATCATGCTCTTGCTGAAATTGTGGGAGCCTCTGATCGTCACCCTGATCGCGGAGATGGCCATCGCGGTGGGGATTCTGACCGCCATCTCGAAGGGGCGGCGCGTCAAGGCATTCATTCAGGGCATCCTGCTGACCCCGATCCGCTACGCGAGCCTCTTGTACGACCTGGTCACGATCGGGCGCTTCGCCACGGATCTCTGGATTACGGGGAACAGAAAATGGCGCAAATGACACCTTTCCCCCGCCAGTCCCGTTTCTCGGTAAGGCTGGCGGGACATCTGGCAGCAGCCACCCTGGGCGCGATTATCGTCCTTGGTCCGCAGGCGACATGGGCTCAGGCTGTGCCCGATGCCGCCATCAGTGCCGAAATGCGTGAGGACTGGGGGGCGGCGGCCGAGATCTATCGACGCACGCTGGAGACCGATCCCGAGCGAGTCGACCTATGGCGACGCCTGTCTGATGTGCTGGCACGTGACGGCCAAGCGCAGGCGGCGGCCGAGGCCCTGGACGAGGCGGTGGCGGTTGAGCCTGAGGAGCCCGACCTTCGATTGGCCGCGAGCGCGGCCTGGGCACAGGCCGACCGACCGGAGCAAGCGCTCGAACACTGCCTCGCCGCTGCCGACCTGTCCCCCGAGGATGTCGCCATCCTGCGGACCTGTGCCCGCCAGGCCAACTGGGCCGGAGATACGGCGGCCGTCGCGGAGATTTACCGCCGGGTCCATGCCATCACGGGTGAGTCGTCGGACCTGAAGGCCTACGCCCGAGCACTCGGCGGAATGGGCGAACTCGACGAGTCGGTGGCGCTGTATCGGGACTATCTCGCCTCGCATCCTGACGATGCCGAGGCACTGCTCGATTACGCCACGGTGGAAACCTGGCGCGGTAATTATGCCGTTGCCGCCGAGGCGTTGAACCACTATCACGACGTGCATGGCGAGGACGACGACTGGGCCGCCCGGCGCGCCCGCTTGTTGGCCTGGGCGTATCGCCCGACCGAGGCGCGTGAGCTGAACGATGAGCTGCTTGTCGCGAACCCCGACGACTATGAGCATCTCTACACCCGCATGCTGATCCTGCGCGGCGAGCCGCGCCACAGCGAGGCCATTGCCGCCCTCGAGCCGCTCAAACGCCTGCGCCCGGAGTCCAAGGACACGCTCGACGCGATCCGAAGCACGCACGCCTTCCTGCGTTCCAACGTGGGCATCGAGGCCGCCTGGCGGGACGACGCCGACGACATCAGCCTGCGTCGACTCGCGGTCACGGGGCGTTGGTCATTGACCCCGGAAACCTACCTCTACGGTCGTGCCGAGCACCGTGATATCCGCGCGAAGGCAGGCAGCCCGTTCGTCGGGGTGGAAGGCGATACCTCGATCGACATCGAACAGGCCTGGGTGGGTGCGCGCCACCGCTTCAGCCCGTTGCTCGAGATCGGGGCGGACGTCGGTGCGGCCAGTATCGACGGCGGGGGTGGTGACTTGGGTCTCTACGGGTTGTATGCCGACCTGCGCCCGCTGGATAACCTCTGGGTCGATCTCTCAGCCACCCGTCGCGTCTGGGACATCTCGCCCAGGTCCGCCTCGATGGGTCTGGCGATGCGGGATCATCGCGCTCGCATTCAGTGGCAGCCGACATTGCGTCATTTCGTCAATGCCGAAGTGGCCCATGGCCGACTCAATGACGGCAATCGGCGCAACGAGCTGTTCGTCAACCCATACCGGGCCATGCTCAGAACCGAGCGCCTCAACCTCGATCTGGGTGTCTCGGCGCACTGGCAGGACTACGACAAGGATCTCGACAACGGCTACTACGACCCGTCCAACTACCGTCGCTTTGCGCTTACGGTGGTGGGTTACTGGAAGTTCTCCGACGACGACGGGTTGAACGTCTCGCTCAGCCCGGGGTGGCACACCGACGACAGCCTGTCGGATTACGAGTTCGGTACCGACGTCTCCGTGGAGCTGATCAACGGCATCTACCGCGACTGGTACAGCCGCCTGAGCGTTTCCTACAGCGACCGCTCGCAGACCACCGGTCGTTATGACGCCTATTCGATCAACTGGGGACTCGTGCGCCGCTTCTGATGCCGTTGCCAGCCCCCGGGCTGGCCCTTCTCCGGGTGAAGGCAAGTCCCTGGTCTGGTAGAGTCGCGGCCTTGTCTGCAGGACTGCGCCGCCCTCCGATCCGACCGCGAGGGCGTTCCCGCCGTTCGTCCGACTCGTCCTTACGAACCCGATTGCGCCACGGAATGGTCATCTGCTGCCCGGTCTGTCGGGCGGTCAGTGTCCCGTCGATGGCGGAACCAGGGCATCGTGTCGTCATCGCGAAAGATGAACCGGGCGAGCCTGGCGGAGTGGCGATCCTGTCGTATCCGAACCCCGCTGGACAGAGAGTCACGATGAACTGGTACCGCATCAAGCAGGAATGGTTTTCCAACATGCGCGGCGATGCCCTTTCCGGGTTGGTTGTCGCCCTGGCGCTGATTCCGGAGGCGATCGCCTTCTCGATCATTGCCGGCGTCGATCCCAAGGTGGGGCTGTACGCATCGTTCGCCATCGCCGTGGTAATCGCCTTCACCGGCGGTCGGCCGGGGATGATCTCGGCGGCCACGGCGGCCACGGCGCTGTTGATGATCACCCTGGTCAAGGATCAAGGGCTTGAGTACCTGCTGGCCGCCTCGATACTCGCCGGGGTGCTGCAGATCGCGGCGGGCTACATCCGCCTGGACCGGCTGATGCGGTTTATCTCCAATTCGGTGATGACCGGCTTCGTCAATGCGCTGGCGATCCTCATTTTCATGGCGCAGCTGCCCGAACTGACCAACGTCACCTGGCACGTCTACGCCATGACCGCGGCCGGGCTGTTGATCATCTACGGCCTGCCCAAGATCACCAACGTGATCCCCTCGCCATTGGTCACCATCGTGGTACTCACGCTGATCGCCTGGTTAATGAACATCGACGTGCGCACCGTCGGTGACATGGGCGAGATGCCCGACACCCTGCCGGTGTTCCTGTTCCCGGACATCCCGCTGAACCTCGAGACGCTGATGATCATCCTGCCGTACTCGGCGGCGATCGCGGTGGTCGGCCTGCTCGAATCCCTGATGACGCAGAACCTGCTCGATACGCTGACCGACACCAAGACCAGCAAGGCACGCGAGTGCAAGGGGCAGGGCATCGCCAACATCGTCTCCGGTTCGATGGGCGGCATGGCCGGCTGTGCGATGGTTGGCCAGTCGGTGATCAACATCAAGTCCGGCGGGCGCGGGCGCCTGTCGACCTTCCTCGCCGGGATCTACCTGTTGATCCTGGTGGTCTTCCTGGCGCCGGTGCTCACCCTGATCCCGATGGCAGCATTGGTCGCGGTAATGATCATGGTCTCGATCGGCACGTTCAGCTGGGGCTCGATCCGGGATCTCAAGAAGCACCCGATGAGCACCAACGTGGTGATGCTGATGACCGTGATCGTCACTGTCGCAACCCACAACCTCGCCTATGGCGTGCTCACCGGCGTGCTGCTGGCGGCGATGTTCTTCGCCAACAAGGTCGGGCAGTTCATGCACGTGTCCTCGCGCCTGTCCGAGGACGAGAACGACCCGCGTCATCGTACCTACGAGGTGGTCGGGCAGGTGTTCTTCGCCTCGACCGAGAAATTCCTCGAGTCGTTTGATTTCAAGGACGACGTGGATAAGGTGTCGATCGACCTGTCCAAGGCGCACTTCTGGGACATCACTGCCGTGCACGCGCTCGACAAGGTGGTGGTCGACTTCCGCCGGGAAGGTATCGAGGTGGAGGTCATCGGCATGAACCAGGCCACCGCCACGATCGTCGACAAGCATGGCGTGCACAACGATCCGGATGCCGCCGAGAAGCTGATGGGGCACTGACATGGGAACCGAGAACATGACCGACAACAAGGACCAGGTACTCGCCTGCATCGACGGCTCGCGCTCCTCCGAGGCCGTCACCGACTACGCCGTCTGGGCCGCGCAGGCACTGGCCGCGCCGCTGACCTTCCTGCACGCGATCAACAACCCGCATGCCCCGGCCAAGACCAACCTTTCCGGCAACATGACCCTCGGCGGGCGCGAAAAGCTGCTCGAGGAGATGGTCGAGCTGGAGGAAAAGCGCGGCAAGCTCGAACGCGAGCGGGGCCGCGCGTTGCTGGCCGACGTGCTCTCCCGGGCGCGTGATCGCGGCTTCGACGAGCCGGCCGAACTGCTGCGTAACGGTGACATCACCGAGGTGATCCTCGAGCTCCAGGACGCCATGCAGATGCTGGTGCTCGGCAAGCAGGGCAAGGACGGCGACGCGGTGGCCATGCACGTGGGCAGCCATCTCGCCGGCATCCTGTCGATGATCCACAAGCCGACCCTGGTCACGCCGCTCGAGTTCAAGCGTCCCGAGAGTTTCCTGATCGCCTACGACGGTAGCCCGACGGCCTACAAGCTCGTGGAGATGGCGGCGAACACCCCGCTGCTGCAGGGTCTGCCGGTGCACATCCTGATGGTGGGCGAGGAGAAGCAGGGCAACTGGGACAAGATCCAGGCGGCCAATACCAAGCTGCAGAAGGCCGGCTTCGACACGCAGGTCGCCATCCGTCAGGGCAAGGTCGACGAGGCGGTGTCGATGTACATCGAGGAAAAGAACATCGATCTGCTGGCCATGGGCGCCTACGGCCACAGCCCGATCCGCTACCTCGTGCTGGGCAGCACCACCACCAAGATGATCATGAAGGCCAACGTGCCGCTGCTGGTGGTGCGCTGAATGGCGTGACACGCCGCTTTGGCGTTGCATGAAAGAAAGGCCGTGCCTACGTTGGGCGCGGCCTTTCGTGTTTAGGCGGTTTGGACGTGCTTACGTGTCTCCGCGGAGCAGCGGGGCGAGGCACTGCTGATCCTGGTCAAAGCGCAGTACCGGGGGCGGGTGTGCCACCAGCCGAGGTAGCCACTCGACAAGCGAGGCGTGGTTGTCTGGCGCGTCGTCGTCGCTGGGGTCTTGTGGTCGGCGATTGAGGATGACGGCTGCCAGCGGGATGCCGCGACGTTCGAGGGATTCGGCGGCTGCCAGCGTGCTCGACAGGGTGCCGAGCCGGTCGGGGGTGACCAGGATCGCCGGCAGGTGCGTGTATTCGGCCAGACGCACGTTCAGCGCATCGTCGGCCAGCGGCGAGAGCAGGCCGCCGGCGCCCTCGACGATTACGCGCTCCTCGGTGCTCAGGTCGGCCAGTGCCTGATCGAGGATCGGGGCGAGGTCGCGCTTGAACTGCAGGGTCTCGCCTTCGCGCCGGGCGGCCTCGGGCGCGGCGACCGGGGTGAGGTAGCGGAGCGGGCAGACGGTCTCGAGTGATTCGCGTCCGTCGGCGGCCTCGCGCAGGGCGATGCCGTCGGCCGGCTGTCGTTCCCCGTCGTGGACCTCGCAGCCGGTTTCCACGGGCTTTCGCATGCGCGGCAGCAGGTCGTGGTCGATCAGCAGGCGGGCGAGCGCGCAAGACACGACGGTCTTGCCGACACCGGTGTCGGTGGCCAAAACCACCCAGCCACGCGGATACTGATCTCGAGTGATCATGCGATGCTCGGCAGGTCCTCGCCGGTCAGGCGGCGGTAAGCGGTCAGGTAGCGTTCGCGCGTCTGGGCAATGATCTCATCGGGGATGGCCGGCCCGGGGGCGGTCTTGTCCCAGTCGAGGGTCTCGAGCCAGTCGCGGATGAACTGCTTGTCGTACGACGGCGGGCTGATGCCCGGGCGGTATTCGTCTGCCGGCCAGAAACGCGAGGAGTCCGGTGTCAGTGCCTCGTCGATCAGGTGCAGCGTGCCGTATTCGTCGAGGCCGAACTCGAACTTGGTGTCGGCGATGATGATGCCGCGCTTGGCGGCGTAGTCGGCCGCCAGTCGGTACAGTCGCATGGCGGTGTCGCGCACCTGGGCGGCCATCTCCGGACCGATCAGGCGCTCGGTCTCGGCGAAATCGATGTTCTCGTCGTGGTCACCGACGTCGGCCTTGGTCGCCGGGGTGTAGATTGCTTCCGGCAGCTTGTCGGCCAGTTGCAACCCCTTGGGGAGTTTGATGCCGCAGACCGCCCCGGTGGCCTGGTAGTCCTTGTAGCCCGAGCCGATCAGGTAACCGCGCACCACCGCCTCGATCGGCAGGGCCTTGAGATTGCGCACGATCACGCTGCGGCCCTCGAGCTGGGCGCGTTGTCCCTCGTCCGGCACGATGGCGGCGAGGTCCTGTGCCCCGCACAGATGGTTGGGCACCAGGTCGCGGCTCTTCTCGAACCAGAAACGCGAGATCTCGGTGAGCACCCGGCCCTTGTCGGGAATCGGCGTGGGCAGGATAACGTCGAAGGCCGAGACCCGGTCGGTGGTGACGATCAGCATCCGCTCGTCGTCGATGCGGTAGAGGTCGCGCACCTTGCCCCGATGGATCAGTTCCAGGGCGTCGATTTGCGTTTCGAAAACGGCGGGGGCCGAGTGTGTCATGGGCGTTCAACTGCTAGCATGCTAAGGATTTTCCGCCCGTGGGTTTTCGGGCAGTTGGCTATTGTACGAGAGCGCGCCGCGCGATGCGATGCGCAATGACCCGGAGTACGAGTATGACGTGGGGAGTTCGCATGTGGTGGCAAGGGGGGCTCGTGGCTGGCCTGTTGTTGGCGGTGGCCGGCGGGGCCCGGGCGGAGCTGACGATTCCCCTCGGCGAGAGCGGCGAGCAGCTTGAGGTGCGGGTGATCGAGCCGCCGGAGGGGCCGTCCGCCGATAGCCCGCTGGTGCTTTGGGTCGTCAACCAGTACGGCGACATGGCCGGGCCCGACAGCGTTGCCCATGCGCTGGCACGGCGTGGGGCGACGGTCTGGATGGTCGACGTGATGGATTCGTTGTTTCTGCCGCGGTCGGACGTCAACGTCCGCAATGTCGACGGACAGCCGGTCGGTGCCCTGATTCGGCGGGCCGTCGAGGAAGACCGGCCCACCGTGGTGGTGGCCGCCGACCGGATGGCCGTGCCGACCCTGCGCGGGATGCGCTGGTGGCAGCAACGCACGAACGACCCCGATGCGCTGGCGGGCGCCGTGCTGATCTTCCCCAGCCTGTATCGAGGCGCGCCGGTGGCGGGCGAAGAGCCGGAGCTGTTCTCGATCATCGATGCCACCAACCTGCCGGTGATGCTGTTCCAGCCGGAGCGGGGCGTGTATCGACACCGCCTGCTCGATCTGCGTGAACGCTTCCTCCAGGCGGGTAGCGACCTGTTCGTCCAGGTGATCCCCGGAGTGCGGGACTACTACCACATGCACCTCGACGAGCCGCAGCTCGACTCATTCGATCAACTCGAGAGGGTCATGGACGACCCGGCCGAGGCCCGTGCCGTTCAGGCGCTGCCCGGCGACATCCTGCGGTCGATGCCCCTGCTGGCGGCCGCCGATCATCCGAGCAAGGTGCGTCCGATCGACCCGGAGCGGACCACCCCCGTGGATCGTCAGACCGGGTTGCAGCCGGTCGAGCCACAGGAGGCACCGGACTTTGAGTTGACCGATCTCGAAGGCAATCCCCAGAGCCTCGATCCCGACTTCGACGGTGTGCAGATCGTCAACTTCTGGGCGACCTGGTGTCCGGCCTGCGTCGAGGAGATCCCGTCGATGGAGCGGCTGGCCAGTCGATATCCGGATCAATTGAAGATCTACGCGATCGCGTTCAAGCAGTCGCCCGAGCACCTGCGCGATTTCATGCAGGACTTCGATGTCTCCTTCCCGGTCCCGGTCGACCCGGACGGCAAGGTGGCCGCGAAGTACGATGCCTTCGCCTTCCCGTCCTCGTTCCTGGTGGCCGCCGACGGCCGCATTCACTATTCGGTGAACGCCGGCATTATCTGGGATACCGAGGAGGTAGATGCGATCGTGCGGGAAGTGCTGGAGATCAAGGGGGAATAAGCGGGAACCTGTCAGCTTGCCGCTTCGGGCTAATCGCGGGCCGGCTGACATGCTGGGCAGAACCAGGTCGAACGCTGACCGAGGACGGTGCGCTCGACTGCGGTGCCACAGCGTCGGCAGGGCTGATCCGTGCGCTCGTAAACGTTTAGTGTCTGGCGGAAGTAGCCGGGGTTGCCCGAGGGGGCGAGGAAGTCGCGCAGCGTCGTGCCGCCCTGTTCGATGGCCGCAGCGAGCACCTGCCTAATTGCGGCGGCAAGGGTGTGACACTCGTCGCGGTCGAGCCGGCCTGCCGGGGTCATGGGATGAATGCCGGCGAGAAACAGCGCCTCGGAGGCGTAGATGTTGCCCACGCCCACCACGATGGCGGCGTTCATGATTGCCTGCTTGACGACCACGCGCCGGCCGGCGAACCGGGTGGCGAGGTAGGCGCCATCGAAGGTCGGGCCAAGCGGCTCGGGGCCGAGCTTTTCCAGGCGCTCGTGCGGCGCATCCACCCGGTCGGTCAGCACCGCGCCGAACCGTCGCGGATCATGCAAGCGCAAGGCCCTGCCGTTGTCGAGACGCCATTCGACGTGATCGTGCTTGCGCGGCGGGTTGCTCGGATCATCCAGCCGCAGGCTGCCCGACATGCCCAGATGGATCAGTATCCGGTCATCGTCATCGAGGCGCAGCAGCAGGTATTTCGCGCGCCGCTCGACCGCCTGGACCGGGCGACCCGCGAGGAATGCGGCCAGGTCCGCGCGTACCGGCCAGCGCAGGCGGGCGTCACGCACGGTGACCCCGTCGATGCGCTGACCGACGACGAACGGCTCGATGCCGCGGCGGGTGGTCTCGACTTCCGGTAGTTCGGGCATGACACGAAGAAACCCCGCGAGGCGTCCTCGCGGGGTCCATCAAGGGCCGGTCAAGAGAGGCTCGGTCGTCTGGCGACGACCAGGCGCCTTACTTGATCTTGGCTTCCTTGTAGATGACGTGCTTGCGGACTACCGGATCATACTTCTTGATCTGCATCTTCTCCGGCATGTTCCGCTTGTTCTTGTCGGTGGTATAGAAGTGGCCGGTGCCGGCACTGGATACCAGTCGGATCTTGTCGCGCATGTCGTATTACCTGTCGAGCGTGTTTTCGGACGGGACGGGGTGGTGAGCGGTGTTTCAGACCTTCTCGCCGCGGGCACGCATCTCGGCGATGACCGTCTCGATGCCGACCTTGTCGATCGTGCGCAGGCCGTGGCTGGAAACACGCAGGCTGATAAAGCGCTGCTCGCTCTCTACCCAGAACCGCTTCTTGTGCAGGTTCGGCAGGAAGCGACGCCGGGTCTTGTTGTTCGCGTGCGATACGTTGTTACCGACCGCCGGGCGCTTCCCGGTTACTTGGCAAACTCGGGCCATGATTGTCTCCTGAGCGACTCGTCTGTTTGCGCGCGTACCGAGGGGATCGGAGCCATTCCGGCGGCCGGCACGCGGGCGGGTCAATTCAAAGGCCGCGTAGGATAAGTGAAGGTCTGCGCGAATGCAATACCGCTCTGCGCGCCGTGGGGCGGGGCGTGGCAGGGCGGCCGTTCGTCTTGTCGCCCACCTCAGCCGACCAGCGGCCACACCCACAGGATCATGGGGACGGCAACGATCACCACCAGCAGGGACAGCGGCAATCCCATGCGCCAGTAATCACCGAACTGGTAGCCGCCCGGCGCCATGACAAGGGTGTTGGATTGATGGCCGATCGGCGTGAGGAAGGCGCAGGAAGCGCCGATGGCCACCGCCATCAAGAACGGGTCGGCCGAGGCGTTCATGCCTTGCGCGAGCTGGATGGCGATCGGGGCGGCCAGCACCGCGGCGGCGGCGTTGTTGACGATGTTCGAGAGCAGCATGACCGCCACCATCAGCAGTGCGAGCATCAGGAAGGCCGGCAGGTGGTCGGCCATGCCGAGCAGGCCCTCGGCAATCATGGCTGAGCCACCGGTGGTTTCTAGTGCCTGGCCGACCGGCAGCATCGCGGCGAGCAGCACGATCACCGGCATGTCGATTGCCCGGTAGGCATCGTCGGAGGGCAGCAGCCCGGCGATCACCATCGCCACGGCGGCCCCGACGAGCGCGGTGGCGACCGGCAGCAGATCGAAGGCGACCAGCGCCAGGCCGGCAGCGAAGATGCCGGCACCCAGTGCGACGCGACGCGGGCGGGCAATGTTCAGCCCGCGCGAGGCCAGCGGCAGGCAGCCGAGTCGGTTCATCGCGCCGGGCAGGCTTTCCTCGCGCCCCTGCAGCAGCAAGATGTCGCCGGGGACAAACCGGATCTGGTTGATGCGCTGTTTCAGTCGCTTGCCCTGCCGGGCGACGGCCAGCACGTTCACCCCGTAGCGCTCGCGCAGATCCAGCGCGCCGGCCGAACTTCCCACCAGTCTTGAATTCGGGGCGACGATCGCCTCCGTCAGGGTCAGTTCGCCGGCTGTTTTGTCTGTTTCCTCCGATGAATCGCTCGATTCGCCGGCCGCCAGTTCCAGTCCGGTGACCTCGATCAGGGCCTCGAGCCCGTCGGAATCGGCCTCGATCAGCAGGATATCGCCGGGCTTGAGTACCTCGTAGGTCGATGGCAGACGTCGGCGTTCGTCATCGCGCAGCAGGGCGGTGACCATCACGTCGGTCTCGTCGGCGACCGAATCGATCAGTTCGTGCACGCTTCGCCCGGCGTAGGCGCTCGATTCGGGGACGCGCAATTCGGTGAGGTAGTTCTCGATCTCGAACAGTTCGCCGCCATCGGTCGGCTGGTCGCGCTGCGGTGTCAGACGCCAGCCGATCAACGCGATGAAGGCGACCCCGACGAGGGTGATGGCCAGCCCGACCGGCAGGAAGTCGAACATGCCGAAGGCTGGCGCGCCGGTATCGGTCCGGTAGGCGGCGATGATGATGTTGGGCGGGGTGCCGATCAAGGTCAGGGTGCCGCCGAGCAACGAGCCGAAGGCCAGCGGCATCAGCAGGAACGACGGTGACCGCCCAGCATGTCGCGCCATCCATACGGCCACCGGCATGAACAACGCCAGCGCACCGACGTTGTTGATGAACCCCGAGCTCAGGGCGACCACGCTGGTCAGTGTGATCACTTGGACCACCGGGCGGTCGCCGACCCGGGTCAGTCTCCGCGCTAGCACGTCGATGACGCCCGCGTTCAGCAATGCCCGGCTTAGGATGAGCACGGCCGCCACGGTGATGACCGCCGGGTGGGAGAGCCCGCTGAACATCGCCCCGGGCGGGACGAGCCCGGTCAGCCCGGTCGCCAGCAGCGCAAGCAGGGCGACCACGTCGTAACGCAGTCGCCCCCACGCGAATCCGGCCAGCGTCAGGCCGAGGATCGCGAACAGCAGCGCCTGATCACCGGTCATGCATGGCCTCTGCGGTTGCGTCCCATCGCTTGATGGTTGTGGCGAAGTACGGCATTCATGTGCCAGTCGAAAGGAGCGGCTTTCCGGTTGGCGTCATGGGCTTCTCTCGGTCGTCTGGCAGCGGGCTTGCCCTCACTCTATAGCAGCAAGCAGCCCTGACGACCCGTGTCGGGCCTTTGCTATGATGATCCGCCTTTGCCCGGCCGGGCGGAAGGATTCTCCCGCCCGGTCCGGAACAGCCGTATTCACCCGATTCAAGAAGTCACATTTATGTCCAAGAACGCCTTGCCGCCGGTGGTGCTCTCCGGCATCCAGCCCTCCGGCCAGTTGCTCATCAGTCATTACGTCGGTGCAATCCGCAACTGGGTGGCCATGCAGGACACGCACGATGCGCTGTTCATGCTGGTCGATCTGCACGCGATCACCGTGCGCCAGGACCCGGCCGAGTTCCGTTCGCGCTGCTACGACTTCCTCGCCCTGTATCTCGCCTGTGGGCTCGATCCGGACAAGAGCACGCTGTTCGTCCAGTCGCACGTGCCGGCGCACGCCGAGCTGGGCTGGGTGCTCAACTGCTACACCTACATGGGCGAGCTCGAGCGCATGACCCAGTTCAAGGACAAGTCGCAGCGCCACCAGGCCAACATCAACGCCGGCCTGTTCGACTACCCGGTGCTGATGGCCGCCGACATCCTGCTCTACCAGGCCACGCACGTGCCGGTCGGCGCCGACCAGAAGCAGCATCTTGAGCTTACCCGCGATCTGGCGATGCGCTTCAACAAGCTCTACGGCGACATCTTCACCGTGCCCGAGCCGTTCATCCCCAAGGCCGGGGCGCGCGTGATGTCGCTGCAGGACCCGACCGCGAAGATGTCGAAGTCCGATCCCAGCGAGGCCAGCTACGTGGCACTCCTCGACGAGCCGAAGAAGATACTCAAGAAGTTCAAGAAGGCGGTGACCGACTCGGACATGGATATCCGTTTCGATCCCGAGAACAAGCCGGGCGTGTCGAATCTCTTGACGCTCTTGTCGATCTTCGGCGACGAGTCGATCGAATCGATCGAGAATCGTCTGGCCGGCGAGGGCTACGGCAAGCTCAAGGTCGAGACCGGTGAGGCGGTGATCGCCCATCTCGAGCCCATCACGGCTCGCTATCGCGAGATCCGCGCCGACGAGGCGGGGCTGGATGCGATACTGGCCAAGGGTGCCGAGCGCGCGGCCGAGCGGGCCCGGCCGACGCTCCAGCGCGCCTTCGATGCACTCGGCTTTCTGCCGCGCCCGGACATCCTCGGCTGATCGCCCCGGACTGAACCATGTCGACCACCGCCCCGCAGCTCATTCGCCCCGTCGTCGATCCGGCCCTCGTTCGGGCCTGGTCGGTGGAGAGCATTCAGGCCCACGAACAGGCGTTGTTCGCCGGTGGGGTGGATGCCTATGGGCTGATGGATCGGGCCGGCGGGGCGGCGTTCGCGGAGTTGCGCCGCCGTTGGCCGGGCGCGGCTCGCCTGGCCATCCTGATCGGGCCGGGCCAGAACGGCGGCGACGGGCTGGTGATCGCCCGGCTGGCGCAACAAGCCGGTCTGACGGTCGATCTGCTTAGCTGGGGGCATCCGACATTCCGCGACAGTGCCGCGCATGCCTGGGCGGCACTGTCGACGGCCGTGCCGGCAATCGAGGTGCAGACCGAGTCGGCAGCCATCGACGAGGCGCTGCGAGCAGCCGACGTGGTGGTCGACGCCCTGTTCGGCATCGGCCTCGCCCGGGCGATCGAGGGCGAGGCGGCGGACTTTCTGCGTCGCGTGGATGCGATGCTCTCCTTTCGTGCCGAGCGGCCCGGGGTGATCGCGGTGGACCTGCCTTCCGGCGTCGATGCGAATACCGGTGCGGTCGATCCGCTCACGCTGACAGCCGATTGCACGGTGACCTTTCTCGGCATCAAGCGGGGATTGACGACCGGACCCGCGGTGGCCGCCTGTGGTGAGCGGGTGCTGGCCGATCTCGGTTATCCGCCGGAGGCCGACGAGACGTCGATCGAACTGTTGCACGGTGGGCTGCGGTTCGCGCCGCGTGCTCGTGATGGGCACAAGGGTCGATTCGGCACGGTGCTGGTGGCCGCCGGCAATCGAGGCATGCCCGGTGCCGCGCGACTGGCGGCCGAGGCGGCCTTGCGTGCCGGGGCGGGCAAGGTGATCGTCGCCACCCATCCCGATCATGCCGCCACGCTCAATATCGGCCGACCCGAGCTGATTGTGCACGGGGTCGAGACGGCCCATGACGTGCTGCGCCTGGCCTCCCTGGCGACGAGCGTGGTGGTCGGACCGGGGCTGGGGCGGGACGCCTGGGCGGTGACAGTCTGGCGCGCCCTGCGCGACTGCCCCTTGCCGCTGGTGGTGGATGCCGATGCCCTGTGCCTGCTCGGCCCCAACTCGCTGCGTGAACGCGGCGCGGTGGTCACGCCGCACCCGGGCGAGGCGGCCATGTTGCTCGAATGCGATACCGTCGCCATCAACGCCGACCGCCTCGGGGTGGCCCGCTCGATCGCCGAGCGGCTCGGATGTGGCGTGGTGCTCAAGGGCGCCGGCAGCGTGCTGGCCGATGGTGACCGCGTCGCGGTCTGCCAGCGAGGCAGCGCCGCACTGGCGACGGCCGGCACGGGTGATGTGCTGGCCGGCCTGCTCGGAGCGTTGCTCGGCATGGGGCTGCCGCGGTTCGCCGCGATGGAGTTCGGTGTCTGCCTGCACGCCGAGGCGGGTGAGCTCGAGGCCGAGGCACGCGGCGATTGGGGCATGGCAGCCAGCGACCTTTTCGGGGTGATCCGCGCCCGGCTCAACGGCCAGGTCGAGCCGGTCGGCACGTGCTGGCGGCGGGGTTGTGCATCCGGCGATGATTCCTCGCGGGGGCGGGGTCATGACGGGCGCTGAGACCGAACGCCGCTATCGCGAGCTCGATCAGATGGCGGTCGAATCGCTAGCCGCCACCCTGGCCGCCGTGGCGCCAGCGGCCGGTTTACTGTCGCTGCGCGGCGAGCTGGGGGCGGGAAAGTCCACGTTTGCCCGGGCGTTCCTGCGATCCCTGGGGGTGACCGGCACCATTCGCAGCCCGACCTACACGCTGGTCGAGCCCTACGACGTGACGCCCCCGCCGGGCGGTCCGAGTCGCGTCCTGCACCTCGATCTCTATCGACTGGCCGATCCCGAGGAACTCGACTACCTCGGCGTGCGCGACGAGGCGGATCATGCCCTGTTCCTGGTGGAATGGTTGAGCCAGGCCCATGGCGAGTTGGTCGCTGATCTCGAAATCTCGCTTTCGGGATGCGCCGATCGGCCGGAATACCGCGACCTCGTCTGTCGGGCGTCAAGCCCATTGGGCGAGGCGTGGTTGGCGCGTCTTGCCGCAACCTAAGCACGTTTCCCGACCGGGTGTGGTGTTTTTCCAACGTTGACCAAACCACATCATCTTGTGCTTTGTGGTGATCGACGCCGCCACATTTGGTGATCGATCTTCTCGGTTCGGGTTAAGAAGTCAGCGCTATCTTCTTGCAATTGTTGAAAAAATCCCTTTTTGGCGCACACTGTAGGCAAGTGTCGCAACGACACGTTCTTGGGGCTGTGTTGCCAGAGGTGGAGCATGAACAATTCATCCCAATCTGCCCGTGACGCGCTTGCCTTGCTGAATGCCGAGCGCCGCCGCTTTTTGCGCACGGCGGTCGGTACCGGGGTGGCGGCCTTCGGTCTTCCCCTTGCCGGGCCGGCGCTGGCCGGTCGGGCCGTCAACGTTTCCCGCGTGCAGGCGTGGCGCCACGAAGGTTTTACCCGCTACGTCTTTGCCATTTCCGAACCGGTCGACTTCGACACGCTGTTGCTGGACAACCCGGCGCGGGCGGTCATCGACGTGCGTTCGACCCATCTGAAAGACGTTTCCATGCCGTCGACCCCGGACTCGCCGGTGGTCAAGGGTCTGCGCGTCGGGGTGCGCAACGGTAATGACCTGCGCTTGGTGTTCGACCTCAAGAAGCGGGCGCGCCCGCAAATCATCATCCTGCCGCCCACCGACGGTGGATCCCATCGTCTGGTCATTGATTTGCCCCACGGTGGTGGCGCGGACACCGTGATTGCCGAACGCCCTGACGTGCCGCAACAGGAAGCGGCGGTGCAATCCGGTTCCGGCGCGTTCCGTGACCTCGTGGTGGCGATCGATCCCGGTCACGGTGGCAAGGACCCCGGTGCCATCGGCCGTCGAGGTACCCGCGAGAAGGACATCGTGCTCAATATCGGCCTGCAGTTGCGCGACCTGATTGCCGCGACTCCCGGGCTGCGCCCCGTCATGACCCGCGAGGATGATCGCTTCATCCCGTTGCGCCAGCGCACCGAGATCGCGCGTCGGCACGAGGCGGATCTGTTCATCTCGGTACACGCCGATGCCTTCCGGCTTGCCTCGGCGAAGGGGGCATCGGTCTACTGCCTGAGCCAGAACGGCGCCAGTTCCGAGGCCGCCCGTTGGCTGGCGGCCAAGGAGAACAGTGCCGATTTCGTCGGTGGCGCGTCGCTTTCCGGTCACGACGAGGATGTCGCCTCCGTGCTGCTCGACCTTGCCCAGACCAAGACGCTGGAATCGAGTCTCGACTTCGCCGACCGCGTGCTCCAGCGCATCGGCGGTATCGCCAAGCTGCACAAGCACGATGTGCAGCAGGCGGGTTTCGCCGTGCTCAAGTCGCCCGATATCCCTTCGATCCTGGTGGAGAGCGCCTTCATCAGCAATCCGCAAGAAGAAGAACGCCTGCGCTCCTCGAGCTATCAGCGTCAGATCGCCCAGTCGATCCTCGAGGGCGTGAACAACTACTACACGGCGCACGCCCCGCAGGGCACCCGCTACGCGATGCTTTGATCGGCCGCCCCGGTTCGGGGCGCTTGTCTCGGCGCGACGGCGCGGGCGACAATGCCCGTTTTTCGCCGCAGAGACCTCATGGCCGAAATCCGTGCCCTCCCGCAATCCCTCGTCAACCAGATCGCCGCCGGCGAGGTGGTCGAACGCCCGGCCAGCGTGATCAAGGAGCTGGTGGAAAATGCCCTCGATGCCGGAGCCGACCGGATCGAGGTGCAGGTGGTTGCCGGTGGGGTCAAGCAGTTGTCCGTGTGTGACAACGGCCACGGCATGCCGCCCGAGCAGCTCCCCCTGGCAATCGCGCCGCACGCGACCAGCAAGATCCGCGACCTGGATGATCTCGAGGCGGTCGCCAGCTTCGGCTTTCGAGGCGAGGCGCTGGCCAGCATCCAGTCAATCTCCCGCCTGCGACTGGTCTCCCGGACCAGTGATGCCGATCACGGCTGGGAGCTTTCCCCCGGGGTCTTCGACGAGCCGCGGCCCACGCCGGCGAAGGCCGGCACCCTGGTCGACGTGCGGGATCTCTTCTTCAACGTGCCCGCGCGACGCAAGTTCCTGCGCACCGAACGCACCGAGTTTGGCCATGTCGATCAGCTGATGCGCAAGCTGGCGCTGGCCAATCCGGACGTGGCTTTCCGTCTGATCCACAACGAGCGGCCGGTGCTCGACCTGCCGGCGGTGACCCTCGAGACGGTCGACCAGCGCATCGCCGCCGTGCTCGGTCAGGGCTTTCTCGAGCAGGCGCGCGAGATCGACGCGTCGGCCTCCGGTTTTTCGCTGCAGGGGCTCGTGGCCAGCCCGCAGTATGCTCGCGCCTCCACCGACCAGCAGTTGTTCTTCGTCAACGGCCGGGTGGTGCGTGATCGGCTGATTGCGCACGCGATTCGCCGCGCCTACAGCGACGTGCTGCATCACGCCCGGCACCCGGCCTACGTGCTCTCCCTTCGCCTTGACCCGGCGACGGTCGACGTCAATGTCCATCCCACCAAGGCCGAGGTGCGTTTTCGCGATGCCCGCGGGGTGCACGATTTCCTGTTCCAGTCGGTGCATCGGGCCCTGGCGGCGCCGGGTGGTGCTGCGTCGTCAGGCATCGCCGACCCCGATCAGAGTGGGATGTCGGCACCCGGTATGCCATTTGGCGGCGAGGTGGCCCGCCCGTCCATGGGCGTGCCGACGACGGGAAGCGGGCGCTCGGCGCAGGGCTACTTCTCCCTGCTCGAACAAGGTCGGAGCGGGGAGGGCGAGGGCAGCCGAGTCGCTGAGCCACTGCCCGAGGATGCCGAAATCCCCCCGCTGGGGTATGCCGTCGCCCACCTGGGCGAGATCTACATCCTGGCGCGCAATCGCGACGGGCTGGTGATCGTGGATGCCCATGCCGCGGCCGAGCGGGTCACCTACGAGCGTCTCAAGCAAAGCTATCGCCAGCAGGCGCTCTCGGCCGCGCCCCTGCTGTTGCCGGTGGACCTCGGGGTATCGCCCGTCGAGGCGGAGGCCTTCGCGACCTGGCAGGAGGCCTTCGCCGCGGCCGGGGTGGTGCTGGACCGGATCGGGCCCGAACGGGTCCGCGTGCGCGAGGTGCCGGTGATGCTGCGCGAGGCGGATATCGAGACGCTGGTGCGCGAGATGCTGGCCGAGATGCGCCGCGTACCGCTGGCCGGGGACGACGTGCCTCGCGCGGTGGTGGACGATCGCATCGACGAGATCCTTTCCACCATGGCCTGTCACGGCTCGGTGCGGGCGAATCGCCGCCTGACGGTGGCCGAGATGAACGCCCTGTTGCGCGACATGGAGCGCACCGAGCGTAGTGACCAGTGCAACCACGGTCGGCCGACCTGGCGTCGATTGACGATCGAGGAACTCGATCGCTGGTTCATGCGGGGGCAGTGACGGTGGACGCGAACGTCCTGCCGATCGTGGCCATCGCCGGGCCGACCGCCTCGGGCAAGACCGCGCTGGCCATGCGCCTGGCCGACCGGCTGCCGGTGGCGATCATTTCGGTCGACTCGGTGATGATCTATCGCGGCATGGATATCGGCACCGCCAAGCCGGAGGCCGGGCTGCTGGCGCGCTACCCGCATGCCCTGGTGGATATCCGCGACCCGGCCGAGACCTACAGCGTCGAGCAGTTCTGCCGCGATGCCGTGGCCGCGATTGCCGCGGCCCGCGATGCCGGACGCGTGCCCTTGCTGGTCGGCGGGACGATGATGTATTTCCAGGCGCTGCTGCAGGGGATTTCCCGCCTGCCGGCGACCGATGAGGCCATCCGCGAGGCGGTGGCCGAGGAGGCGGCGGCAATCGGCTGGCCGGCCATGCATTGCCAGCTCGCCGAGGTCGATCCGGTGGCGGCCGCCCGCATCCACGCGACCGACCCGCAGCGCATCGGCCGGGCACTGGAGGTGTTTCGTGCCACCGGCAAGAGCCTGAGCGACTGGCAGACAGAGCACCCCCCGGTCTCCCCATTGGCCGACGAGCGATTGCTGGCGGTGGCGCTCTGGCCGCCGAGCACGGCCCATACCCGCCGAGCGGTTGCCGAACGGTTCGATGCGATGCTGGAAGCGGGGTTTCTTGCCGAGGTCGAGGCGCTCTTTGCGAGGGGCGACCTGCACCCGGGGTTGCCGTCGATGCGTGCGGTCGGCTATCGGCAGGCCTGGGCGCACCTGGCCGGCGAATGGGATTTCGACACCATGCGCGAGCGGGCGATCACGGCCACCCGCCAACTCGCCAAGCGCCAGCGCACCTGGTTGCGTTCGGCCCCGAACTGGGAGGCGATGGATGCCCTGGCGGCCGATCGAATCGAATCGCGCATAATGAACTTTATCGACGTCCCGGTATCTTGAACGAGTCGCGCATCCGGCGCGTGGAGCCAAGGCGTCGATGGGGTCTGTGAGCCGGTCTGCCGCCGGCGGGGAATTCCCCTACACTTCCCACTGATTGAATTGCCGACAGGCATCCCCATTGTTTCGGCCATTGCCTGCTCGTCGCGGCAGCCGTAGCACTGGGGCACAGGCCGCCGAGAACGGCCGACCGGCCCGAGAGGCCGGACAACCAACAAGAGGAATCACCATGGCCAAAAGCCAGTCACTGCAAGAACCGTTTCTCAACACCCTGCGTCGCGAGCACATCCCGGTCTCCATCTACCTGCGCAACGGCATCAAGCTGCAGGGTCAGATCGACTCGTTCGACAACTTCGTCGTCCTGCTCAAGAACAACGTCAGCCAGCTGGTCTACAAGCACGCGATCAGCACGATCGTGCCGACCCGCCCGGTAAATATCGAGTCCGAGCCCAAGGGTGAGGGCCGCGACGGCGGGGGCGACGAATAACCCCGATGGAGTTTTTCGAGCGCCACCAAGGCGGGGAGCGGGCCGTGCTGCTGCATGTCGAGCAGCGGGCGGTGGATTCCAACGAGGACCTGGCCGAGTTCCGCGAGCTGGCCCGATCGGCCGGCGCGGAGATCCTCGTCGAGAGCGAGGTCAAGCGACAGACGCCCGATCCGCGCCTGTTCATCGGCAAGGGCAAGGCCGAGGAACTGGCGGAGCTGGTCGCGGCACACGAGGCCGAACTGGTGATCGTCAACGCCCAGCTCTCGCCCTCGCAGGAGCGCAACCTCGAGAGGCTGGTCAAGTGCCGCGTGCTGGATCGCACCGGCCTGATCCTCGATATCTTTGCCCAGCGGGCCCGCTCGCACGAGGGCAAGTTGCAGGTCGAACTGGCCCAGTTGAACCACCTGGCGACTCGGCTCGTGCGCGGCTGGACGCACCTCGAACGCCAGCGCGGCGGCTCGATCGGCTTGCGTGGCCCGGGTGAAACCCAGCTCGAGATGGACCGGCGCCTGTTGGGCGGGCGCATCAAGCAGCTCAAGGAACGGATTGCGCGGGTGCGCCGTCAGCGCGCTGAGGGTCGCAAGGGGCGCCAGCAGTCCGACGTGCCCACCGTGGCCCTGGTCGGCTACACCAACGCCGGCAAGTCGACCCTGTTCAACGCCATGACGGTGGCCGAGTCCTTCGCCGCGGATCAGCTGTTCGCCACGCTGGATACCACGCTGCGGCGCGTCGAGATGACGCCGCAGCTGACCGTGGTCTTTGCCGACACGGTCGGCTTCATCCGTCACCTGCCGCACGAACTGGTGTCGGCGTTTCGCTCCACGCTGGAGGAGACGCTCGAAGCCGACCTGTTGCTGCACGTGGTGGACGCCGCCTCGCCGGAACGGGACCGGCAGATCGAGGATGTCGAGGTGGTGCTCGAGGAGATCGGCGCGGGGAAGATGCCGCGCCTGACCGTCATGAACAAGATCGACCAGCTCGAGGACGGGGCAGTACGCGTTGACCGCGATGCCAGCCAGTTGCCTACCCGCGTGTGGGTTTCGGCTAAGGATGGTCGTGGCATGGACGAGCTGCGCGAGGCGCTCGCCGAGCGGCTCGAGCCCAGTAGCGTGACGCGTCGCCTGTTCATTCCCATGGCCGACGGCCGGCTTTACGCCCAGTTGCAGGGTGAGGGCGCCGTGCTGGAGGAAGAGGTCGATGAAAGCGGCTGGCACCTGGAGATCAACCTGCCGGTGGCTCGCTGGGGGCAGTTGCTGAAAAAGGAGCCGGCACTGGCCGACATGGTGGTCGACGGCCCCGAACCGGCCCCGCCCGAGCCCTTCGAAGAGATCCTCGCCGCGCGCGAGCCTCGTCACTGACTGCAGGCGCGGCGGCGGTTGCCACGCCCGTCCCCGGCCACTACACTTTGGCGCTGCTTTCTGCCCGTCGGGCGGAAAGGACGTCCTGAACGAAACGAATACCCATGTCCGCCGGGTTCTCCGGCGGCAATCACTGGAGAAGCCCATGGCCTGGAACGAGCCGGGTGGCGGTAAAGATCCCTGGTCGAATCCGCGCGGCCGGGGCGGAAAGCCGCCCAACATCGACGATGCCCTTGGACGCCTGAAGGACCGCTTCGGCGGTGGTGGCGGCATGGGTAACGCCGGCGGGTCGAAGGGGATCCTGGCGATCATCGGCGTCGTGCTGATCGGTTGGCTGATTTCCGGTATCTACATCGTAGACGAAGGCCAGCGCGGCGTTGTGCTGACCTTCGGCAAGTACACCAGTACCGCCGGCCCCGGTCCGCACTGGCACCCGCCGTATCCGATTTCGGACGTGATCACCGTCAACGTCGATGAGTACCGTGACCGCGAGCTCAGCATGACCGTGCTGACCAACGACGAAAATATCGTCGACGTCGATCTCTCCAGCCAGTTCACCGTTCGCGATCCCGTCGAGTTCCTGTTCAACGTTCGTGATCCCAACGCCACGTTGCAGGACGTCATGCAGAGCGCGATTCGCGAGGTCATCGGGTCGAGCCGCATGGACTACGTCCTGACCGACGGTCGGGTCGAGATTGTCGATGCGGTGCGCACCCGGATGCAGGAGTTGCTCGAGTCCTACAAGACAGGCCTGAACGTCCGTTCGGTCAACCTGCAGGATGTGCAGCCGCCGGAGCCGGTACAGCCGGCCTTCGAGGACGCCATCCGGGCACGTGAGGATGAGCAGCGCTACATCAACGAGGCGCTGGCCTACGCCAACCAGGTCGTACCGCGAGCACGTGGTGACGCTGCGCAGATCCTCGAGCAAGCCAAGGGTTACCAGTCCCGCGTGATCAACCAGGCCCAGGGTGAGGCTGCGCGCTTCAATGCATTGCTGGCGTCTTACCAGATTGCCCCGTCGATCATCCGCGAGCGGATGTACATCGACACGCTTGGTGAGATCTACGCCAAGGGCAACAAGATCCTGGTCGACCCGGACAATGCCAGCAACATCCTGAACCTGCCGTCGGGCGCCAATGGGAGCGTCATGCAGGATGATCTGCGCAGTGGCGCGCCGCTGGCGGTGCCGTCGCTTTCGACGGGCACGTCGTTCGAAGGTAATTCGGGCGGCTCCAACAACAACCGTTCCGGTCTGCGTACCAGGGGGTCCGAATGAACTGGGTGACGCGCCTGCTGCTGCCGATCATCGTCGTGATCGTGTTCCTCTACGCGACCGCGACCTTCCAGGTGGCCGAATACCAGGAGGGCGTGAAGTTCCGCCTGGGTGAAATCATCGAGACCGACTTCGAGCCCGGTTTGCACTTCAAGCTGCCGTTCGTCAACTCCGTGCGCTTGTTTGACACCCGGATCCTCTCCCTGTCCACTCCGCCGGAGCGCTTCCTGACGAGCGAGAAGAAAAACCTGATCGTCGACTACTACATCAAGTGGCGCATCACCGATCCGGCCGATTTCTACCGGGCGACCCGTGGTCAGGAATCCGTGGCCGAGAGCCGCCTGAACCAGATCGTCAAGGACAGCATGAAGAGCCAGATCTCCAGCCGGACCATCGCCGAGGTGGTCTCCGGGGATCGTGACCTGTTCATGCGCAACGTCATCGAGACCACCAACGAGGACATCTCGGGCCTGGGTCTGGAGATCGTCGACGTGCGTATCATGCGCATCGAGTTGCCGGAGGAAGTGCGCGAGTCGGTCTACTCGCGGATGGAGAAGGAGCGTTCGACCGTGGCCAAGGCGATCCGCTCGCGTGGTGAGGAGCAGGCCAAGCGCATCTCCTCCGATGCCGACCGTCAGCGTGTCGTGATCGTCTCCGAGGCCGAGCGTGAGGCCGACGAGATTCGCGGTGAGGGTGATGCCGAGGCGGCGAAGATCTACGCCGAATCCTTTGGCCAGGACGAGGAATTCTTTGCCTTCTATCGCAGCATCCAAGCCTACGAGAAGGCCTTCGCCAACGGCAGCGACACCTTCGTACTCAGCCCGGACAGCCCGTTCTTCCGTTACTTCCAGTCGTCGGATGGCCAGTTGTCGGATGGCAAGGATGAGTCGTCGGACGCCTCGGCAGATGGTGACGCGCTGCCGGCGCGATAGGGGCGATTCGGCATGATGGACGACCTGCTGCGGGTGCTCGGCCTGGTGCTGATCATCGAGGCGTTGCTGCCGTTCATTAGCCCGCGCACCTATCGCCAGGCGGTCGCGCAGATCGCCTTGACGCCCGACTCGCGCATGCGGGGCATCGCGCTGGTCATGCTGCTGATCGGCCTGGCGCTCTGGGTCTGGGGCTAGCGTCGCCCTCGTCCCGATCTTGAGGAAACCCCAGCCCGGGCTGGGGTTTTTTGTGTGCCGCGTTTACAATACGCGGGTTTTGCCCCGTGCCGTGCCCGCCTCGGCCTTCCGTTCACGACACACGCGTAACCAGCAACAGCATGAGCAATCAGTCCCCCTGGATTCTGCCGGCCGGCATCGACGAGGTCCTGCCGCTGCAGGCACGCCGCATTGAGCGCGTTCGCACCCGCATGCTCGAAACCTTCGATCGTTGGGGGTACGAGTTGGTGGTGCCGCCGATGGTTGAATTCATCGATACCCTGCTGGTCGGCACCGGCGAGGATCTCGATCTCGAGACCCTCAAGGTCACCGATGGCCTCTCCGGTCGCCAGTTGGGCGTGCGGGCCGACATGACGCCGCAGGTCGCGCGCATGGATGCCCACAGCCTGCCGCCGGTCGACGAACGTCGCCTCTGTTACATCGGCACCGTGATCCGCGCCAAGACCGACGGGCTGGGTGGTTCGCGCGCGCCGATGCAGGTAGGGGCCGAGCTGTTCGGCAGCGACGGCCCGGAGGCGGACGTCGAGGTGATCTCGCTGATGACCGAGGCGCTGGCAGTGGGTGGTTGCCAGGCGATGACGCTCGACCTCGGCCACGTCGGGGTCTTTCGTGCGCTGGTGCGCGCCGCCGGACTCGACGGGAGTCGTGAGGATCAGCTGCGTGACTCGTTGACCCGCAAGGCGGTTCCCGAGATTCGCCAGACGCTTGTCGACTGGTCGCTTGATGCGCCGCTGGCCGAGGCGATCGAGTCGCTGTGTGATCTGCACGGTCCCTGGCAGGCCACGATCGACGAGGCCAAGCAGCGCCTGACGGGCTTGCTGGATGCCGAGGGGCAGGCGGCGCTCGAGCGGCTGGCGACGGTAGCTGAGGCGATCGAGGCCCGTGTCACCGGCGAGGTGCTGGTCGATCTCTCCGAACTGCACGGCTATCACTATCAGACCGGGCTGGTCTACGCGGCCTACTCGCCGCGCATGGGACGGGAGATTGCCCGCGGCGGTCGTTACGATGACATCGGCCGGGTGTTCGGGCGATCGCGCCCGGCGCTGGGTTTCTCCCTCGACCTGCGAGACCTGCTGGGTCAGAGCGAGGACGAGGCGCCCATGCGGCAGACGGTCTACGCGCCGGCACGGCTCAACGACGTGGCCCTTGATCGGGCCGTGGGCGAACTGCGCGAGCAGGGCTACCGCGTGATCACGACCAAATCGATTCCCGAGGGTGCGCCACAACTGGCGGCCGTCGGTGACGGACAGACACAAACTTGGCAGCTAACGGGTGAATTGGACCATGGGTAAGAGTGTGGTCGTCCTCGGGTCTCAGTGGGGCGACGAGGGCAAGGGCAAGGTCGTCGACCTGCTGACGGAAAACGTTGGCGCCGTCGTGCGC
The DNA here is from genome assembly GCF_046523965.1 of Guyparkeria sp. TX1. Classification (NCBI taxonomy): domain Bacteria; kingdom Pseudomonadati; phylum Pseudomonadota; class Gammaproteobacteria; order Chromatiales; family Thioalkalibacteraceae; genus Guyparkeria; species Guyparkeria sp. TX1. Next base: position 127,801 of record NZ_CP144142.1, on the reverse strand, counting down.
TTCCAGGGCGGTCACAACGCCGGTCACACGCTGGTGATCGATGGCGAGAAGACCGTCCTGCACCTGATTCCTTCGGGCATCCTGCGCGAAGGGGTCAAGTGCCTGATTGGCAACGGCGTGGTGCTCGCGCCCGATGCCCTGATCGAGGAAATCGAGCAGCTGGAATCGCGTGGCGTCCCCGCCTCCGACCGGCTGATGCTCTCGGAGGCCTGTCCGCTGATCCTGCCGCATCACGTGGCCCTCGACGCCGCGCGCGAGCATGCTCGCGGCGAGCAGAAGATCGGCACCACCGGTCGGGGTATCGGCCCGGCTTACGAGGACAAGGTCGCCCGTCGCGGCATCCGGCTTGAGGACATCTTCCACCGCGAGCGGCTGGCCGCGAAGCTCGGCGAGGTGCTCGACTACCACAACTTCGTATTGCGTCACTATTTCGGCGCCGAGCCGATCGATTTCCAGCAGACGCTCGATCGCCTGATCGCCCAGGCCGAAATTCTCGCGCCGATGGTTGGTGACGTGCCCGGCACCCTTGCCCGGATGCGCAGCGAGGGTCGCAACCTGATGTTCGAGGGTGCCCAGGGCACGCTGCTCGACATCGATCACGGCACCTATCCGTACGTGACCTCGTCGAACACCACTGCCGGCGGTGCCTCCACCGGTAGCGGGGTGGGACCGCTCGAGCTCGACTACGTGCTCGGCATCACCAAGGCCTACACGACGCGCGTGGGTGGCGGGCCGTTCCCGACGGAACTCGAGGACGCGATCGGCGAGCGACTGGCCAAGCGCGGTCACGAATTCGGTTCTACCACCGGTCGGGCGCGCCGTTGCGGCTGGTTTGACGCGGTCGCGCTGCGCCGCGCGGTGCAGATCAACAGCCTGTCGGGCCTGTGTCTGACCAAGCTCGACGTGCTCGATGGCATGGAAGAGGTGCGGATCTGTATCGGTTACGAGATCGACGGTCAGCGCATCGAGAGTGCACCGTTCTCCGCCGATACCTACTCGCGCTGCGTGCCCATTTACGAGTCGATGCCCGGTTGGCAGCAGACCACCGTCGGCGTGAAGGATCTCGATGGCCTGCCGGAAGAGGCGCGTGCCTACATCCGTCGTATCGAGGAGTTGACCGGTACGCCGGTCGACCTGATTTCGACCGGCCCGGATCGCGAGGAAACCATCGTTCTGCGGGATCCCTACGACGCCTGAGCGTCAATCACGGTGCGCATGCGAACTGCCCGCTGGAAAATCGGTGGGTCGCAGGTCTTTATTTCTGCGCAAAAATCCGTAAAATCGCGCCACTTGAATTTCCCTCGGTGAATTGCCGAGGCTGCGAGATCGGCCAAGAGCATGGTCGGCGTCGTTGTCGACGCAGTCTGGCAGTCACTACTCCAACAGGAATCGTTAAGCGTTATGGTCAAGATTCGTCTGGCTCGTACTGGTGCCAAAAAGAAGCCCTTCTACCACGTCGTCGTCACCGACAAGCGCAACGCACGTGACAGCGGCTCGTATGTCGAGCGTCTCGGGTTCTTCAACCCGGTAGCCCGTGGTCAGGAAGAGCGCCTGCGCCTGGACCTCGATCGCCTGGCCTTCTGGCAGGAGCGCGGTGCTCAGACCAGCGAGCGCGTCGCTTCCCTGGTCCGCCAGAGCAAGAAGCAGGCGACGGCAGCCGCCGAGTAAGCGGTGACGGCGTCGACGGGACCGGTCGATCCGGTCGTCATTGCCCAGCTGGGCCGTCCCTACGGGATCAAGGGCTGGGTATGGCTGCAGGTATTCACTCGACCGATCGAGAATATCAAGCGTTACCGCGACGTCTACCTGCGCACCGAGCGCGGCGAAACGCGCCCGGTGCAGATCGAAAAGCTGACGCTCCATCCCAAGGGGGTGACCGTCAAGCTGGCCGGGGTCGATGACCGGACGGGAATCGAATCGCTGGCGCGGGCCGAGGTGCTGGTGGGGCGCGATGCGCTGCCGCCGGCTGGCCCGAACGAATACTACTGGCGTGACCTGATGGGTTGTGAGGTGGTACATCTCTCGGGCCAGGTGCTGGGCGAGGTGCGAGACATCATGGAGACCGGCGCGAATGACGTGCTGGTCGTGCAGGGAGATCGGGAACGCCTGATTCCCTTCCTCCCTGACGAGGTTATCCGGGCAGTCGATATCGACGCCCGCCGAATCGAGGTCGACTGGGACCCCGATTTCTGATGCGGATTTCGGTGGTGACCCTGTTCCCCGAGCTGGTGGACGCGGGGAACCGCTGCGGCATGGTCCGCGCCGCGATCGAGAAAGAACGCCTGACCGTGACGGGCTACAATCCGCGCGACTGGTCGGCCGATCGCAATCGTCGAGTTGACGATCGGCCCTTCGGGGGCGGGCCGGGGATGCTGCTGCAGCCCGGTCCGATCAGCGGCGCGATTGATGCGGCCGTCGACGAGGCTGGCGCGAGGCGCCCGCTGGTCGTGGCCCTGTCGCCGCAGGGGAAAAGGCTCGACCGGCACGTGATCGCCGACTGGGCCGAGCGAGAACAGCCTCTGGTGCTGGTCTGTGGCCGTTACGAAGGCTTCGATCAGCGCCTGCTCGACTCCCGGGTGGACGTCGAGTATTCCCTCGGCGACCTGGTGCTATCCGGCGGCGAGTTGGCGGCGATGGTGGTCGTCGATGCGATCGCCAGGCGCTTGCCCGACGTGGTTGGGGATGCCCAGTCGGTGGTCGAAGACTCCTTCGAGGCCGACCGGTTGGACCACCCGCACTACACGCGGCCGCCGGAGTGGGAAGGACGCGGGGTGCCCGCGGTGCTCTCCAGCGGCGACCATCGGCGAATCGCCGAGTGGCGATCGGAGCAGGCGCTGATGACCACGGCCCGGCGACGACCGGACCTATTTTTGCAACACGGGCCGACCGACAACGAGCGGGCGGCACTGGAAAGACACTGGCTCGCGGGTAGCGATGACAACCCGGGTAGCCAACAGACACGCGATTGATAACAGGTGGCGGAAAATGAGCGAGATCATCCAGAAAATCGAAGCCGAGCAAATGACCCGCGAGGTGCCGGAATTCGGCCCCGGCGACACGGTTTCCGTCGACGTACGGGTAAAGGAAGGTGACCGCGAGCGCCTGCAGGCGTTCGAGGGTGTCGTGATTGCCAAGCGCAACCGCGGCCTGAACTCCTCGTTCACCCTGCGCAAGATCTCCTACGGCGAGGGCCTGGAGCGCGTCTTCCAGACCTACAGCCCGCAGATCGCCGCGATCAACGTCAAGCGTCGCGGTGACGTCCGTCGCGCCAAGCTGTACTACCTGCGTGGTCGTACCGGCAAGGCCGCTCGTATCCGCGAGCGTCTGGGCTGATTCGACCCCGGTCGATGAAACGAACCCCCGCACCACTGGTGACGGGGGTTTCGCTTTTTCTGGAGGCGGGCTTTTCCAGGCTCGCTGACCCGTTGTTCGTGACCCCCATGTCCGAGGCCTCCGCGCTGTCGCGACTGGAGGGCAGGCGGAGGGCTTGGCCCATGCCTGGAACCTCCATTCCCAAGGTCTGGGAGTACGACGGCCTGCTATGGCTGCGGTCTGCCGATGTGGGTCGCTCTCGGAAACCGGCGGTCGCCCCCGAGTCCGCCGGCTGAACCGCGTCCACTTGAAATCCTCGGGTATGCCCCTATCTCGACGGCGTCCAGGGCGGTCGGTGCCGCCCGAGCGAATTCGAAGCCCGAGAGACAACCCAGAGCGACAAGACGGAGACCCGCTTTCATGAGTCAAGCCCAGACGCATGCCTTCCAGACCGAGGTGAAGCAGCTGCTTCGCCTGATGATCCATTCGCTGTACTCCAACCCGGAGGTCTTCCTCCGCGAACTGATCTCGAATGCCTCGGATGCCTGCGACAAGCTGCGTTTCGAGGCGCTGGCCGACGACGGGCTCTACGAGGACGACAAGGACCTGCGCGTGCGGGTGTCCTTCGATAGCGAGGCCAAGACCGTCACCATCGACGACAACGGTATTGGCATGAATCACGAGGAGGTGGTCGAGCACATCGGCACCATCGCCCACTCGGGAACCAAGGCCTTCCTCGAGCAGCTCGAGGCCGACAAGCAGAAGGATGCCAACCAGATCGGCCAGTTCGGCGTGGGCTTCTACTCGGCCTTCATCGTTGCCGACCACGTCGAGTTGATCACCCGTCGCGCCGGCGTCGGCGCCGAACACGGTGTGCGCTGGACCTCCAACGGTGAGGGCGAGTACACCATCGAGACGGTCGAGAAGCCCGAGCGCGGCACCCGCATCGTCCTGCACCTGCGCGAGGATCAGCAGGAATTCGCCGACGACTTCCGCCTGCGCTCGGTGATCCGCAAGTACTCGGATCACATCAACTTCCCCGTCCAGATGTGGGTGCCACCCAAGACCGACAAGGACGAGGACGGCAACGAGACCGAGACCCCGGGGCGCTGGGACACCGTCAACGATGCCAACGCGCTGTGGACCCGGTCGAAGAGCGAGATCACGGACGAGGAGTACACCGAGTTCTACAAGCACGCCTCGCATGACTGGGAGCCGCCGCTCGCCTGGGCGCATAACCAGGTCGAGGGCAAGGTCGAGTACACCTCTTTGCTTTACGTCCCCAAGCGCGCGCCGTTCGACCTGTTCGAGCCCGAGCAGAGCCATGGCGTCAAGCTGTACGTCAAGCGCGTGTTCATCATGGACGACGCCGATAAACTGATGCCGCGCTACCTGCGCTTCGTGCGCGGCGTGATCGACTCGGCTGATCTGCCGCTGAACGTCTCGCGCGAGATCCTGCAGTCCAACCGCGTGCTCGACACGATCCGCTCCGGCTCGGTCAAGCGCGTGCTCTCGCTGCTCGAGCAGATGGCCAAGAACGAGCCCGAGAAGTACGCTGAGTTCTGGCAGACCTTCGGCCGCGTCTTGAAGGAGGGCGTCGGCGAGGACGTCGCCAACAAGGAGAAGATCGCCGGCCTGCTGCGCTTTGCCTCCACGAAAGGCCAGGATGATGGTGCGAGTAGCGAGGAGACCGTCTCGCTCGCCGACTACATCGAGCGGATGCCCGAGGACCAGGACGAGATCTACTACATCATCGCCGATTCCTACCAGGCCGCGCTGGCCTCGCCGCACCTGGAGATCTTCCGCAAGAAGGGCATCGAGGTACTGCTGCTCTCCGATCGCGTCGACGAGTGGGTCATGGCGCACCTGACCGAGTTCGATGGCAAGACGCTCAAGTCGGTCACCAAGGCGAAGATCGACGTCGACGAGGAAGACCAAGACGAGTCCGAGGAGGAAAAGGCCGAACACGAAGCGCTGATCAAGCGACTCAAGGAGACCCTGGGCGAGGAGGTGAAGGACGTGCGCCGTTCGCGCCGTCTGGTCGAGTCCCCGGCGTGTCTGGTGACCGACGAGGGCGACGTCAGCCTCCACCTGCAGCGTATCCTCGAGCAGGCCGGGCAGTCGATGCCGGAGTCCAAGCCGATCCTCGAGGTCAACCCCGACCACCGCCTGCTCCAGCAGGCCGAGGGCGAGTCCGACGAGTCGCGTTTTGCCGACATCGCGCACGTCCTTTTTGGGCAGGCGATGCTCGCCGAGGGCGGCAAGCTGGCCGATTCGGCCGACTTCGTCAGCCGGTTGAACCGTCTGCTCGCCTGACGGTCAAAATTCGTCACTGCCCCGTGACAGACCCCCGGCAACCCCCGGGGGTCTGTCTTTTTGGGTGACGGGTCGCGACGCGGACGCAGCCGCCTTGAGCATTTCCGGCAAATCTCGGGGGCGCGCCTGGCTGATGCCGGGTAATCCCCCAGCAATGTTCGGTTTTTCTGCGTCCATTAGCATGCGATAATTACCCGATTTACCGGCTTGGGTTCTTCGATCTTGGTTCAGCAACGCACACTCCGAAACACCATCCGCGCCACGGGGATCGGTCTGCACACCGGCGAGCAGGTCCGTTTGACCCTGCGTCCGGCGCCCGTCGGCAGCGGCATCGTCTTTCACCGGGTCGACCTCGGCAATGATGCGACGATCCCGGGTCACGCCTTCAATGTCGGCGAAACCCAGCTGTCCACCACGCTGGTTCAGGACGGGGTGAAGATCTCCACGGTCGAGCACCTGATGTCGGCGCTTGCCGGGCTGGGCATCGACAACTGCGTGGTCGAGATCGACGGCCCGGAAATGCCGATCATGGATGGCAGTGCCAGCCCGTTCGTCTTCCTGATCCAGTCGGCGGGCATCGAGGAGCAGGACGCCCACAAGCGTTTCATCCGCATTCTCGAGCCGGTCGAGGTGGTCGACGGCGATCGCTGGGTGCGCTTCGACCCGCATGAAGGCTTTCGCGTGGCGATGTCGATCGACTTCAACCACCCGGTGCTCGACAAGTCGGCGCGCCTGGCGGAGATCGATTTCTCCTCGACCAGCTTCGTCAAGGAAGTCGCGCGCGCCCGGACGTTCGGTTTCATGAGCGATCTCGAGATGATGCGCTCGCGCAACCTGGCGCTGGGTGGCTCGGTCGACAACGCCATCGTGGTCGGCGAGGAACACATCCTCAACGAGGACGGCCTGCGTTACGGCGACGAGTTCGTCAAGCACAAGATCCTCGATGCCATCGGCGATCTTTACCTGCTCGGCTGCAGCGTGATCGGCAGCTTCACCGGTCACAAATCGGGGCATGCCCTGAACAACCAGCTGCTGCGCGCGCTGCTGGCCCAGGAGTCGGCCTACGAGGTGGTGACCTTCGAGAACGAGGAGCCGCCCCCGGTCTCGTTCTCCCGCCCGGCGGCGCAGATCGCCGAGTAAACGCATCGGAAATCGGTTAAATAAACGAGAAGACCCGGCCGTGAGCCGGGTCTTTTTTGCTGTCCATTTAGGCAACCGCCGAGTGGACAGCGTGAGCGGCTTGGGTAACACTACGTCGCGATTTGTTTCGACAGGATCGTCGAACGCGCGCCGGCTTGGAAGGCCGGTGCGGCCAACCAACCACAAGGAGATGTGTCATGGGCTACATGCGTCGCATGAGCGGCCTGTTGGGGCTGCGCAAGTCTGGGGATCGTCGTCGCGGGCGCCGTTACGAGGCGCCGCGAGGATGCCGCATCCTGGTGATCGATGATTCCAAGACCGTGGTCAAGATCCTGAGTCGGATGCTTAGCCAGAACGAGTACGAACCGATCGCCGCCGGCGATGCCGAATCCGGTTTGCAACTGGCGCGCCAGTACCCGCCGGATCTGATCTTCCTCGATATCCTGCTTCCCGGCATGAACGGGTTTGCCGCCCTACGCCGACTCCGCCAGGACCCGGCGACCGCTGAGGTGCCGGTCATCATGATCAGCGGCGACGAGCAGTCGATGGCCCGCATGGTGCTCGACCGTCTCGGTTCGGATGATTTCATGAAAAAGCCCTTCGGTCGCGCCGACGTCTTCACTCGGATCGAGGGGTTGGTGCGCAATGGGCGGTTGCCGGCCCGATCCCATCCCTCCGCCTTCGACTGGCACGCCCTCTGAGGGCCAAGCTGGGCGCTGGGCATGCGTCTCCTGCCTGATCTAAGGTCCGGGCATGAGCAATCCGGACAAAGTCGATTTCCCGGTGGAGAAGGTCCGCCGCTACCTGGAGCCCGGCCCGGTGGTGTTGGTCTCTTCGGCCTGTGACGGCGAGCGCGACATCATGACCCTGGGCTGGCATACGGTGATGGCGTTCTCGCCCTCGCTGGTCGGCTGCGTGATTGCCGCGGGCAACCACAGCTTCGACCTGGTTCGCCGCTCGGGCGAGTGCGTGATCAACCTGCCGACGGCCGACCTGGTCGACGAGGTCATCGGTGTCGGCAATACCCGCGGTGAGGTGCTCGACAAGTTCGAGCATTTCAATCTGACTGCCGAACCGGGTGAGGCCGTGGCCGCACCCCACGTGGCCGAATGCCACGCCAATTTCGAATGTCGGCTGGTCGACGATCGCCTGGTGGAGGCACGCAACTTCTTCGTCTTCGAGGTTGTCCGCGCCCGCGTTGTGCCCGAACCGGTCTACCCCGAGACCCTCCACTACACCGGTGACGGCGTGTTCATGGTCTCCGGTCAGCGCATTGACCGCCGGGACCAGTTCTTGCCCGAGATGCTTTGAACAAGGTCGCGGGCAGGGCGGCCTTGCCACCCGGGGGCACGCTGGGTCAGTCCTGCGTCGGCTTGATCGCTCGGGAAAGCCGCTCCAATGCCCGCGATAGATCATTGCCCGACTGTGCCTCGGCCAGGTAGTGCAGCGCCTGGCTGCCCGCCTGCGAGGCCGGTCGATCATGGTCGCGAGGCTTCGGTCTCATCGGGGGGCGACCCGAGGTGATGCGCACCCGAATGTCCGCCGGTCGCGGCGCGCCAGGGTGGGCCTCGAGTGCCTTGTGCAGTCGGGCAAGCAGGTCGGGGGCCTCGAAACGCAATCGGCTGGCGACCGCCGCACTGGGAACGCCAATGGTCAGCGTCTGTTCGTTGACATTGAGCACCTGCACGCTCATCCCCGAGCGGCCGGGCACCAGCCCGTCGACGATGGCCTGGTAGCCCCGGATCAGGGCGACCCGGTCGAGAATGCCGGCCAGCGTGGGGTTGTTCAGGCGGTAGCGTTCGAGATTCATCGCGCGGCCTTTCGTGACGGGGTTGTGACGGGCGCGAAGCACGGCCCGCCGCCTATCATTATCCACGCATCTGCCGTAAGATTCAGCGCATTTACCAAGGAACTGCCTGCGGATTCGGTCCGCCACCTTTTCGCCTCGCCGAGCCCGAGGCCAGTCGCGTTTCGCGCGGCCGACGGGGTGCTCGACGACCACGGTGGTTCCTCATTTTTCGCGCGCCGCATTGGCGTGGTTTGTCGAAACACGGGATAGGACATGATTGGATCGCTTGCAGCAAAGGTTTTCGGTACGCGCAATGACCGTCAGGTCAAGAAGCTCAGGAAACGCGTCACGGAGATCAATGCCCTCGAGGAGGCGACCCAGGCGCTGTCCGACGACGAGCTGAAAGGACGCACCGAGGAATTCCACCAGCGCTGGGCCGATGGCGAGAGCCTCGACTCTCTGCTGCCCGAGGCCTTTGCCGTCTGCCGCGAGATGAGTCGGCGCGTGATGGGCATGCGCCACTTCGACGTCCAGCTGATTGGCGGCATGGTGCTCCATGAAGGCAAGGTCGCCGAGATGAAGACCGGCGAGGGCAAGACCCTGGTTGCCACTCTGGCCGTCTACCTCAACGCCATCACGAAAAAGGGCGTGCACGTCGTCACCGTCAACGACTACCTCGCCAAGCGGGATGCCGAATGGATGGGGCGCGTCTATACCGCACTCGGCCTGACCGTGGGCACGGTGGTGCCGGGAATGGACGCGCGCGCCAAGCGCGATGCCTATTACTGTGATGTCACCTACGCGACCAACAACGAGCTCGGCTTCGATTATTTGCGCGACAACATGGCGTTTTCGTCCGAGCAGATCATGCAGCGCGAGCCGGTCTTCGCCATCGTCGACGAGGTCGACTCGATCTTGATCGACGAGGCGCGCACGCCGCTGATCATCTCCGGCCCGGCCGCGGACTCCTCCGAGACCTACCACACCATCAACGGCCTGATCCCCGAGCTCAAGCGCCAGGCGCGCGAGGAGCCCAAGGACGACGAGCCGCCGCTGACCGACGAGGAGCGCGGCGACTTCACCGTCGACGAGAAGAACAAGCAGGCCTTCCTCACCGAGCAGGGCTTCGACAAGGCCGAGGAACTGCTGATCCAGGCCGGTCTGCTCGAGGAAGGCGAGTCGCTGTACGACTCGCACAACATCATGCTGCTTTCGCACCTGACCTCGGCCCTGCGGGCGCATGCGATCTACAAGCGCAACGTCGACTACATCGTCAAGGGCGACGACGTGATCATCGTCGACGAGTTCACCGGCCGCACGCTCGCCGGCCGGCGCTGGTCCGAGGGCCTCCACCAGGCCGTCGAGGCGAAGGAAGGGGTGACGATCAAGCCCGAGAACCAGACGCTCGCCTCGATCACCTTCCAGAACTACTTCCGTCTCTACCCCAAGCTTGCCGGCATGACCGGTACGGCGATCACCGAGGCGCGCGAGCTGGGCGAGATTTACGGGCTGGACGTGATCCAGATCCCGACCAACCGTCCGATCCAGCGGATCGACCACGGTGACCTGGTCTTCCTGACCGCCGAGGAAAAATACGGCGCAATCACCAAGGACGTGCAGGCGGCCCGTGACCGCGGTCAGCCCACCCTGGTGGGTACGGCCTCCATCGACGCCTCCGAGATCGTTTCCGAGGCGCTGCAGAAGGCCGGCATCCCGCACAACGTCCTCAACGCCAAGAATCACCTGAGCGAGGCGGAGATCATTGCCGAGGCCGGTCGTCCCGGTGCGGTGACCATCGCCACGAACATGGCCGGCCGCGGCACCGACATCGTGCTGGGCGGCAATCTTGAGCAGGAGCTCCAGGAGCTCGGGTCGGATGCCAGCGAGGAAGAGCGGGCCGAGGTCGAGGCCTCCTGGAAGCAACGCCACGAGGCAGTGCTCGAATCCGGCGGTCTGCACGTGGTTGGCACCGAGCGTCACGAATCCCGGCGGGTCGACAACCAGCTGCGCGGCCGCGCCGGCCGTCAGGGCGACCCGGGCTCGACGCGGTTCTTCCTCTCGCTGGAAGACAGCCTGATGCGGGTGTTTGCCTCCGATCGCGTCTCCGGGCTGATGAAGAAGCTCGGCATGAAGCCGGGCGAAGCGATCGAGCACCCCTGGGTGTCGCGCGCCATCGAGAACGCCCAGCGCAAGGTCGAGGGCCACAACTTCGACATGCGCAAGCACTTGCTTGACTACGACAACGTCGCCAACGAGCAGCGCAAGGTCATCTACGAGCAGCGCCGTGCCGTCATGGCGACCACCGACACCAGCCCGATCATCGAGTCGATGCGCCGCGAGGTGCTGGCCGACCGGTTCCGTCGTTACGTGCCTTTTGGTGCGCTCGAGGAGATGTGGGATGTCGAGGGCCTGGCCGCCCACCTGAAGGAGGACTTCGGCCTCGACCTGCCGATCCAGAAATGGCTCGACGAGGACGACGACCTCCACGACGAGACGCTGCTGGAGAAGATCATCGATACCGCCCAGCGCCATTACGCGGCCAAGGAAAAGCTGGTGGGCGAGGACAACCTGCGCCAGTTCGAGAAGGGCGTCCTGCTGCAGGTGCTCGACGCGCAATGGAAGGACCACCTGGCGGCGATGGACTACCTGCGCCAGAGCATCGGGCTGCGTGGCTACGCGCAGAAGAACCCGACGCAGGAGTACAAGCGCGAAGCCTTCGAGATGTTCGGCAAGATGCTCGACGACATGAACTACGAGATCGTCCGCACGCTGACCCGCCTGCAGATCGCTGCCCCCGAGGGCATGGAGCAGGACGACATCACCTCCATGCTCGACGAGCTGGTCGACAATCCCCGCGTCGATCCCAGCCAGTTGCGCACCCGCCACGAGTCGGTCTCGACGTTCGCCGAGCCCGAGGAGCCGGTCGCTCCCGCTCGCCCGTCGGGGCAGGCCGAGGCCGATGGTGAGGCACCCGCCCGCCCGGTGCGTCGCGATAACCCCAAGATCGGTCGCAACGATCCGTGCCATTGCGGTTCGGGCAAGAAGTACAAGCACTGCTGCGGCAAGCTCTGAGGGCGGTCTGCCCGTCCGGAAACGTCTGACAGGAGACAGGGAATGAAACGTCTGATTCTCGCCGTGGTAGTCGTGGTGGTGGCCATCCTGGCTGCCGCCCCGTTCGTCACCGGGCATGTGATGGAACGCACGCTGGCCGAGGTCGAGGGCTTCCCGGGAACGCGTGACGCGCTGGAACTGGAGGTGACCGAGTACCAGCGCGGTTATCTCGAGTCTCGTGCCGAGTCCGAGTTGCTGCTGCGCCTGCCCGAACAGGAACCGGTGCGCGTGACGCTCACGCATCGCATCGACCAGATGCCTGGCATCGACGGGCGGTACGCCACCGTTCATACCACCTGGGAACCGACCGACCCCGAGTTGCGCGATGAACTGGCCGAGGTGTTCGGTGACGATGCCGAATTCACCCTCGCCACCGCCCTCTACCCGACTGGCTCCAGTCATTCGACCGGTCGCATCCCGTCAGTGGAGCGTGACGGTGTCGACTTTTCGGGGGCGGACATCGAACTCGACACGACGGCCGCTGGTCGCTTCGATTATCGCCTCGAGGGCGAACGGCTGGCGGTCGATGACGAGGCCGGGGGCGTCGAGACCGGCTCGGAGATGGTCACCGAAGGGCTTCGCCTGATTGCCTCCGGACAGGTCGCCGAGGATGGTTTCGTCTGGGACAGTGAAGGCCGGTTCGAGATCGATCGTCTCGAGATTGTCGAGGCGAATGGGCAGGGTCAGGTCGAGGATTTCATCCTGCGGTTCGATTCGGCTCGAGACGAGGATCAGTGGGGCTTTGCTGTTGCCTACGAGGTGGGTGAGGCCGTCATCGAAGACGAAATGTTCCGTGATGCCGAGATGCGGCTCGCCGTCGATCGACTGGATGCCGCTGCGGTGCGCGCGCTGGTCGAGCGCATGGAGACCCTGCAGGAGCTCGCGGCGCGCGGGGCGTCGATCGAAAAGGCCCTCAGCGATGCGGTGGTCGCCGAACTGCCTGCCCTGATGAGCCACGGGCCGCGCATTGCCATCGAGCCGTTGCGCGCCACCACCGCCGAGGGTGACACCGAGATCACGCTTGCCGCCGAACTGCCGGCCGGCGTGAGCAAGGGCGAGCCCAACCCGATGATGTGGATGGCGATGCTCAGTGCGCTGGTGATCGAGGGGAGCCTCGAGATGCCGATTGCCCTGCTGGAGAAGTCCGCGGCGGCGCGGGGGCAGCAGGTCGGCATCGTCGAAGAGCAACTTGCCCCGTTGGTCGCCCAGGGCTGGGTCAATGTCGAGGATGGCGTGGTCACGACCACCGTCGACTTTCGACAGGGGAATCTCCAGCTCAACGGTACCTCGGCCAACCAGCTGCTGAACATGGCCTTTGGTAGTTGAGCGGCGCAGCGATTCAGGAGAACACGGCATGAGTGTTGGTTTGACCGCCCCGGCAGCCGGGGAATTGCAGCCCATTCCCGGCATTCGCATCGGGATCACCCAGGCCGGCGTGCGCAAGGCGAATCGGGATGACCTGGCCGTGATGCTGCTGCCCGAGGGGGCGACCATGGCCGGCGTGTTCACGCAGAACCGCTACTGTGCCGCCCCGGTGATCATGTGCCGGGAGCGTCGCTTCAGCGATGTCGCTCCGCGCGCGCTGGTGATCAACACCGGAAATGCCAATGCCGGCACCGGGGCCGACGGCATGGCGCGCGCCGAGGCCGTCTGTCACACGCTCGCCCACCGGCTTGGGTGTGACGATCTGGCCGTCTGGCCGTTTTCCACCGGCGTGATCATGGAGACCCTGCCGTCCGAGAAGATCATTGCCGCCCTGCCGGCGGCGGTGGCCGAGGCAGTCGAGGACAACTGGCTGCGCGCCGCCTCGGCAATCATGACCACCGACACCATCCCCAAGGGGCGGTCGCTGACCCGCGTGATTGGCGGGGCCTCGGTGACCATCACCGGCATCGCCAAGGGCTCCGGGATGATCCATCCCAACATGGCGACCATGCTCGGCTACATGGGGATCGACGCTCGGGTGCCCAAGCCGGTCCTGCAGGCCATGCTCCTCCAGATCACTGAGGAGAGCTTCAACCGGGTAACCGTCGACGGCGACACCTCGACCAACGATGCCTTCATGCTGATTGCCAATGGACGGGAGGGCAGCCTCGAGGTCTCGAGCATCGACGATCCGAACTACGTGGCGCTGCGTGACGCGGTCGCGGAGGTGGCGGTCTTTCTCGCCCAGGCACTGGCGCGCGACGGCGAGGGGGCGACCAAATTCGTCACCATCGAGGTCAGGGGTGGGCGCGACCGGGCCGAGTGTCGGCTGGTGGGCAAGGCCATTGCGCACAGCCCGCTGGTCAAGACCGCGCTGTTTGCCTCCGATCCCAATCTCGGGCGGATTCTCGCCGCCGTGGGCAATGCCGGCATCGACGACCTCGACGTCGACCACGTCAGCCTGTGGCTGGGCGACGTGCGCGTGGTGGTCGATGGCGGGCGCGACCCGGATTACGTCGAGGCGGAGGCGGCCGCGGTAATGGCCGAGCCCGAGATCACCATGCATATCGATCTCGGTCGTGGCACGGCCGTCGATCAGGTCTGGACCTGCGACTTCTCCTACGACTACGTCAAGATCAACGCCGAGTACCGCTCCTGATCGTGGTGGACCGGCCGCGGACCGATATTGTCCTGGGGCTGCTGCGCGAGCCGGACGGTCGTGTCTGGGCGGAGGTTCGCCCCGACGACAAGCACCTGGCCGGCTTGCGCGCCTTCCCCGGCGGCAAGCGCCTCCATGGCGAAACCCCGCGGGCCGCGCTGGTGCGTGAGCTCGACGAGGAAATCGGCATCCGGGTGCGGCGTGCCCGACGGGTGATCACGCTCAACTGGGATTATCCCGATCGCCGTCTGCGACTGATCGGCTTCGAGGTCCCCGCCTGGACGGGGCGCCCCCGCTCGGTCGAAGGGCAGGCCCTGCTCGCCGAACCGCTTGATCGGGACACTCGGGGTGACTGGCTGGCCACCATGCCGACCGCCAACCGCGGGTTGGTCAACGCGCTGGTTTTGCCGCGTTGCCTGGCAATTACCCCGTCGCTCGGTCGCGAGGGCATGGCGGCCTGGTTGGCGCGGGTCGAGTCGGGCCTGTCGTCGTTCACTGCCCCGATGCTGGTCAACCTGCGTCCCGGCCCCGAGATGGACGGAGAGGCCGTGCCCTGGACGTCGCTTGCCGAGGCGGCCCTGGCCGCCGGTCACTGGCCGGTGGTCAACCCGTCGGGCGACGACGCCTGTCTCGATGGACTCGATGCGCGCGTGGGCGTTCATCTGAATCATCGCCGGCTGCTGTCGACCTCGCGGGAAACGGTGGCGGACTGGCAGGCGCGTGGGCGTCTGGTGACGGCCGCGGTTCATGACTCGGTCACCATGGCGCGGGCGGGCGAGCTGGCGGTGGACCTGGTGACCGTCTCGCCCGTCCGGGCCACCGCCACGCATCCCCAGGCGACCGGCATCGGCTGGGAACGCTTCGGTGAGCTGGCGGCCCTGGCGCCCATGCCGGTCTACGCCCTCGGCGGGATGGGGCCGCATGACCTGCCGCGGATCTGGCGGCGAGGCGGTTTCGGGGTGGCGTCGATCTCGGCCTTCTGGTGAGGGTCGACCCATGTTGACTCAAGTTGCCTCAGGAGCGGCTGGCGATCCGGTCATCGAGTCGCCAGCGATAACGAGTCGGGGCGCGAGTGATCTTTTGAGCGCCCGGTGGAGACGCGCATGAGCATGAAACAGGCAAAATGGATGGTGGCCACGCTCCTGATCCTGGGCGTGTTGACCTATCTGTGGGGGCGGGCGCCGGACAAGCTAACTACCGACACACCGGTGAGCGGTCCGCTGACCGAGGTGCCGGCACCGACCGGCTGTCAGCTCAAGGGCGAGGGCTGCGAAATCGAGATCGACGGACTGGGTTCGTTTCTCGTCCGCATGCCCGAGACCGTGGTGCCGCTGGAGAAGGCGATTTTCCGGGTCTTACCGCAGGGCGAGGCGGCGCAGGCGGTGGGAGAGATCCGGGTGGACTTCGAGATGGTCGACATGGACATGGGCATCAATGCCTACCGGCTGGATCGGCTGGCCGATGGTACGTACCGTGAAGAGATCATCCTGCCGGTCTGCACCACCGATCGCAGCGATTGGCGCGCCAATCTGAGCATTCACAGTACGGAGGGCGCGTACCTGCTGCGCTTGCCGTTCCAGGTCGATCGTTCTCGACCGTCTGGCGGCGAGTGATCCGGGATCGGATCGCGCCCGTCAGTCGCCCGGGCTAAGGCGTCGCAGCAGCACGTAAAGCGCGCCGGTGCCGCCGTCGTGCGGTGGAGCCGAGCAGAAGGCGACCACGTCATCGCGCTGGGGCAGCCAGCGATTGAGCAGGGTCTTGAGTACCGGTTGGCCGTCCGCGGATCGATAGCCTTTGCCGTGGACGATGCGCACGCAACGGCGCATCTCGCCACGCTCGCTGCGGAGGAAGGCGGCCACCTCGTTACGGGCACGGTCGACGGTCAGGCCGTGCAGGTCGAGTGATGCCGAGACGCTGTAACCACCGCGTTTGAGTTTACGCAGGATGGTCTTCTGCACCCCGGGGCGCACGTACTGCACCTGTTCGCCTTGCTCGGGCGCGTCTGCGAGATCGCTGAGGGCAAGGGCGTCGACCATTTCGTCGAAACCTGGATCCCGTCGGGGGCGGGTGCTGACGCGCGGGCGTTCGGGCTCGACGCGCTCGTCCTCGACCGGCTCCACCGGGCCGACGGCGTCGAGAAACAGCGCGCGATCCTCGGGGTCGATGCGTGACTCGTCATTCATGGGCGCATGATAGCGCCCCGCTCAGGGTCGGTGCCATTGCCGATTCGTACAGGGCGTCCCTGACGGGCTGAATTGCCGACCGGCAGACGGTATCCTTGCGGGAATACCTGCCGCGCCCTTTTCGGGCGTGGCTTACGAAACGGAAACGAGCAATCCATGCATATTCTTCTGAGCAACGACGACGGTTATCTCTCCCCGGGGCTGAACATACTCGCCGAGCGCCTAGCCCGATTTGCCACCGTGACGATCGTCGCTCCGGACCGCGATCGCAGCGGGGCGTCGAACAGTTTGACGCTCTCCCGCCCCCTGCGTCCGCGCCAGCTCGAAGAGCGACTCTGGGTCATTGATGGCACGCCCTCGGACTGCGTGCACCTCGGCATCAAGGGGTTGCTGCCCGAAATGCCCGACCTGGTGGTCTCGGGCATCAACCACGGTGCCAACCTGGGTGACGATGTGCTCTATTCCGGCACGGTCGCCGCGGCCAGCGAAGGCCGGGCGCTGGGTCTACCCGCCATCGCGGCCTCCTGCCAGTCGTTCGCCCCGGAGTACCTGGATTCGGCCGCGCACTGGGTCGAGTGGCTGATTCGTCGGCTTGGCAATCACCCGCTGCCGGCGTACACCCTGCTCAACGTCAACGTACCGGACGCGCCGCTCGATCAGATCGGCGGGGTGCGCGCCACGCGTCTGGGTCGCCGGCACCCCTCCGGCCAGCTGGTCAGGGATACCGATCCGCGGGGGCGCGAGATCGTCTGGATCGGCGCGGCCGGAGAGGCCGAGGATGCCGGCGAGGGCACGGACTTTCATGCCCTGTCGGACGGTTGGGTATCGGTCACGCCGATCCACTTCGACATGACCCGTCACGAGGCGATGCCGTCGCTCGAGCAATGGCTGAGCTGAGGGCCGGTTTGTGATCCGAAGGAACTACCAATGGGCGCTCCAGACCATGCTCGAGCGGTTGGTGTCGCAGGGGATTCGTGCGCAGCCGGTACTCGATGCGATGGCTGCCGTCCCGCGCGAGGCCTTTGTCGACGAGGTGCAGAGCGTGCGCTCCTACGAGGACTGTTCGCTGCCAATCGGGCAGGGTCAGACGCTGTCGCAGCCCTACATCGTCGCGCGCATGACCGAGCTGGTCATGGCCGGCGAGTCCCGGCTGACGCGCGTGCTCGAGGTCGGCACCGGCTCGGGTTACCAGGCGGCGGTGCTGGCCCAGTTGTGCCAGTCGGTGTTTACCGTCGAGCGCATCGGCGCGTTCCTCGACCAGGCCAAGGCCCGACATCGTGCACTGGGGTTGCTCAATATCCGCTACATGCATCGCGATGGTTTCAAGGGGTGGCCGTCGCAGGCACCGTTCGAGGCGATCGTGGTGACTGCAGCCCCGGATGCCGTACCCCCGGAGCTCAAGGAGCAGCTCGCCGTCGGCGGGCGTCTGGTGATCCCGGTCGGGGCCCAGGGTGGCGGACAGAAGCTGACGGTGATTACGCGAATGGCCGATAACGAGTACCAGACGCGCTGGTACGATCTGGTCTCGTTCGTTCCACTTTTGCCGGGGTCCCTTGCGTGACGACCCCCGGCATGAACCTGTCGGCATGAGGTGCCCATGAGGCTGTTCGGCCCGCTGTATGACCGTGTCCTGGCTTGGTCGGCCCATCGCCGGGGGCCAGCCTTGCTCGGGGCACTGAGCTTCGCCGAGTCCTCATTTTTCCCGATTCCTCCTGACGTCATGCTCATGCCCATGGCGCTTGCTCGGCCGCGCTGCTGGTGGGGCTTTGCGTTGATCGCGACGTTGGGGAGCGTGCTTGGTGGTGTGCTGGGCTACCTGATCGGGTTCTGGGCGATCGAGGCGATCGAGCCGTGGCTGACTGAGTCGCATTACGCCGAGGGTTTCGATCGGGCACGCGACTGGTTCGCCGACTGGGGTTTCTGGGCGGTGCTGGTCGCCGGCTTTTCGCCGATTCCTTACAAGGTGTTCACCATTGCCGCCGGAGCGTTGACGATGAATCCGCTCGGTTTCGTGGTCGCCTCGTTCGTCGGACGCGGTGCGCGCTTCTTTCTCGTGTCGGGTCTGGTGGCCTGGGCGGGGCCTCGCATTGCCCCGACGTTGCGCCGTTATATCGAATGGCTGGGGTGGCTGTTCGTCGCGCTGCTGCTGATGGCCATCGGTGTCTGGCAGCTGATGTAGCCCATGCGTACCCCGCGGCCCCTTCTCCTCTCGTCTCGCGCGCGCCGGATGCTGGTGGTCAGCTTGCTGTCCGGGCTGTTTGGGTTGAGTGGCTGCGCCACCCCCACCGATTACCGCAGCTGGGAGGGCGGCCAGCCCGTGTATTACGTCAAGGGCGGAGACACCCTCTATTCGATCGCCGTGGCCAACGACGTGGACTGGCAGCGGCTGGCTCGCTGGAACGGTATTTCCAACCCGCGTCACCTGAAGATTGGCCAGCGTCTGCGGCTCAACCCGCCGGGCGGCGGGGCGAGCGCTGGGCGGGCAAGCAAGGCCCCAACCACCAGTGCGCCGGTGAAAACCGCTTCCACCGACTCCCGGTCGCGTCGCGCTACTCCGGCTGCCTCGCCAGTGGAATGGAAGTGGCCATTGGAGGGGCGAGTGCTGCACCGTTTCCCCGAGGGCTCGGCCTCCCAGAAAGGCGTGATCCTCGCTGCTTCCATCGACACCCCGGTGCGGGCGGCTGCCGACGGCAAGGTGGTCTATTCCGGCGATGGTCTGCCGGGCTACGGCAACCTCGTCATCGTCAAGCACAACGCCGAATGGCTTTCGGCCTATGCCTACAACAAGAGCCTCGCCGTCTCGGAAGGGCAGCAGGTTCGCCGTGGGCAGACCATCGCCCGCGTCGGGCCCCGCGATCACCGCAAGCCGGACCAGGGCGGTCATCTCTTGTTCCAGATTCGGCGCCAGGGCAAGCCGGTCGACCCCGAGCGCTACCTGCCATAACGGCTCGTTCAGGAGCCGTACTGCGCTCGACGTGCTCGCGCGATCGGCGCTTCAAGCCCGGAGCACACGATACGAGGCGGTCATCCCTCGTTCGCCTTCCCCGCTCGTTTTTGTCTTCTTGTCTTTCCGGTCGTCGGTTTTATGGCTTCGCGGTGGGTAAGGCCGATACGCTTGAAAACTTCCTGTCGATTCCCATGTCGCAATCATCAGGGACGGCGATTGATCATCGAGGGAGGGGTGTACACGTCTTGTACACATATGCGCTGATTCGTCAGTGCAAAGCGCGCTTGCGTACGACCACGCAAGGTGCTTCCTCGGCTTAAGTTTCAATATATCGAAACTGAAATGTTGTTTTATTCGATTCCTTAGGGATTGATCGCTCCAATTGATTGTGCAAAGGTTGTACACAGATTGACTCAACGACAATCGCAATCAAGCGAGGGATACGACATGGCACAGGCAATCGTTCACGACAGCATTACCCAGGTCGAACCCGCCAAGGTGGACGAGCTGGCCGCCAATCCGGCCGAAACCGAGGTCGCGCCTGGTGTGGCCCGCAAAGCCGGTGCCGCTGGGTCGTCGGAGTTCGCACGCAATTTCAACGTGGCCGACTCCGAGGCCCCGGATCCGGTTCGCCTGTACCTCAAGGATGTCGAAACCGAGCGCCTGCTGACCCCCGCCGAGGAAATCGACTTTTCCCGCCGAGCCCAGGCCGGCGAGGAATGGGCCCGTCAGAAGATGATCGTCTGCAACCTGCGGCTGGTGATCAAACTGGCTCGCCGCTACATTAATCGGGGCCTCGACCTGCTCGACCTGATCGAAGAAGGCAATCTCGGTTTGATGCGAGCCGTGGAGAAGTTCGATCCCGAACGTGGTTTCCGCTTTTCGACCTATGCCACCTGGTGGATTCGCCAGACGATCGAACGGGCACTGATGAACCAGGCCCGCACCGTTCGCCTGCCGGTGCACGTGGTCAAGGAAGTGCATTCCTATAACCGGGCCGCACGTAAGATTTCACAGAGCCAGAACGGCGATGTTCGTCCCGAACAGATCGCCGAACATCTGGACAAGCCGGTTAAGGACGTCCTCAAGGTGATGTCCTACAACGAGCGGGAATCCTCGTTCGACAGTCCCCTCAAGGGTGATGGCGAGTTTTCCCTGCTCGACATGGTGCCCGACGAGAATAGCCAACTGCCCGAAGACGAGCTGCAGGACGACGGCGTCATGCAACTGCTCGATCGCTTGATCGACAAGCTTGAGGGCAAGCAGCGCGAGGTGCTGATGCGCCGCTACGGCCTGCGCGGCCACGAGCCGGCGACCCTCGAGCAGGTGGGTAGCCTGCTGGGTTGCACCCGCGAGCGCGTGCGCCAGATTCAGCTCGAGGCAGTGCGCCGGCTCAAGCAGTTTGCCGCCAACGAAGGGGTGACGTCGGACGTGATTTTCGGCGAGTGACAACGCCTCGCGCCTGATCCAGTGAGTTTCTGATGATCCTGGCCGCCCCTGCCATCTGGCAGCGGGTGGCCTTTAAGTATCTGTATGGGCAATGTGTTAACTGGCTAATAGTTGGAGGTAGTCGGCGGGGCTGGCAAGATATGGGGTGCTGCCGGTTGAACGAGATCGGCGAGGTAACCAAGGGGCTTCGCATGACCGATACGAAAACGGAATTCGACATCTGTGCCGAGGATCGCGTGCCGGTGCTGTTGCACCGTGTCGATCAGCTCTGGCGCCAGTTGCTTGATCACGAGCTTGCCCATCACGGTCTGAGCCAGGCTAAGTGGCGCACCATGGCCATCCTCTCGCTGTACCCGGAGGGGTTGATCCAGTCGGAGCTGGCGGAAGAACTGGGTATCGAGGGGCCGTCGTTGGTCGCGATGATCGACCGGTTGTCACGTGACGAGTGGGTCGAGCGTGTCCAGTGCGGCACGGACCGTCGCTGCAAGATCATCCGCCTGACCGAGCGTGCGTTGCCGTTGATCGACGAGATTCGCACCAGCGCCGAGAAGCTCTATGCCCGCACCTTTGCCGAGATCGATGTGCCGGGTGTGAGCATCCCGGACGTGGAGCGATTCTTTATCGCCCTGCGTGATCGCCTGTTCGACAACCTGCCGGAAAAGAAGCGCCAGCAGCGCCGACGCAATCTCGCCCGGGCCGCGGCCGAGGGCTGAGTCGACTCGGAAGCAGGGATTTGTCGGGCGGAAACGAAACGCCCCCGGTCATGGGTTGGTCCATGCCGGGGGCGTTCTGCGTCTGGTGGGCGGTCCCTGGGTTAGGCGGCCCCGCCGCCGTTTCCTTCCTGCTGCTGGCTGGCCCGCTGCATCAGGAATTCCGCCAATAGTGGGACCGGTCGACCCGTCGCACCCTTGGCATCGCCGACCTTCCACGCCGTGCCCGCGATGTCGAGGTGGGCCCAGTGATGTTCCTTGACGAAGCGTGAGAGGAAGGCTGCGGCCGTGATGCTGCCGCCTTCGCGCCCGCCGATGTTGGCCATGTCGGCGAAATTGCTCTTGAGCTGGTCCTGGTACTCGTCCCACAGCGGCAATTGCCAGGCGCGGTCGTTGGCCGCCTCACCGGCCCGGAGCAGTTCCTTGGCCAAGGGGTCGTGGTTGGACAACAGCCCGCTCGGATGGCGGCCGAGGGCGATGATGCATGCTCCGGTCAGGGTGGCGATATCGACGATGGCCGCCGGTTTGTAGCGTGAGGCATAGGTCAGGGCATCACAGAGGATCAGCCGGCCCTCGGCGTCGGTGTTGAGCACCTCGATGGTCTGGCCGGACATGCTGCGGATCACATCACCGGGCTTGAGGGCCGCGCTGCCGGGCATGTTCTCCACCGTGGGAACCAGGCCGACCACGTTGATCGGTAGCTGCATCTCGGCCACGGCGGACATCACGCCAATGGTGGCTGCCGCACCGCCCATGTCGAACTTCATCTGGTCCATATCCGGGCCGGGCTTGAGCGAAATGCCGCCGGTGTCGAAGGTGACGCCCTTGCCGACCAGCACGATCGGTGGGGTGTCGGCATCGGCCCCCATGTGTTCCATGACGATCATCTTGGGCGGCTCGCTGCTCCCCTTGGCTACTGCCAGCAGCGCGTTCATCCCCAGGGACTCCATGCGCGAGGCGTCGAGCACCTCGACCGACAGGTGCAGATGAGTCTCCGTCATCTTGCGCGCGTGCTCGGCCATCGTAGTGGGGGTGAGCAGGTTGCCCGGCATGTTCGCCAGGTTCTTGGCCATGCGCATCCCGTTGCTGATGGCGGTGGCTTCGCGCACGTAGCGCTCGGCCTCCATCAGCTCCCGACGGGTCGGCAGGATAAAGGTCACCTTGCGCAGCGGGCGGCGAGGGCCCAGATCCCGGTCGGTCTTGAGATCGTCGAAGCGATACAGGACATCGTCGATGGCAACGATGCTCTGGCGCAGCACCTGGTCCATGCTGCTGCCACGCACGTCGATCTCGGAGAGGTGGCTGACGCATTCGGCCGTGCCACGGTGATGCAGTGCCTCGACAGCGGCGCGGGTCGCCTTGACCAGCCCGCGGGTGTCGAGCTCGCGCTCCTTGCCCAGACCGACCAGCATGACGCGGTCGGCCTGCACATTGGGCACGCCGTGGAGCAGCAAGGTGTCTCCCAGTTCCCCGTCCATGTCGCCACGTCGGGTGATCGCGGTGATAAAGCCGTCACTGACCTGATCGATGGTCTCCGCCGCTGCCGTCAGCCGACGGGATTCGAAGACACCGACAATCAGGCAGGCGGTACGTTGCTTTTCCGGGGCGCCACTCTTTACGGAGAATTCGAGCACGGTGTTCTTCCTCGTGTCTGATGGGCGGTTAACGGGAGATTCGCGTCCACGACCGGGTCGATAGTCTTTCCGTCGGTCCGGCCGGGGCAATATGATGGGTGAGTCTAGCAAAAAGGCCGTGGTCGCCCGCCGGGGTTCGGTGCATTGGTCCGCCCCTGCTAGGATTTCCCTCTCCAGATGAGGCTCTGCGCGAATCGCCAATGTCTCAGCGTGGAAATTCCATAACGCTGCACCAGGGTGCCACGATGACCGATCCTTCCGAGAAGAAACCAACCCACCACCCGGACGACGAGTTCGAGCCGGGCATTGGTGATCCCTACCGTTTCGAGGCGCCCTCGCGTCAGCCCGGCTTCGCCCGGGTGTCGAAGGCCATGTTGGTGATCGGCGCCATCCTCTCGACGGTGGGCGTGGTCGGCGGGCTCGGGCCGATCGTGTTCACCAGTGAGGAGGACAAGCTTCAGTTCATGAATCTGCTGATGCTCGCCCCGGCAGGCGTGATACTGATGTTCGCCGGGATTACCGGCTGGGTGATTGCCGGCGGGCGCTGACCTTCCTCGCTCACTTCACGAAGCGGGCAGACACAAAAAACCCCGGGCCTTAGCCCGGGGTTTGTTCTTTTCGGACCGGCAATTGCCGGTCGGGTGATTAGCTGGCGCGCGGGACGCGAACGTCCTCGACCAGTTCCTGGATCTCATGCGGCGGCGGGGTCGTCATCTTCGCGACGAGGATCGCCACGATGAAGTTGATCGCCGCGCCGATGGCACCGAACGAGGTCGGGTTGATGCCGAACAGCCAGTTGTCTGCGTTATCCGGCAGCATGTTGGTGTCCGGGATGAAGAACCAGCCCTTGTACCAGAAGATGTACAGCAGGGTGATGGACAGACCGGCCAGCATGCCCGCGATCGCGCCCTGCTTGTTCATGCGCTTGGAGAAGATCCCCATCATCAGCGCCGGGAACAGGGAGCTCGCGGCCAGACCGAAGGCCAACGCCACCACCTGGGCGGCGAAGCCCGGCGGGTTGAGGCCCAGGTAGCCGGCGATGATGATCGCGACGGTCATCGAGATCCGACCGGCCATCAGCTCGTTCTTCTCGGAGATGTTCGGCATGAACACGCCCTTGAGAAGATCGTGCGAGATCGCCGAGGAGATTGCCAGCAGCAGGCCCGCGGCGGTCGACAGTGCGGCGGCGATACCACCGGCGGCGATCAGCGCGATGACCCAGTTGGGCAGATTGGCGATTTCCGGGTTGGCCAGCACCATGATGTCGCGGTCGACCGTCAGCTCGCTGCCGTTCCAGCCGTACTCTTCCTCGGCCATGGCCGCGAAGTCTTCGTTGTTGTCGTTGTAGTACTGGATGCGGCCATCGCCGTTCTTGTCCTCGAACTGCAGCAGGCCAGTGGTCTCCCAGCTCTTCATCCACTCCGGACGCTCGGCGTAGAGCAGGTTGCCCTCCGGTGCGCCAATCTGGTCGGTGTCCTGCACGGTCTTGAGGGTGTTCCACATCGCCATGGCGCCGACGGCCGGGGCGGTGGTGTACAGGATCGCGATGAACAGCAGGGTCCAGCCAGCGGATTTGCGGGCGTCACGGACACGCGGCACGGTGAAGAATCGCACCAGCACGTGCGGCAGACCGGCGGTACCGATCATCAGTGCCAACGTGAGCAGGAACGTGTTCATCAGGTCCGGCGTACCGGTGTACTCGGCAAAGCCAAGGTCGACCAGGACCAGGTCCAGCTTCTGCAGCAGGTACTGGTTCGAGCCGTCGGTCAGCATGGCGCCGGTGCCGGTCTGCGGCAGGAAGTGGCCGGTCAGCTGCAGGGAGATGAAGATCGCCGGAACGGTGTAGGCGAAAATCATGATCACGTACTGCGCGATCTGCGTGTAGGTGATCCCCTTCATGCCGCCGAGAACCGCGTAGACGAACACGATGCCCATGCCGGCGAACAGGCCGACTTCGACCGAGGTCTCGAGGAAGCGCGAGAACGCCACGCCGACGCCCTTCATCTGACCGATGACGTAGGTCAGCGAGATGACCAGCAGGGCAATGACGGCGATGACGCGTGCGGTGTTCGAGTAGAAGCGGTCACCGATGAATTCTGGCACCGTGAACTTGCCGAACTTGCGCAGGTACGGCGCGAGCAGCATCGCCAGCAGCACGTAGCCGCCGGTCCAGCCCATCAGGTAGGCGGAGGCCGAGTAGCCGTTGAAGGCGATCAGGCCGGCCATCGAGATGAACGAGGCGGCGGACATCCAGTCGGCGGCGGTTGCCATGCCGTTGAGGACGGGGTTGATTCCCTTGCCTGCTACGTAGAACTCGCTGGTGGTGCCCGCTCGGGCGACGATCGCGAGGACGAAGTAAAGCAAGAAGGTGGCGCCAACCACCAGGTAGATCAGGGTCTGAAGTTCCATGTGTCTTGGGCTCCTGCGTTATCAGTCTTCGGCGACGCCGAATTTCTTGTCGATGGCGTTCATGCGCCAGGCGTAGAAGAAGATCAGCACCACGAAGGTGAAGATCGAGCCTTGTTGCGCGAACCAGAAGCCCAGCGGATAACCGCCCAGGTGGATCTGATTGAGCGTATCGACCAGCAGAATGCCGAATACGTAGGACACAAGGAACCAGACGGCCAGGCAGCCGAACAGTACCTTCAGGTTGGCACGCCAGTAATCAGCGCGATTGGAACGTTGCTCCATAAGTGGCTCCTCGAGTTTCGGTTGAGTCCGAACGTTTTATGTCTTCCTTGGGAACCTCTGCACGAATGCCATACCGCTCTGCGCGCCTTGAGCCGGGCAGATGCAAGTCGGCCGTCCGCAGCGCAAGGGTGGTTCCCTTGTCAAGGACGGCAACGCAGCAGGTGCCCGGCTCAAGACGCGCCCTGCGGGGCTTGGCGAGTCGCCCGTGCTCCGCGTTGCGATGTCTTGACGTGGCCACCGGCACGCCGGCGACATCGCGCCTTGATCACGCACGACTCGCCAGGCCAGAGTGGCATGGCATTCGTGCAGAGGTTCCCTACCAGCCGAGGTCGGGGCCTGGCGGGTATCACGCACCCACCACGCCCGGACCCCGGAGCACGGTAAGCCTACTGGAACCGTGGGGGGAAAGGGAACCTTCGTTTACTGAGCGCCCATCATCAGAGTTGATAGGCGATGGCCAGATGCTGCTGGAGCTTGCGGGCGATGCGAAAGGACTCTTTGAGCAATCGCTGGGTGAGCCCGTCGAGCCGGTCCGGGTCGATCAGATTGTCCGGCGACTCGCCACGCTGGATCTGCGCGTACTGGTGGCGCAGTCGCAGTCGCTGGATGAAGTCGTAGGCCGCGGTCAGATCCTCGGCCGGCAGGGCGCGTTCGGGAACCAGGGCCAGTCGCTGGTCGGTGCGCGTGGCCGCCGAGCCCTGGGCCAGCGCCTCGATACGGGCGGCATCGACGAACGGCGTGGCGCCGTCGAGCTTGATGTCGATGCCGCGCTGACCTCCACGAGAACGGGTGCGAAAGCCGCCGAACAGGGTCAGCGGCGGCTGATTGCGCAGGGCGTTGGCGGCAAGCTGGCGCCGGAAGCGGCTGTTCTTCTTGGCCGGCTCGCGCCAGGCGTTCGCCCACCGATCGAACAACGACTCGCTCCCGGCCAGTCCGCGTGCGTCGAAGAAGATGCTCGCCTTGAGCAGGTGCTCGGGCGTGCCTTGGTCGATCCAGTCGCGAAAGCGTTTGTCCCATTCATCGACCGACAGGCACAGGTCCGGATTGCCGGCCATGATGTTGCCCGGACACAGCGGGTAGCCCAGCTGGTCGAGGGCCTCGTTGACCCGGCGGGCCAGCGGCAACAGATGATCGCGGGCCGCCTGGGGATCGATTGATCCGCCGAAGACCAGACCGTTGTCCTGGTCGGTGGCCAGGGTCTGCTCCGAACGCGCCTCGCTGCCGAAGGTGAGCCAGCACCATTCCAGTTCCGCGGGCAGGGGGGCGTCCTCGAAGGTCAGCCCGATCACGCGTCGGGTGATCGCATCGTTGATGCCGCTGACGATCCGACTGATCGGGGCGAATCCCGAGCCGGATTCGAGCAGGGCGCCGACGATGCCGGGCACCTCGTGGCGGATGCCGGCCAGCGCCTCGATGTCGCGCGCGCGGCCGATGCGCTGATGCAGCAGGCCCGGCGTCATTGCATTGACACGATAGAGCGCGCCTTCGTCGAGCACGCCCAGCGGCTCATCGCGGCCCCGCTCGGTGACCAGCAGGTGATGAAATCCGTGTTCAGCCAGTGTGACGGCCGCCTCGAGCAGCGAGGTATCGGCATCGATGCCGACCGGGTCGCGTGTAGCGATCTCGGCGAGCGTGGTGTCGGCCGGGCGGGTCAACCCGCGGAAGGCGAGATCCCGGAGCGTGGCGATGCCAAAGCCGTCGGCCAGATGGACCAGGATCGCCTCGCCGCCGTGGGCTTCCAGCGCGCGGGCTGCACGGGCGAGCGTGGTGTCGCCGTCGAGTTTCAGCGTGCGTGACTCCATCCGGGCGCGGATCGGCGTGGCCGGATCGAGCAGCGCACCGGAAGGGCCGGCCCCGTCGTCGATTTCCTCGGCCACCGGGCCGCGGGTGAGCAGGTGCCCGATGCGCCGGGTGCAGAAGTCGTCAAAGGCCTCGCTCTCGCGCCGGAGCTGCTCGAAGGCATCGGCCGGCAGCGTGACCGCCTTACCCGGTTCGGCTACCTGCTGGCGGGTGCTGACCGGACGGCCCTCCATCAGCGCGCCCAGCGGAAAGCTGTCGCCCCGGCTCAGCGACCAGACCGGTTGCCCGTCGGAGCCCTCGACCAGACCGTCCACGCGGCCGGAAAGCAGCACGAAGAATGTCTCGGGCGGCCCCATGCGGGGCTCCAGCAACACCTCTCCACGTTCGAGTCGACGAATGCGGCCCTCGCGCATCGAGCGGGCCAGGATGCCGGGGTCGATGCGGTCGAATGGCGCGATCTCGCGTAGCGCGAGCAGGGCCTCGCGGGCGTCTTCTGAGAGGTCGGTCGGATCGGGATCGTCCATGGTCACTCCGCGTTTGCGCCGGACGGCTATGCTGAAACCCATGTGTTGTTCCCAACCATAGCGGAGGTTTTGCCATGAGGGGAGTGTCCATTGGTCGAGTGTTGGTGCCGGTTCTCATGCTGGCTGGTGCCTGTGTGCAGGCCCAGGATCATGCCGATGGGGCGGGGGACGTGGTCACGAGCGACCGGATCGGCATGGGGCTGGCGGCGGATATCGCCGAGGAGGCGGTCGCCGCCTGCACCCGACGGGGCTACGCGGTCACCGCGGTGGTGGTCGATCCGTCCGGCGACCCGCAGGTGATGATGCGCGCGACCCATGCGCCGCGCTTTACCCGCCAGATCGCCACCGACAAGGCTCGTGCGGTGATCCTGGCCGGGATCGATTCGGGGGCCTTTCGCGCCAACCGCGAAGACATCCGCATGGAGATGAACCACGTCGACGGCATTCTCGTGCTCGATGGGGCGGTGGCGATCGAGTCGGCCGGCTCGACCATCGGCGCGCTGGGCATCAGTGGCGCGCCGGGCGGCGACAAGGATGCCGAGTGTGCGCGCGAGGCGCTGGAGGCCTTCTTCGACCGCCTTCAGCTGCGCTAGGGAAACTCTGCACGATTCGATGACGTCTCTGCGGGACCTCCAAGGGTCCAGGTGCAAGGCGCAGTCCGCCATGAAGGGCCATCCCCTTTACAAGGGCTGCAACGCCGCAGATGGGCCCTTGGAGGCCCGCCCGGACGGGGCTTGCGGGTTTGCCCGCACTCGTCGTTGCCGTCCCTCGACGGGCAATGAGCCCGCCTTCGGTCCGGCGCCTCGATTGCGAACAAACCCGCGAGCCAGAGATGCCATCGAATCGTGCAGAGTTTCCCTAGGCGTCTATCGGACAGGGGCAACTGCCCCGCTCGATCTGCACCGTGGCGTGCTGGATGCGGAAGCGTTGCCGCAGGTCTAACTGGAGTTCGTGCAGGAACGCATCGCTGTCATCGGGCGGTTCGGGCATCACCAGGTGAACACTCAACGCGGTCTCGCGGGTGGACAGCGCCCAGACGTGCAAATGGTGGTGATCGGTCACGCCGGGCAGGGCGGCGAGGTGCCGCTCGACCTCGGCGAGGTCGACCTGTTCGGGCACGCCGTGCAGCACCAATTGCAGTGAGCGGCGCACCAGGCCGACCGCCGGGACCAGGATGACCAGGCTGACGAGGATGCTCAGCAGCGGGTCGATCAGTGCAAACCCGGTGAGCAGCACGATCAGGCCGGAGATCGCGACGGCCACCGAGACGGCCGCGTCGGCGGCCATGTGCAGGAAGGCGCCGCGCAGGTTGAGATCGTGTTTCTGGCCCGAAAGGAGCAGCCAGGCGGTCGCGGTGTTGACCACGACGCCGGCGAGCGCCACCCCGATGACGAGAAGCCCATGTACGGCGGGTGGATCAACCAGCCGCATGCCTGCCTCCCAGAGGATCCACAGCGAGACCAGCGCCAGCGTCACGCCGTTGATCAGCGCGGCTAGCAGCGTGCTGCTGCCGAGTCCGTAACTGAACTGGCGGGAGGCCAGCCGTCGAGTGAGGCGATTGGCCCCCCAGGCAAGCAGCAGTCCGAGCACGTCACCGAGGTTGTGTGCCGCATCGGCCAGCAGGGCCATGGAGTGACCGAGCATCCCGGCCACCGCCTCGATCATGACGAAGGCGAGGTTCAGGGCAATGCCGATGCCCAGCGCCCGCCCGGCGGCATCGGTGACAGGGTGGTCGTGATGGCTGTGCATGGCCGGGAGTCCAGGTCAGCGGGACGGGGAGATGCCGCTTTGAGGCGACGGCGCGAACGTCAGTGCAGCAGCCCGAACATCTTGCGACGGTACTGGCGGGTGAGCGGGTGGCTGTCGCCGAGCATTTCGAACAGGTCGATCAACCCGCGTCGACCGGCGTCCTCGTTGTAGGCCCGATCGCGCAGCATGATCTGGTAGTTCTGCTCCAATGCCCCCTCGATGTCGTTGCGGATGGCGAGCTTGGCGGCGAGCGCCTCGCGCGCCTCGCAGTCCGTCGGGTCGCTTTCGATGCGAGCGCGCAATTCGTCCTCGGGCGGACCGGACTGGGCGGCGCGCGCCATGCCGATGCGGGCCTTGAATTCCTTCACGTCGTCGCGCATCGCCGTGTCCGCGGGCAGGGATTCGAGGATCTGCCAGGCTTGGTCGAGGTCACCCTGCTCGGCGATCAGGTCGGCGATGTCCAGCAGCACCTCGACGTTCCCCGGTTCCTGCTGGTTGGCCTGCCTGAGCAGGTCCATGGCCTGTTCGGTGGCGCCGGCGGCACGCACCTGCTGGGCCTCCCGGCGCAGCTTGTCGATCTCCGAGAGCACGTGCCGACCGATGAATTCGCGAATCTGTCCCTCGGGCAGCGCGCCCTGGAACTGGTCGACCGGCCGACCGCCGACGAACAGCATCACGGTCGGCAGGCTGCGCACGCCGAACTGCTGGGCAAGCGCCTGCTCGGCCTCGGTGTCGACCTTGGCGAGTTTCACCTGGCCGTCCATGTCCTCGACGATCTGCGAAAGCAGTGGCATCAGCTGACGACAGGGGCCGCACCATTCCGCCCAGAAGTCCACCAGCACGGGGGTTTCCCGGGACGCTTCCACCACCTGCTCGTGGAATGTCTGGGCCGTGACGGAAAAGACGTGCGCGCTTTCGCTCATGGTCGGGTGATCCTCGTGGGTGTTGGTTCGACTGCGCCCTGACATGGTGATGGCCGGGCGGGTTTTCAAGGTCGGTGTCAGGTCCCGGGCGGGCGTGTACACTTTGAACCCTCATGCCGCGGGCCGCGATGGGCGGTCCGTGGCAGCACGTCGGCGGCCAGCCAGGCCGCCATGGCGTCGACCACCCAGGGAATGCACGGTTGATTATGGCTGAACGATCCGAATACAACGCCGGCTCGATCGAGGTGCTCACCGGTCTCGACCCGGTGAGAAAACGCCCGGGCATGTACACCGACACCACCCGGCCGAACCACCTCGCCCAGGAGGTGATCGACAACAGCGTCGACGAGGCGATCAGTGGCTACGCCAGCGCGATCGACGTGGTGGTCCACGAGGATGGCGCGCTGTCCGTTTCCGACGACGGCCGCGGCATGCCCGTGGACGTGCACCCCGAGCACGGCATCTCCGGCGTGGAGCTGATCCTCACGCGGCTGCACGCCGGCGGCAAGTTTTCCGACAAGTCCTACCAGTTCTCCGGCGGCCTCCACGGGGTGGGCGTGTCGGTGGTCAATGCCCTGTCGAACCGGCTGGTGGTCGACATCAAGCGCGACGGCAACCTGCACCGGATCGAGTTCGCTCACGGCGAGCTGACCCGCCCGCTGGAGGTGATCGACACCGTCGGCAAGCGCAACACGGGCACCACGCTCACCTTCTGGCCGGACACCAGTTACTTCGACCAGCCGCGGATGAACATGGCCCGGCTGCGTCACGTGCTGCGGGCCAAGGCCGTACTCTGCCCGGGGCTCAAGGTCAGCCTGACCGACGCGGCCAGCGGCGAGCGCGAGGACTGGTGCTACGCCGACGGCCTGCGCGACTACCTGCTCGAAAGTGTCGCCGACCAGGAGGTGCTGCCGTCGGAGGCCTTCGTCGGTCACATGAAGGCCCCGGACGGCGGGCGGGCCCAGGAGGTCGCCTGGGCGCTGGTCTGGGCCACCGAGCCGGGCGAGGGCCTGACCGAGAGTTACGTCAACCTGATCCCGACCCTGCAGGGCGGCACGCACGTCAATGGACTGCGCCAGGGGCTGACCGAGGCGATCCGCGAATTCTGCGAGTTCCGCAACCTGCTGCCTCGCGGTGTGCGCCTGTCGCCCGAGGACGTCTTCGACCGGGTGCGCTTCGTGCTCTCGGCCAAGCTGCACGACCCGCAGTTCGCCGGCCAGACCAAGGAGCGCCTGTCCTCGCGCGAGTCGGCCACGTTCATCAGCGGCGTGGTCAAGGATGCGCTCTCGCTCTACCTCAACCAGCACGCGGACATGGGCGAGAAGATCGCGCAGATCGCGATCGAGTCGGCGCAGAACCGTATCAAGAGCGAGAAGAAGGTCGCCCGTAAGCGCGTGACCAGCGGTCCGGCACTGCCGGGAAAGCTGGCCGACTGCTCCTCGACCGATCTCTCGCGCACCGAGCTGTTCCTGGTGGAGGGCGATTCGGCCGGCGGCTCGGCCAAGCAGGCCCGCGAGCGTGACTTCCAGGCGATCATGCCGCTGCGTGGCAAGATCCTGAACACTTGGGAGACCGATCCGGCCCAGGTTCTCGCCAGCCAGGAAGTGCACGACATCGCCGTGGCCCTGGGGCTCGAGCCCGGTTCGAACGACCTCACCAAGCTGCGCTACGGCAAGGTCTGCATCCTCGCCGATGCCGATTCCGACGGCCTGCACATCGCGACCCTGCTTTCGGCGCTGTTCCTCAGGCATTTCCCCGCGCTGGTGGATGCCGGACACGTCTTCGTCGCCATGCCGCCGCTGTATCGCGTCGACATCGGCAAGGAGACCTTCTACGCGCTCGACGAGCACGAGCGTGATGGCATCATCGATCGCATCGAGGCGGAAAAGCGCCGCGGCAAGATCCAGGTCACCCGCTTCAAGGGCCTTGGCGAGATGAACCCGATCCAGCTGCGCGAATCGACGCTCGCCCCGGCCACTCGCCGCCTGGTCCAGCTGAAGGTGGAGGGCGACGACACCATCGAGGTGTTCGACATGCTGCTCGCCAAGAAGCGCGCCGCCGACCGCCGCGCGTGGCTGGAACGGAATGGCGATCTCGCCGAGGTGGTGTAGTTGGTCATGCCGCGTCCAGGCGCGGCCCGGCTCGCCCTGGCGATGCTTGCCATGTCGTTGCTGTTTGGGGCGAGGGCGGCGATGGCCGCCCCGAGCCCGCAGTTTCAGCTGACCGGTCTGTCCGATAGCCGCCTGATCACCAACGTCGGCCTGTCCGTCCCTCGAATCGGCTTCTCCTGCGAGGCCAGCACCGCCCATATCCGCCGTTACCTGGATGCGGCAAGCGAGGCGGCCGAAGAGGCGTTACAGGCCTACGGGTACTTCAACGCCCGCATTCGTCCGTCCATCCAGCGGCGAGCCGAATGCCGTGATCCGGCGCTGGATATCGATGCCGGCCCGGTCACCACGATCGAGTCGGTGAGCATCGATCTGCCCGAATCGATCCGCGAAATCGACTCGGTGAGCAAGTTCGTGAGCGAACGACGTCCGCAGGAGGGATCGCCCCTCGACCAGGCCGCTTATGACGCCCTTCGCGATGGCATCCTCTCTCGCGTGCAGAAACTGGGCTACCTCGATGCGCGTTTCACCCGGCGGGAACTCGTGGTCGATCCGGCCACGCAGTCGGCGCGCATCGCCCTGGCGCTCGAGGCGGGGTCGCGCTATCGCTTCGGTGAGGTAGTGATCGAGCAGTCCATTCTCGAGCCCGAACTCGCCCGCCGTCTGACGGGCGTTCCGCCCGGCGCGGCCTACACCAGCCGCGATCTGTTGGCGATGAACCGCAACCTGACCGGCACCGAGTACTTCGAGTCGGTATCGGTGCGCCCGAGGCTCGATCAGCGCGAGAACCTCGAGGTGCCGGTCGAGATCACCACCTACCGCAACCCGCGCACCTCCTACGAACTGCGCGCCGGCTATGCCACCGATGTCGGGCCGCGCGTGGGCGCCGGCATCAAGCGGCGCTACGTCAACAAGCGGGGTCACCAGTGGTCGGCCCGCACCGAACTCTCGGCGATCGAGCAGCGCCTGGAGACCAGTTACACCATTCCGCGGGCCGCCGATCCGCTGCGCGAACGTTATGACATCTACGCCCGGGTCACCCGCGAGGACAACAACGACATCGTGACCACCGCAGCGGCCAGTGGCGTGCAGTGGGTCCGCGAGGCCGACCGGTGGACGCGATCGCTGTTTACCGAGTACCTGCTCGATCGGACCCGCTACGGTGACGACCCACCCGAGTCCAACGGCTTTGCCATCGTCGGTGGCCGGTTGGGGTACCAGGGACTCGATGACCCACTGTTCCCCGCCGAGGGCGTCGTGTTTGACGTGTCGTTGCAGGGTGCGGCCGAGCCGGTCGCCTCGGCAGCCAGTTTCGTCCGTGGCCGGGCCTTCGCCGGTGGCTACCTGCCGGTGGGCAAGTGGATCTTTGCCGGGCGAGCCGAGGCGGGCGTGATCGTGACCGACCAGTTCGACAAGATGCCGCGCTCGCTGCGCTTTTTCACCGGTGGGGACCGTTCCGTGCGTGGTTACGAGTACGAGTCGCTTTCACCCCGCGACGAGGACGGCACGCTGATCGGCGGCAAGTACCTGCTCGCTGGCAGTCTCGAGGCCATGTTCCCGGTGGTCGGGGATGACTGGTATTTGGCCGCCTTTGTCGATAGCGGCAATGCCTACACCGATCCCGAGGCCGAGCTCAAGACCGGTGCCGGGGTGGGTGTACGTTGGCGCTCGCCGGTGGGTATCGTGCGCGTCGATATTGCCCAGCCTCTGGATGGCAGCGATGGCCTGCCGATGCTGCATCTCGGTTTGGGGGCGGCGTTTTGAGCACGGCGTCTGCCTTCCTGACATCGCTGGTCTGGGTGCGACGACTGGTGCTGATCGCCGGCTGGTCGGCCGTGCTGTTGGTAATCCTGGCGGCCGTTGCCAGTTGGTGGCTTACCGCCACCCCCGGCGGGGTGCAGTGGGCCCTGGCCCAGGCCGAGCGGCAGTTGCCGGCGCTGTCGATTGGCGAGTCCCGAGGCACCGTCTGGCGCGGGCTGGTGCTCGAGCAAGTCGAGTGGGCACCGGAGCAGGGGGCGAGCGCCACCATCGGTGAGGCCCGTTTGCAGATCGATCCGGCGGCCTTGTGGCGCAGGGGGCTGCGTATTCCGGAGCTTGCCGTGCGCGACGTCCGCATCGACCTGCCGCCGGCCGATCCATCGGCCCCAGCGGGAGAGCCATTCGATCCGACTGACCTTTCCCTGCCGCCGATATCGCTTGCGGTCGAGCGGCTGGTCGTCGATCGGCTGGTGGTCCTGCAGGGCGATCAGCGCTACGAGGTCCCACGCGGACGGCTGGCGGCCTTGCTGGACGCCCGCGTCGAGCGCCCGCGACTGGAAGTGGATCTCGACGAACTGGACCTGCGCCTGCCCGACGGCGTTCGGCTGGATGGCCGCGCGGCCGTGGCGCTGGAGCCGGCCGGGGACATGCCCTTGATCGGGCACGCCGACTTGCTGCTCGATCATCCGCAGGGCTGGTTGTCCGGCCAGGTCGAGTTTGATGGCGATGTCCTGGAAGAGATGGGATTGCACCCTCGGTTGGCTTGGATGGGGGCGGACGGCCTGCCGGCCGCGTTCTGTGGTCGACTGCGTCTTGATCAGGAAATGCTGACGATCGACCAGGTGGTTGCGGACGTGCTGGGTGGTCGAATGGAATTCTCCGGCACGGCAGGGTGGTCGCCGATCGGACGGGTCGAGCTGACCGGTCGGGGCGAGTCGCTGAATCCGGCCTGGGCATCGCCGGGCACCCCGGGGTCGCTCTCGTTCGATCTCGATACCGAACTTGCGGCAGCCGACGGCTGGTTGCCGGTCGAGGGATCGCTATCGGTGGGAAGCCTGTCAGGCGACTTGGCCGGCGAGTCGATCGAGGCCGTGGATATCGACCTGCTTCTCGACGACGCCCAGGCCGAGGCACGGGTGTCGGGGGAGGCCGGAGGTGGCGAGTTGCGTATGGATGGCCGGCTGGATGCCGAACGTCACCTGCGCGCCGATTGGCGGATCGACGCGCTGCCGCTCGCCGGCGGGACGGAGGGGACGTACCCGGTACACCTGGCCAGTCGCGGTCGGCTCGATGCCGAACTGCCGGATTGGAATCGACCCCTGACCGGCGCCGAGTGGCTGTCGACCGTTCGGGCACGTCTTGAGGACGGCCGGCTGGAACTGGTCGAACGTCGTGATGAAGACCAGCGCCGGGCAGTGACCTTGGAGATTGGCGCCGCGCTGGAAGAAGGACGGCTTGCGATCGAGCGGTTGAACCTCGCCGCGCCGGGCGCCGTGCTGGATGCCTCCGGGGCCGTGGATCTCGCTCCCGACTGGGCGCAATGGCGACTCGATGGCATGCAGGGCAAGCTCGCGGTCCCGGATCTGGCGGCATTGCCCTGGGATCTTGTCGAGCGGCTGCCTGGCGTCGATCTGGCGCCCTTGCAGCCCGAAACGGCCCGTGGCGCCATACACGTCGAGCTGGCTGCCTCAGGGCCGATCCTCGCTCCGGAAGGACAGCTCGACGCGCGTATCGATGGATTGCGACTGGCGGGCTATTCCCTCGACCGGGCGCGAACGACGGCGGTGATCGACCCGTCCGACGGGCAGACGCCGTTGGCAGAGCGGCGCATGCAGATATCGCTGGATGCCGGTGTGCTTGCACCGGACACGGGCGCGGCGCTGTTCGATCGATTGGCATTCGCGGCGGAGGGGAGTCCGTCCGAGCATCGCGCCACGCTGGAGGTCGACGGTCCGGTCGAGTTGCGACTGGGCGCGCGGGGTGGTTGGCAGCAAGCCGCAGAACAAGAGGCGGCACAAGGCATGGGGTGGCAGGGGCAGTTGACCCGGCTGGACCTGGGGCTGCCCGCCGGGCACCCCTGGCGGCTGCGTGCGCCGGCCGATCTGTGGGTCGGGCCTGCATCGCAGCGACTCGGGTCGTTGTGCCTGCAGCCTGCCGTGACGGGCCTTGCCACCGAGGATGCCGGCGCGCTGTGCCTGTCTGGCGAGCGTGCCGGGGAGGTGCTCTCGGCGCAATTGGCTGGGGATCTGGCGCTGGAGGCATTGTGGCAACAGTGGCCCGCGCACGAGGGGGCTGCGGTCCAGTGGCCGGGGCGGCTGTCGGTCGATGCCGAGGCACGTGTCGAGGGCGAGGGACGGTCGGCGAGTGTGGACTTGCGCCTGCCGCCCAGTGAGATTCGGTTTACCGGTCGCGACGACCTCGAGACCGACGCGGATCGCGAAGTGATTACCTATCCCGAGACCCGCATGACGGCCTCCCTGGCTGACGAACGGGTCGAGGCGTCCCTGCAGGGCGGGCTCGAGGATTGGCTGGTATTCGACGGGCAGGGCGAGGCCGGCCTGGGGCATGGGGCGCTCGATGGGGCGCTCTCGCTTCAGGAGGCCGATCTGGCCCGCTTGTTCGATCTGGTCGATCGCTTGTTCGGCCCGCTCGACGTGCCGATCAGCGATCTTGCCGGGGCATTGAGTGGTCGGTTGGCGGTCTCGGGTCGGCTTGATGCTCCCCGGCTGTCGGGGCGTTTGCTGGGCGAGGACCTGGCATTCGCCTCGCTGCCCACCGGCACGGATTACCGTGACGGGAGTCTGGAACTGTCGGTCGAGCCCGACGGGGCGCTGCGCCTGACGGGCGATTTGCTGGGCGAGGCCGAGACCCCGCCGCGGCCGGTGTTCTCGGCACGCCGTGTCGACGAGGTCGAATCGCCGCCCAGCCGGGGGCGAATCCGGTTGGAGGGTGATGGCCACCTCACGGCCTTCGACGACTGGCGACTGGAGGCCGAACTGGACGGCGAAGCCTTGCCAATACTGCGTCTGCCGACGCTGGCGGTGGATGCCCGCCCGGCGATCTCGATCGGCCTGGCGCCGGATGGCGGTCAGCTGGGCGGGGCGATTCACGTGCCCTTGGCGATCGCCAACCTTGGCGAGTTGCCCGAAAATGCCCGTGGCAACTCTGAGGACCTGGTGATTGTCGGCGAGGAGGCCGAGGAGCAGGGAGCGGCCTACCCATTGACCGGTGACATCGAGGTGATTCTCGGTGACGAGGTCAGTCTGCGTGGTGAGGGCTTCGCCACGCGCCTGACGGGCGGGCTGGAGATGCGGGTGCGCCCGGGTGAAACACCCGGTGCGTTCGGCGAGATTCGCTTGAAAGACGGGCGTTACGAGACCTACGGCCAGACGTTGGCGGTGGAACGTGGCCGGCTGATCTTCACCGGGCCACTCACCGCGCCGGGTCTGGACGTGGTCGCCACCCGGGAGATCAACGACGATGCCGGTACGGTGGTGGGCCTGTCGATTGCCGGCGAGTTGGAATCGCCCGAGACCGAGGTATTCTCGCGGCCGCCGACATCGCCCAGCGATGCCCTGTCGCTGCTGCTCACCGGGCGGCGGCTGTCGGCCGGCAGTGACGCCGATGCCTCCCTGCTGCTTAACGCCATCGCGGGGTTGGGTATTCGCCAGGGCGATGACCTCGCCCAGCAGGTCAACAGCGTGTTCGGTTTCGATGAGATCGGCCTGACCTCCGATGACGGGGTGGGCGGCACGCAGTTGAGCGTGGGCAAGCGCATCGGGGAGAATTTGCTGGTCCGCTATGCCGTGGGTGTTTTCGATGGAGTCGGTGAGGTGATCACGCGTTATCGCATCAACAAGTTCCTGCACCTGGAGTTGTCCAGTGGTGCCGAGGCGCAGTCGGGCGACTTGATCTATCAGATTGACCGCGGGCGGCCGGAGGACTAATGGGCACCTCGAAAAACCTGTTGCGCCACCCGATTGCTGCGTCGCGTGCTCGCTCGCTCCTCGCCTATCCAACTGATATGTCTCGTCGTTCGCTGCGCGGCGCTTTCCACTCGCGCGGCTCACGACGGATTTTCGAGGTGCATTGATGGGTGTCGGTCTGCTGATCGGTCTGGGCCTGATGGCCGCGTTGTCCTACCTGCCCGGCTGGTGGGTGGGGCAGGTCATGCGCCGTCATAGCCAGCCGGCCGATCGATTCGATTTCAGCGGCTCCGATCTGGCCCGCTACCTGCTCGACCGGCACCACCTCGAATACGTCAAGGTCGAGCAGACCAAATCGGGGGATCACTACGACCCCGCCGACCGGACGGTGCGCTTGTCGCCGGCCCACTTCTCGGGACGCTCGTTGACGGCGATCACGGTCGCGGCCCACGAGGTGGGGCACGCCTTGCAGGATGCCGAACAATACCCGCCGTTCCTGCGCCGTCAGGAGGTGGTCGAGCGTACCCAGTGGGCGCAGCGGATCGCCGGCTGGATCCTGGTGGCCATCCCGGTGGTCTCGGTGATCCAGAAGGGGCCGCTCGCCGGGCTGGTGATGTTTGCCGCCGGGGTGATGACCATGGCCGTGCCGGTGTTCGCCCATCTGGCCACGCTGCCCACCGAGCTGGATGCGAGCTTCAACCGTGCCCTGCCGATGCTCAAGGAGGCGGGGTTGCTGAAACGCGCCGATCGTCGCCCGGCGCGCCGCATCCTGCGCGCGGCGGCCTTCACCTACGTGGCCCAGGCGCTTTCGTCGTTGATCAACGTCTTCAAGTGGTTGCGCGGCATGCGTCGTTGATGCCCGGTTTGCTTTGCGTCCGAACGGAGGCGGGTCTCGTATACAATGCCCGCCATCACGCCGGCATCCGGCACGAAATCCAGAGTAAAAGCAGGAAACGCGTCATGCAGAGCCAATACCTCGAAACCGCGCTGGCCGCCGCCCGCGCCGCCGAAACCGTCGTCCGTCGCTACTGGCAGCAGAACGTCGAGATCGAGATCAAGGAAGACGCCACGCCGGTCACGGTCGCCGACGTGGAAACCGAGAAGGCGATCAAGGCGGTGATCCTGGACGCCTTTCCGGACCACGGTTTTTATGGCGAGGAGACCGGCAAGACTCGCCCCGAGGCGGAGTTCACCTGGCTGGTCGACCCGATCGACGGTACCAAGAGCTTCGTGCGCGAGTACCCGTTCTTCTCCACGCAGATCGCGCTGATGCAGGGCGACGAGATCATCCTGGGTGTCTCCAGCGCGCCGGTGTTCGGTGAGTACGCCTACGCCGAGAAGGGTGGCGGGGCGTTCTTCAAGGATCGCGCCGCGCGGGTTAGTCAGATCGACACGCTTGCCGATGCGACGTTGTCGGTGGGCAACCTGTCGACGCTGGCCAAGCAGCCGGTCGGCTGGGCGGGCCTGGCGACGCTGGTCGCCGAGGTCAACCGCACCCGCGGCTATGGTGATTTCTACCACTATCACCTGCTGGCGCGCGGCGCGATCGACCTGATCGTCGAGTCGGACGTCAACGTGCTTGATATCGCCGCGCTGTCGATCATCGTTCAGGAAGCTGGTGGCGTGTTCACCGACCTGGAAGGCAAGGGCGTCGGTCTGGACACCACGACGGTCTGTGCCGCGGCCACACCGGAGCTGCACCAGATCGCGCGCAAGCGGCTGGGATACTGAGCGCCGACGACTGAGGCTTTCCTTTGGGCTGGATTTCAGCCCAGCGCCGGTCGTCACGCCGGCTTCCCGGCGGGGCGAGGTGAACGGACTGGGCCGTCGGCCTGAGGCGTGGCTGACAGGCTGGCAGCAATCGGACGTCGTGTGCGGGCGTCAGGTAGGCAGGTCGATCCAGCCGAACAGGACGGCCGCGGCCAGTAGCCAGACATAGAACGAAAAGATCTTCAGCTGGGCGCGGTAGAGGAAGTAGACCACCAGCTTCAGGGAGACGATGCCGACCAGCGCCGAGACCACGAAGCCGACCGTCATGGCCATCAGGCTAATGCCATTGAGGCCGAGGTTGCCCCAGACATCGAGGCTCTGCACCAGGGTGGCGGCCAGGATGGTGGGGATGGCCAGGAAGAAGCTGTATTCGGCGGCCCAGCGGCGCTTGAGGCCGGTGAACAACGAGAACACGATGGTCATGGCGCTGCGCGACAGTCCCGGGACCAGCGCAAAGCCCTGGGCCACGCCGATGACGGTGGCCACCTTGGCATTAATGCCCTTGAGGCCGCGCCGGCGCGGCCCCAGCTTGTCGGTCCACCACAGCAGGATGCCGGTCAGGGTGAGCGTGAAGGCGATCATCACCGGCGTGGCGAACACCTGCTCGAAGGTGGTCTTGAGCCCGAAACCGATCACCGCGGTGGCCAGCACCGACAGCATCCCCAGCAGGAACAAGCGCACGTAGAGGGGCATGCCTTCGTGTCGACCCTCGGCCGAGGCCCAGTGAAGGGCGCCGGTCGCCGCGTTGTGCGAAAAGCGCCACAGGCTGGGCCAGAACACCACCACGATCGAGACCAGCGTGCCGACATGCACCACCAGGTCGAACAGGATCATCTCGGGGCTGTCCGGCGGCGGCAGGTCATGGCCTTTTTCGATCAGCCAGTGCTGGGTCAGCACCAGGTGGGCTGTCGAACTGACGGGCAGGAACATGAAGATGCCCTGAATGACGCCGAGCAGGGCGGCGATGAGCAGTGTCACGTGGCTATCCTGATGTTGGGAAAGCGGTGTTTTTACTGCACGGGGCTGGGGGCGTCAAATGCCGGATGTGTCTTGGGCGCGCGGAGCATGAGTGCGGCCCGCCTGCCGGCGACAACCGGTGGGCAGGGCGGCCAGTGTCGTTGTCGGCCGAGGCTCAAGTTGGATTGGGCGGGATGCCAACCGTGTGGCGTTCGGGAAAACGTTATCTGCGGCGGTCCTCAGCCGCTGTGCAAGGGGTCGATGCCCGCCTCGCGCAGCAGGCGCGCGGTGGCGATCATCGGCATGCCGAGTATCGCGCTGGGGTCGCGGCTCTCCATGCGCTCAACCAGGCAGATGCCCAGGCCTTCCGAGCGCATGCTGCCGGCGCAGTCGAAGGGCTGCTCGATCTCGACATACCGGGCAATCTCTCCGTGAGTCAGTTCCCGCATGCGGGCCTCGACGGTTTCGTGCCAGTCGAGCCGCCGTCCGTCCGGGCAGGCGACGCTGATCGCCACGTGGAAGGCGATGGCTTCGCCGGCGATCTCGGCGAGCTGGCGGCAGGCGGTCTCGGCATCGCCGGGCTTGCCCAGCAGACCGCCACGCCAAGACAGCATCTGGTCTGAACCTAGTACTACGGCATCGGGGTGGCGACCGGCTACCCGATCGGCCTTTGTCCGCGCCAGTCGTCGGCAAGCCTGCTCGGCGGGTTCGTTGGCCGCCAGCGTCTCGTCGATGTCGGCGGGGTCGACGGTGTAGGGGATCTGCAGTCGGTCGAGCAAGTGGCGGCGGGTTGCCGAGCCGGAGGCGAGAATCAGGTCTGGTTTGGGGAGCGGCATTGTGTTTGGCGAAAGTGTGAGAAGCCGGTAAACTTAGCGGATTAAGATTCCCGCTTGCAAGGCCGTTGGCGCCGTGGGGCGTTCCGGTCCACTGGCGCAGGATGGTGCCGATGTCGACTGACGACAGCAAGACCGATGCCAAGCCGTTGGACGTGAGGCAGTTGAGCGTGCCGCTGGACGTGCGCGCCGCGTGCCG
Organism: Guyparkeria sp. TX1; assembly: GCF_046523965.1. Taxonomy (NCBI): domain Bacteria; kingdom Pseudomonadati; phylum Pseudomonadota; class Gammaproteobacteria; order Chromatiales; family Thioalkalibacteraceae; genus Guyparkeria; species Guyparkeria sp. TX1. The sequence continues at coordinate 85,388 of NZ_CP144142.1, read as the reverse complement.
GGCGGGTGAGGAGTGGGCCGGCGAGTTGCCGCTTTCGGCATTGACTCGATGCCGTGACATAGCCCCCGAGGACGGTCGGCTATCGTATCGGATACGTTTCTTCGAGGGCCAGGGGGTGCATCCGCTGGCCGCCGAGATAGCTATCGAGGCGTCGTTGGCGCTGGAATGCGCCCGCTGCCGCGAGACGGTGGTGCAGCCGGTCGCCTCCTCTTCCCGGTTGAGCTTCGTGTTCAGCGAGGAGCAGGCCGAACACGTCGAGACGCAAGCCGAGCCGGTCATTCTCGGGCGCGAGGGGCGGGTCAAGCTGCTCGATCTCATCGAGGACGAGCTGCTGATGGCCGTGCCCCTGATGCCGGTGCATGACACACCCTGCGGGCCGATCCCGCCCGATCGGCCTTACGAGTCGGGTCAGCTGGCCGAGCCGGTCGACGAGGACGACGACAACCCCTTCGCGGCCCTGGCCGCGTTGAAGAAGGGGCCGGGGAAAGAGTGATCCCCGGGCAAAAGAAATTCGTGTCGTGGCGGTAACGCCACGACGGAAAGGGAAAACGTGAAAGTTAGCAGGCGCGCCCCGGCGCGTCTTGATCATTTTGGAGGTAGAAAACCATGGCCGTACAGCAGAACAAGGTCAGCCGCGCCAAGCGCGACTCCCGCCGCGCCCACGACAGCCTGAAGAGCACCCAGCTGTCCATCGATCCGACCAGCGGCGAGACCCATCGTCGTCACCACGTCACTCCGGACGGTTTCTACCGTGGCCGTCGCGTGGTCACCAAGTCGGGCGACAACGCCTGATTTCCTTCGCCGAATGCCTGCGTGCCGCCCGCTTGTCGGGCGGCACGGCCTGTCCGCGCCGACTTGTCGGTGATTCGGGCAGCGTCGTCACGCGCGGGCTTCCCGCGGCCAAGGGGCATCGATGACTAACCAGATCGCAATTGACGTGATGGGTGGCGATCACGGACCGGAAGTCACGGTCCGTGCCGCTGCCCGTTTTCTGTCGCGCCATCCGTCGGACGGGCTGTTGCTGGTCGGCGACCAGGCCACGATCGAGCGATACCTGGCCGACGAGACCGGTGTCGACCGTGACCGGATCGAAATCGTCCACGCCGACCAGGTGGTCGCGATGGACGAGTCGCCGGCAATCGCCCTGCGCACCAAGAAGTCGTCGTCGATGCGGCTGGCGATCGATCTGGTCAAGGATGGTCGAGCGCAGGCCGCGGTCAGCGCGGGCAATACCGGTGCGTTGATGGCCACGGCCAAGTTCGTGCTCAAGACCCTGCCGGGTATCGAGCGCCCGGCGATCTGCACCGCGCTGCCGAACGAGTCCGGGCACACTCATGTGCTCGATCTCGGAGCCAATGTCGATTGCGACGCCGAGCACCTTTTCCAGTTTGCGGTCATGGGCTCCGTGCTGGTCGAGGCCTTTGACGACAACCCCTCGCCGCGCGTCGGCCTGCTCAATGTCGGTGCCGAAGCGATGAAGGGCAACGATACCGTCAAGAGCGCCGCCGAACGGCTCCAGGCGGGACCGGTGAATTACATCGGTTTCGTCGAGGGCGATGACATCTACAAAGGTGGCGTCGACGTGGTGGTCTGCGACGGTTTCGTCGGTAACGTCGCGCTCAAGAGCAGCGAGGGCGTGGCGAAGATGATCAGCCACTTCCTGCGCCAGGAGTTCAAGCGCGGCATCTTCTCTCGCCTGGCCGCCCTGATGGCGATGCCGGTGCTTGCGCGCCTGAAAAAACGCGTCGACCCCGGCCGCTACAACGGCGCCAGCCTGCTCGGCCTGCAGGGCATCGTCATCAAGAGCCACGGCGGTGCCAGTGTCGAGGCCTTCGGCAACGCGCTCGACGTCGCCCTGCGCGAGATCGAGAAGGACGTGCCGCGCCGTATCGACCAGCGGCTGGAGACACTGCTTCAGGAGCGCTCTGACGGATGATCCATTCGCGCATCACCGGGACCGGCAGCTACCTCCCCGAGCGGGTCATGACCAATCATGACCTCGAGCAGATCGTCGATACCTCCGATGCCTGGATTCGCGAACGGACCGGCATCGAGCAGCGTCACATCGCCGCTGAAGGCCAGCTGACCTCCGATCTGGCCGAGCCAGCCGCGCGACGCGCACTCGAGGCCGCCGGCCGCGTGCCCGAGGAAGTCGACTTGATCATCGTGGCGACCACCACGCCCGATCGCACCTTCCCCTCCACCGCCTGCCTGTTGCAGCAGAAGCTCGGCATCCACGGCCCGCCGGCGTTCGATGTCCAGGCGGTCTGCACCGGTTTCGTCTACGCGCTGTCGGTGGCCGACAAGTTCATCAAGACCGGTGCGGCCCGCTGCGCCCTGGTTGTCGGCGCAGAGACGCTCTCGCGCATCGTAAATTGGTCGGACCGCAACACCTGCGTGCTGTTCGCCGACGGCGCCGGCGCGGTGGTGCTGGAGGCCTCGGACGAGCCGGGCATCATCCGCACCGATATCCACGCCGATGGCAGTTACGAGTCGCTGCTGACCACCACCAAGCCAGACCCCGAAACCACCGACCCGGAGCGGCTCGCCGACGGCACCGCCTTCATCGAGATGCGTGGCAACGAGGTCTTCCGCATGGCGGTGAATACCCTTGGGCGCATCGTCGACCAGACCATGGAAGCCGCCGGCATGAGCCCGGACGAGATCGACTGGCTCGTCCCGCACCAGGCAAACATCCGTATCATCCAGGCCACGGCTCGCAAGCTGGGCATGTCGATGGACCGGGTGGTGGTGACCGTCGATCGGCACGGCAACACCTCGGCGGCCTCGGTGCCGTTGGCACTGGATGTGGCGGTGCGCGACGGGCGCATCAAGCGCGGCGATGTCATCCTTACCGAGGCCTTTGGTGGCGGGTTTACCTGGGGCTCGGCGCTGCTGCGCTACTGATCCGCTTTCGACCTTCCGGAGACGCGAATGGCCAAGGAAATCGAACGCAAGTTCCTGCTGGCCAGCGAGGCCTGGCGCAACGAGATCGAGCGTTCCGAGCGCATGGTGCAGGGCTATCTCAACGACCAGGGGCCGGTGTCGGTACGTGCCCGCATTGCCGGCAGCCGTGCCTGGTTGAACATCAAGAGCCGGACCCTCGGGATTTCGCGTGACGAATTCGAGTATGAGATCCCCCTGGCGGATGCCGAACGGATGCTCGATCACCTGACCTCGGGGCCCGTGATCGACAAGACCCGGCATTTCGTGCCGCGAGACGATCTGTTGTGGGAAATCGACGAGTTCCACGGCGAGAACGACGGTCTGGTCGTCGCCGAGGTGGAGCTTCAACACGTCGATCAGCCCTTCCCTCACCCGGCGTGGCTGGGCGAAGAGGTGTCACATGACGCCAGGTACTACAACGTCTCGCTGGTTAAAAATCCCTACAGTCAGTGGTAAATTGCCGGCTGATTGATGCTACTTCCGGGTGGCGCGTGACGGGACACTCGGTCCGGTTGGAGGAAGATTGCCGGGCTGGACAGGACGCACGGTGAGGGATCGATACGGGCGTGTCCGCACCAAGACGAAGGGTTGCCGATGATTCGGGTCATGATTGTTGATGATCACACGATGGTGCGCGCTGCGATCAGTCACCTGATCGGCGGGGTGCGTGACATCGAGGTGGTTGCCGAGGCCGACAGCGGCGAGCGCGCGCTGGACAAGCTGCGTTCGGAGGCGATCGACGCGATTCTCTGCGACATCCACATGCCCGGGATGGGCGGCTACGAGTGCCTCAAGCGCGCTCACCAGGCCCACCCGCGCCTCGGTCTGGTCGCCTTGACCGCCGAGGCCGACGTCACGCTGGCGCGCCAGGTACTCGACTGCGGCGTGCACGCCTACGTCACCAAAGATGCCGATCCTGACGAGTTGATCAGCGCCATCCGCAAGGCCGCCGAGGGGAAACGTTACGTCTCCAGCCGCATCGCCCAGGAGATCGCCCTTCAGAACGGTCGCGCCGAGGAAGACCCCTTCGAGGTGCTGTCCGGGCGCGAGCAACAGGTGCTGCGCATGATCCTCGATGGAAAGAACAACTCCCTGATCGCCGAGGCGCTCTGCGTCAGTCCCAAGACGATCAGTACCTACCGCGCCCGCATCCACGAGAAGCTCGGGGTCAGCACCGACATCGACCTGCTGCGACTGGCGGTCAAGGCCGGCCGCACCGTCCTTTCGGCCTGATCTTTCCCCGCTCCCATGACCGACCGGTTTGATGCCAAGGCCTTCCTGGCCTCAGTAACCGAGCGCCCCGGCGTCTACCGTTTCCTCAATGCCGACGGCGACATCCTCTACGTCGGCAAGGCGCGCAACCTCAAGAACCGCCTCTCCAGCTATTTCCGCGGCACACCGGCGGCGATCAAGACCCGCCGACTGGTCGAGCAGGTGCATGAGGTGGAAATCACCACCACCCAGACCGAGGCCGAGGCGCTGCTCCTGGAGAGTAACCTGATCAAGGCCCATCGGCCACGCTATAACGTCCTGCTACGCGACGACAAGAGCTACCCCTGGATCTACGTCTCCACCAACGACCGCTTCCCGCGGCTGGCGTACCATCGCGGGTCGCGCAAGCGCCCGGGGCGTTACTTCGGGCCCTATCCCTCGGCCGGGGCGGTGCGTGAGACGCTCAACCTGCTCGAGAAGGTGTTCAAGGTCCGCCAGTGCGAGGACAGCGTGTTCAAGAATCGGTCACGCCCCTGCTTGCAGTACCAGATCGAGCGCTGCAAAGCGCCTTGCGTGGACTATGTCGATGAGGCGGAATACCGCCAGGACGTCGAGGACACCATGGCGTTCCTCTCCGGGCGCAGCCAGAAGCTGACCGATGACCTGGTGGCCCGCATGGAGCGTGCCGCCGAGGCGCTGGATTTCGAGGCTGCCGCCGCCCTGCGCGACCAGATCGGCATGCTGCGCGCGGTCAGCCAGCAACAGGGCATCACCGGCATGTCGGGGGATGCGGACGTGATCGCGCAGATCAGCGAGCAGGGCGCCACCGCCGTGGGTGTGGCCACCATCCGCGATGGCCGGCACCTGGGTACCCGTCATTTTTTCCCGGACGTGCCGGCCGACGCCGATCCGGGCGAGGTGATCAGCGGCTTTCTGGGGCTCTATTACAGCGACCGCGACCTGCCACGGCGCATCCTCTGCGACCACCTGCCGGAGGACGCCGAATGGCTGGCCCGGGTGTTTGCCGAGCAGGCCGGCCATCGCGTCGAGTTGCTGGTGCCGCGACGCGGCAAGGCGAAGGCCTGGCTGGAGGATACCCGCGAGAACGCACGCATCGCGCTGGCCGAGCGGCTGGTCAGTCGGCGCGGCCTGACGCGCCGGTTCGAGGCGCTGGGCGAATGGTTGGCCATGGACGGGATCGAGCGCATCGAGTGCTTCGATATCTCCCACACCCAAGGCGAGTTGACGGTGGCATCCTGCGTGGTGTTCGGCCCGGAGGGGCCGCGCAAGGACCAGTATCGCCGCTATCACATCGAGGGTGTCGCGCCCGGGGATGACTACGCCGCCATGCATCAGGCACTGACGCGTCGTTTCGATCGCGCGGTGCGCGAATCCGGCGTGCTGCCGGACGTGCTGCTGATCGATGGCGGCAAGGGGCAACTCGCCCAGGCCATCGACGTGCTCGCCGAGCGCGATCTCGCCAATCGTGTCCGGGTCATCGGCGTCGCCAAGGGGCCGGAGCGGCGACCCGGCGAGGAAAGCCTGATCCAGCCACTGGCGGGCTCGCCGGGGCTGTACGTCGAGGACCATCTGAGTCCGCACGACCCGGCCCTGCACCTGATCCAGCAGGTGCGCGACGAGGCCCATCGCTTTGCGATCACGGGCCATCGTGCGCGGCGGCAGAAGGCGCGTACGCAGTCGGATCTCGAGCGCATTCCCGGTGTCGGTGGCAAGCGGCGCCAGGCGCTCCTGAAGCATTTCGGCGGTATCCGTGGGCTCAAGGGGGCGAGCGTCGCCGAACTGGCCAAGGTGCCCGGCGTCTCGCCAACGCTTGCCACTCGTATCCACGAATGGTTCCACGAGGGCGGGGCGAGCTGATTTGCCCGACCCCGATCGGGCGGCGTCGATTCCCCTCGCGCGCGTTCGTCCGCGTTTTCCTTTGCTAGGCTTGCTGCCGTTACCGACCCATGCCGGAGAAGCACTTGATGTCATCTGTTCCTGCCGATCTGTCCACCTCGTTGTCGCATCGCTGGCGCTGGTGGCCGGGAATTCTGCTGTCGCTGCTGTTGATGGCCGCCGGCCCGGCACTCGCTCAGCAGGCGGGCGGCCAGGGTGAGTCGGCGGCGCAGTCGGCCGACGCCGAGGCAGGTTCGCAAGCCGGTGGTGAGGGCCGCTATGCGGGTCTGGTCGAATTGCTCAAGGACCCGGCCAAGCGCGACGAGCTGATCGCGGAGCTGGAGCGGCTGTCTTCCGGTGAGGGAGAGTCCTCGAGCGACTCGTCCGAGCAGGCCACCGATGCCTCGGGGGCCACCGACGGCATCGCCTCGGGTCTCGTGGACGTGGTCTCGGGGACCGTGGCCGACATGGCTGGTTCGGTCTCGCGCCTGGCGAAGGGCGGACTGGACGTGGACTGGGTGTCGGTCGGGCAGATCGCCTGGCGGACGGTCGCGGTGCTTGCTATCGCCTACCTGGTGCTGGCAATAGGCCGGCAGCTGCTCGGCGGTATCTGGCGACGTCTGGATGCCTATGCGCAGTCGGCGAGTACGCGCCATCGGCTCCTTCGCACCGGGGTGGCGGTGCTCGCCAGCCTCGCGCTGGGGTTTGTGTTTCTGGCGGTGGCCTACGTGGCGGCACAGGCGAGCGTCTGGTGGCTGGCCGATGGTGATGAAACCACCGGTAGCGTGCTCGGTCTGGCGTTGCAGGCCTTTATCGTGGTCGAGGTCGCCCGATTGCTGGTGAGCACGGCATTCGCACCGGCGTCACCCGGGCTGCGCTTGTTCCGGCTGTCGAAGGACGATTCGCGATTCTGGTCCGGCTGGCTTTCGCGTGTGGTCTGGTTTACCGGCTACGCCGGAATCATGCTGGTGCCGGCCATTGAGCTGGCCGATCGAGATGATCTGGCCAACGCCGTCGGCTGGGGCGTGGCACTGGTGGCACTGGCCTATACCTGGAGCCGGCTGTGGAAGGCGCGGGGCATGGTGCGCGGCGCGTTGGTCGCGCGAGGTGAGCGCAGTCGCCAGCCGGTCGCCTCCTGGGCCTTCCATCTGCTGGGTGCCAGCTGGCACTGGCTGGCCATGATTTACGCGACCGGCGTGTTCGTCGTGGCCATCACCCGGCCGGGCGAGGCCTTGCCGTTCGTCGTCCTGGCGACTTTCAATACCGTCATTATCGTCGGCGCGGCCATCTTCGTCGCCGCGATGCTGACCCAGTGGATCGGGCGTGGCGTGCCGGTGCCCGAGGGGCTGCTCCTGCGCATGCCTACCCTGCAGTTGCGGTTGAATACCTACGTGCCGCTGATCCTGCGGATCGTGCGCATCGTCATTGGGGTCGTTGCGGTGTTCGGTGTGCTGTCGGTTTGGCACCTGGTCGACATGTTTGCCTGGCTTGCCAGTGACAACGGGCGGTGGTTGCTTGCCGCGGTGATCGACATCACGATCGTGCTGATCATCGCCTTGCTGGTCTGGCTGGTCGCCACCGGCCTGATCGAGGCGAAGCTCAACAGCGACGTGGGCATGCCCTCGGCGCGGCTGCAGACGCTCCTGTCCCTGTTTCGCAACGCCATCGCGATCGCCCTGGTCACCATCACCGCGATGATCATCCTCTCGGAGCTGGGCGTGAATATCGGGCCGCTGCTCGCCGGTGCCGGCGTGCTGGGTCTGGCGATCGGTTTCGGTGCTCAGAAGATGGTTCAGGACGTCATCACCGGTGTGTTCATCCAGATCGAGAACGCCATCAACACCGGCGACGTGATCACGGTGGCCGGCGTGACTGGCACCGCGGAGCGATTGTCCATCCGGTCGGTCTCGATTCGCGACCTGTCGGGCACCGTGCACGTCATCCCGTTCTCGTCGGTGGATATCGTCTCGAACTACATGCGCGAGTATGCCTACCACAAGGGCGAATACGGCATCGCCTACCGCGAGAACATCGACGATGCGATTGCCCAGCTCAAGGCGGCGTTCGACGAGCTGGCGGCCGATCCGGACTTCAAGGCCCATATCCTCGAGCCGATCGAGATTCCGGGCGTGGTCGCGCTGGCCGATAGTTCGGTCAATATCCGCACGATGATCAAGACCACGCCGGGGGACCAGTGGTCCGTCGGTCGGGCGTACAACCGCCTGGTGAAGATGTACTTCGACAAGGCGGGCATCGAGATCCCGTTCCCGCATACCACGCTGTTCTTCGGGGTGGACAAGGACGGCACGGCCCCGCCGGCCAACGTGCACCTGCTGAAGGACGACTCGGTGGAAGAGGAGTACGAGACGGAATCCGACCAACGCTCACGTCGTGGTCAGAAGCCCGATGGGCCGGGTGGCAAGGTGCCCGACAGCGACGACGTCGACCTGCCCGAAGACTGATCCGGCCCATCGGTGGCCATCGGTTGCGGGCATGAAAAAGCCCCGACGTGGTTGCCACGTCGGGGCTTTGTCTTTGATCGTCCGCGAAGAAAGGGAAGTCAATCCTCGAGCGCGGCGGTGACGGAGAATGCACCGCGGATGTCGCCTTCCTCGAACCCGGTTGCCTGGTCATCGGGATAGAGGCGATCGATCTCGGCCTTGAGCTTCGGGTCGACATCCTGGCCGTGGCAGGTCAGGCAGACGCCCTCGGTGGCAATCGCCTTCATGAAGCGCAGTTGCTTCTCCCCGTCGACTTCCTTGACCTCGTGCCAGGCGATTTCATCGACCGGGGCGCCAGCAGCCTTGCGTGCCTCGAAGTCTTCGAGAACGACGCGCTCCCAGTCGGTGGGCTCGGTCGCGCGCGGCTTGAGGCTGGTGCGGCGCAGGGTGTAGCCGCTTTCCGCGCTCATGTCGGCGGTGATTTCCGGGGCGCGCTCGTTGCATACCTGGACCGCAGCCATCGGGCCGCCTTCCTTCATGGCCGCCTGCAGCTCACCCTTGAGGGTCTTGCCGAAGGCCTGCATGGTCGCCTTGTAGTCCTGCAGCTGTGCCTGGACGGCCTCGTCGGTCGAGGCGTCGGCGTGGGCCGGCATGGCCACGACGCCCAGCACGGTGGCGACGAGCAGTGAAGGGAAGATGCGTCTTTCGTTCGTCATGGACGTCTCCTTGTGTCGGCTCAAGAATAAGTATTGGCAATTGGGGTAATCATCTAGCTTATAGTGAAATTCGGGGGACGGTGCAAGACCGAGCGCTACGCGGGACGAAAAACGCCGGCCTCCTGGGGAAGGGCCGGCGTTTTTAAGGCAAGTGCGCTGGTGCGGGTCAGAACGGGTTGTAGGACCTGTCCTGCGTGAACTGCATGTAACCCACGCCGGCACCCAGCCGCAGACCGACACCGACGCGAATCGGTGCGACCACGATCGATTGGCTGCGCAGGTACTGCATGCCCGCGCCCCCGACGACGAATGCCGAGCCATTGACGCCCGCAAATCGCTGGAAGATCAAATCCGGGCTGGGCAGGTTGTAGACCAGCATGAACACTCGGCCGGCATCACCGCCGAAGTCCCAGCCAACCGATGGCCCTTGCCAGAAGACGGTCTGTTTCTCGCCGGCCTTGGCCATGAATTCGCCCATCCCGTAGCGCAGGCCCACGATGAACGCACCGCCGCCTTCCTCACCCTTGATGATGGCGTTGGGGCGACCGTAATCCGCGAAGGCGCGGTCGATCATGCGGGCGATCCCTTCAGCCGATCCGCCCAGGAAGTCCACCGCTTGCTGGGTCGTCTCGTACTTGTCGTAGCTCTCGTTCTGGTCGCTCGACTGGCTGCTTTCGCCCGCGCTGTTGTTGCCGTTCTGGGTCGCCGGCGCGCTCGCGCAGCCGCCCAGAAGCAGGGCCACGGCTAGCGCCGCGATCAGGCTCGCCATACGTGAGCTCATTGCCGACGGGGAGAGACGTGGGAAGTTGAGGAGAGTGCCTTGCATGTTTCGAAAAATCCCTTGTTCAGAGTGAAACGGCATGTCGAAAGGTTCCTTCAAACAGACCGGCGCAAGCCGCAAAAGTTGCGCCCAGACGGGGCAGGCGGGTTGGGCGGCCCCGGTTGACAACCCGCTGTTTTGTCGCAAGCATACGCGCTTTGCCGCGGGATAGCCCGACGGTGCCGCCTTTTCAACGGGATGACCGAATGAGTATCAAGTCCGATCGCTGGATCCGCCGAATGGCCGAGGAGCACGGCATGATCGAGCCGTTCGAGCCGGGACAGGTTCGCAGCAGCCGGGACAGCGAGGGCAACGAAGTGCCCATGGTGTCCTACGGCACCTCGAGCTACGGCTATGACGTGCGTTGTTCGACCCATTTCAAGGTGTTCACCAACATCAACACCACGATCGTCGACCCGAAGGCCTTCGACGAGCGCAGCTTCGTCGACGTGCACTCCGACGTCTGCATCATCCCGCCAAACTCCTTTGCCCTGGCGCACACGGTCGAGTATTTCCGCATCCCGCGCAACGTGCTGACCATCTGCTTGGGCAAGTCGACCTACGCCCGTTGCGGCATTATCGTCAACGTCACCCCGCTCGAGCCCGAGTGGGAGGGCCATGTGACGCTGGAGTTCTCCAACACCACGCCCATCCCGGCGAAGATCTATGCCAACGAGGGCGTGGCGCAGATGCTGTTCCTGGAATCCGATGAGGTCTGCGAGACTTCCTACAAGGACCGGGGTGGCAAGTACCAGGGCCAGCGCGGCGTCACCCTGCCGACGGCCTGATCGCCTCGAACGCCAGGCTTTTGCGCCCCCGGTACGATGCCGGGGGCGTTTTTCGTTCTATTCCGCCGTTTCCTCGACGACGTTGAGCGCCAGCAACTGCCAGCCGCGTGCCTCGGCCTCGCGGCGCAGTACCGGGTCCGGGTCGACCGCCACCGGGTGGTCGACCTGCTCGAGCAGCGGGAGGTCGTTGCGCGAATCGGAGTAGAACCAGGTCTCCTCCGGGCGCACCTGTTGGGTCTCCAGCCATTCCTCCAACGCCAGGATCTTGCCGTGCTGGAAGGTCGGCGTGCCGGTGTAGCGGCCCGTGTAGCGGCCATTGCGGCGTTCCGGCTCGGTGGCCAGCAGGTGCGGGATTTCCAGCACTTCGGCGATCGGACCGGTGACGAAGGCGTTCGTTGCGGTGATCAGCATCAGGGTGTGCCCGCGGCGCCGGTGGGATTCGACCAGCTCGCGGGCGGCCGGGGTGATCAGCGGCCGGATGTCCCTCTCGATGAACTCGGCCCGCCAGGCCTCCAGATCCTCGGCCGGGTGCTCGGCCAGGGGGGCGAGTGCGAAGCGCAGGTAGGCATCGATGTCGAGCGTGCCCTGCTGGTAGTGGCGCAGGAACTCGTCGTTGTGCCGGGCGTAATCGTCGGCGTCGACAATGCCGTGTTCGGTCATGAAGGCGCCCCAGGCGTGATCGGAGTCACCGGCGAGCAAGGTGTTGTCGAGGTCGAAGATGGCGAGTTTCACGAAAGGCCTCCTGGCGGCAGGACGCGCTGCGCCTGCCGTCATGGTCGCGTTGGATCCCGGCGGGTTCCGGGTCGACGGGCGCGCATGATACCCCAACATGACCGGATCGTGGCCCGGGGATATATGTGCCTGACTTGGCGAGTCGTTTGCCGGGTGAGGTGACCCGCCGGAACGGGCGTTGCGGCTTTTCCCGATCCGCCGGAATGCCGCTTGTCGAGCGGCAATCAGCCTGACGTCAAACCGCCGCATCGAAGGTTGAGGAGGCCGCAAATCGAGGAGGGGCGGGGCTTGCAGCCGAGGTTCGCCGACCGGCTGACGGCGTCGGTTTATCGCCCCGGGGTTTTGTGAAAGAATCAATGCCACTTGGGTGATCACCAACGGCCTGTTGTCGACACGGTGATTTACCCCTGCGGGGCGCGACGTCCCGCCATTCCAGGCGACTGACTTTTGCAAGAGTGGAATCGTGATTGACCGTAGCGGCTTTCGACCCAATGTCGGCATCATCGTGTGCAACCAGCGAGGCGAGGTCTTCTGGGGCAAACGGGTCGGCCATCGTTCCTGGCAGTTTCCCCAGGGCGGCATCAATGTCGAGGAGCGGCCCCTGGAGGCCATGTACCGTGAGCTCCACGAGGAGGTCGGGCTGTTGCCTGAGCATGTCTCGGTCATGGCCTGGACCCGTGGTTGGTTGCGCTACCGGCTGCCGCGCAACATGGTGCGTCGTCACGTCCACCCCGTCTGTATCGGTCAGAAGCAGAAGTGGTTTCTCCTGCGCCTGCGCACGGACGAGAGCGCCTTCGACCTCAACGCCACCCACAAGCCGGAATTCGACGGCTGGGAATGGCGCCCGTTCTGGTCGATCCTGCCCGAAGTGATCTACTTCAAGCGCACCGTCTATTTCCAGGCGCTGCACCAGCTCGCGCCCTTCATCCAGGGCGTGCCCGCCGAATGCCCGGACGACTGCCTGCCCGAGCAACTCGAGCGCCGCGGCGGTGGACCGGACTCATCGGCCGATCTGGCCACGGCGGGGAATCGCGATGCTCGATGAACTGCGCCAGATCGTTACCGAGGTTTCCAAGTCCGCCGATCTGCGGGCCGCGCTCGACCTGATCGCCCGGCGGGTACAGTCGGCGCTCGACGTCTCGGTCTGCTCGGTCTACGTGCTGGGTGGCGACGAGGCCGAGGCCGTCGAGCCCAGCCTCGTGTTGCAGGCCACCGAGGGGTTGAACAAGTCGATGGTGGGGCAGGTCTCGCTCGCCCTCGACGAGGGCCTGGTCGGCCTGGTCGCGCGCCGGGCCGAGGTGATCAACCTCGAGGATGCCTCGCTCCATCCGGCCTTCAAGTTCGTCACCGATATCGGCGAGGAGCCCTATCACGGGTTCTTGGGGGTGCCGATCATCCATCGCGGCGATGTGCTGGGCGTGCTGGTCGTCCAGGCCCGCGAGCGGCGCCGGTTTTCCGACGACCAGGAATCCTTCGTCGTCACCCTGGCCACCCAGCTGGCCTCGGCCATTCGCCACGCCCGGGCCAGCGGTGAGCTGATGCGCACCGGCAACGAGCCGGGCGGCTTTGATTCGGCCTTCTCGGCGCGCGGGCTGCCGGGATCGCCGGGCGTGGTGTTTGGCACTGCGGTGGTAGTGGCCGATGGGCAGTCGCTGGAGATGGTCGAGGATCGCGATGTCGAGGACATCGACCACGAGCTGGGCGTGCTCGACAGCGCGATCGAGGCCGTCCGCCAGGAATTCGAGCAGCTCAAGATCGACTTTGCGCGGGCGTCGGGCAGCGAGGAGGAGAACCTGCTGTTCGATGCCTACATCCGCATGCTGTCGGGTGGTTCGCTGGTCGAGGCGATCGAGCAACATATCCGCGCCGGGCAGTGGGCCGGCGCCGCGTTGCGCGATGCGATCGCCGAGCACGCCGCGGTGTTCGAGCAGATGAGCGATGCCTACCTGCGCGAGCGTGCCCAGGACATCCGCGATCTGGGCAACCGGGTGCTGCAGAAGCTGCATGCCGAGAGTGCCGGTCCGACCGACTGGCCCGACCAGATCGTGCTGGTCGGCAACGACCTGTCCGCCTCGCATCTGGCCGAGGTGCCCACCGAACGCCTGGTGGGCATCGTCTCGTCGACCGGCTCGGGCTCATCGCACCTCGCGATTCTCGCGCGTGCGCTGGGCGTACCCGCGGCGATGGGCGTCTCCGACCTGCCGATCTCGCGTCTGCGCAACAAGGAAGTGGTGGTCGATGGTTACCGCGGCCTGGTTGTCGTGCGCCCACGTGGCTCGCTGCGCGAGGAAATGCGACGGCTGGCCCGCGAGGAGGCCGAGCTGACCGAAGAGCTCGCCGCCCTGCGCGACGAGCCGGCGCTGACCAGTGATGGCGTGCGCGTGGCCATGCACGTCAATATCGGCCTGCTCTCGGACATGGCGCCCTCGCTGACCGTCGGCGCCGAGGGCATCGGCCTGTACCGCACCGAGGTGCCGTTCCAGATCCGCAAGCAGTTCCCCGGCGAGGAAGAGCAGGCGCATATCTATCGCGAGGCGCTCGAGACGTTTGCCGGCAAGCCGGTGGTGTTGCGTACGCTCGACGTGGGTGGCGACAAGCCGCTGTCGTATTTCCCCATCCGCGAGGACAACCCCTTTCTCGGCTGGCGGGGCATCCGGCTGGTGCTGGACCACCCGGAGATCTTCCTCACCCAGATCCGGGCGATGCTCAAGGCCTCGGCGGGGCTCAATAACCTGCATATCCTCCTGCCGATGATCTCGGCGGTCGAGGAGCTCGACCAGTCGCTGGCCTATATCGCGCAGGCATACGATGAGGTATCCGAGGAGATCGGCGAGATCCAGCGGCCCAAGATCGGCGTGATGATCGAGGTGCCTTCGGCGGTCTACCAGGCCGATGCGCTGGCCAGTCGCTGCGACTTTCTCTCCATCGGCACCAACGATCTCACCCAGTACCTGCTGGCGATCGACCGCAACAACGAGCGCGTCGCCTCACGTTACGACGCCCTGCACCCGGCGGTGCTCGCCGCGATTCGCGATGTCTGTGCCGCGGGTGCGCGACAGAAGTGCGAGGTCGCCGTCTGCGGCGAGCTATCCGGTGATCCGCTCGGTGCCGTGCTGCTGTTGGGGTTGGGGATTCACTCGCTGTCGATGAGTGCCGGCTCGCTGCCGCGCATCAAGTGGGTAATCCGAAGCTTCTCGCACGCCGACGCCCAGGCGCTGCTCGAGCAGGCCATGCGTTGCGAACGCCCGGCCGAGATCCGTACCCTGCTCAACCAGGCGCTGGACGATCGTGGGCTGGGCGGCTTGATTCGCGCGGGTCGCTATTGACCGTCGACCGAGGCTGCCCGGGGCGATTGACTTGGCCCCGGTCGATGCCTATCATGGCGCACCTTCGTCACCGGCACGGGTCGAACCGCTCCGGCGGACGAGGCGCGTTTGCGCGATGACGGCGAACGGAGTGTAGCGCAGTCTGGTAGCGCACCTGGTTTGGGACCAGGTGGTCGGGGGTTCGAATCCCTCCACTCCGACCAGTGAATTAGCCGAAACTTGCGCCTGTAGCTCAACCGGATAGAGCATCGGCCTTCTAAGCCGAGGGTTGCGGGTTCGAGTCCTGCCGGGCGCGCCATAAGCGCACCTGCACGAACGGCAACTGCCTTTCGATGGTGACTGTAGCTCAGTTGGTAGAGCCCCGGATTGTGATTCCGGTGGTCGTGGGTTCGAATCCCATCAGTCACCCCACCATAGCCTTGAAAAAGCCCGCCTCGCATGGCGGGCTTTTTCGTGCGTAACCGATTTTCAACGCCGGTGGTGACGCCCCTTGATCCCGGCGATCCGGATCAGGATCGACCGTCGTTCTCCTCGCCCCGTTCGCGGGCCCGTCGCAGCACTTCCTCGTGGCGGTCGTTGACGTAGAGCGCATAGCTCAGCACCTCGGCCACGGCGCGGAACAGTGCCTCGGGGATGTGCTCGCCCAGATCGATCTCGGCCAGCGCACGGGCGAGCATCGGGTCTTCGACGGCCGGCACGCCGGACTCCCGGGCCACCTCGATGATGCGTCGGGCCAGCTCGTCCTGCCCGGTCGCCACCACCTGCGGCACGTCGGTGCCGTCGTAGGACAGCGCAATCGCCCGCCGCGGGCCGGATGACGGGCGATTGTGCTTGTCTGCGTTGCCCTGGTCCGGGTCGTTCATGCCTGCTCGCTCAGAAAGCCCCGTGGGGCGGAATCACCGGCGGCCGTCGCCGTGTCGGGCTCCAGTCGGGCCTGCGCGCTGGACGGTGGCGGGCCGGGGTATGCGCCCAGGCGTCCGGGCGTGAAGCCGGCGTCGGCCAGCGCGCGGGCCAGTGTCGGGCGCGTGGTTTCCAGCACGGGTACCGTCTCCGGTTGGTCGGCAAACAGGTCGACATCGATCTGCTCGCCCTGCATGACCAGCGCGGCATGCAGGGGGCCGAGTTGCGGCCACTCCATCGCCAGGTCGATGCGCCAGCGTCCCCCGCCCATGTGCGCCTCGCCCGAGTGATCTTCTTCCCGAATCGACAACCGCAGCGTGTGTGCCTCGTTGGCGAGTTGCAGCGGGATCTCCAGCAACCAGGTGGGCTGGTTGGGGCCGGTCTGGGTGCCGGCCGCCGCGCCGGCCGCGCCTTGGGAGAGGGCGGTGGCCAACTGGCTGCGCTCGACCTGCTCGCCGAGTCGTTGCATGAATTCGAGAGTGGCCTGTCGGGCGGCGGGGTCACGCGGTGCCAGATCCGGTTGGCTGCGCAGGCTGCGGGCAGCTTGCTGGAGCAGGGTGCCCAGCGGGGTTTCCACGAATCCCTGACCCGCGGGTGTCGGCATCGGCCCGCCTACCCCGGCCAGCGGGTTGGGTTGTTTGGCGGGATTGGTGGGCGTGGCCAGCCAGCCGGCGACCAGCCCCTGGATGAGCCGCGGTTCGCGCAGCGCCGAGAGCAGTGGCAGCAGCCCATTAAGCCCCGGCGGGATGGTCTGCGCTGGTGCCGTTGTCGTGGCTTGCCCCGGGGGCGGGGCGTTCGCCGCTGTGGTCGGCTGGCTCCCGGTCGTGCTCGTCTGAGAGAGTGCGGCGCGCATCAGCGATTCGGTGGGCCCGGCCGCGCCGCTCGATCGAGTTGCCTGAAAGACCGACGCCGGGATCGACGCGGCGGTGGGCCCGCTGGCGCCGCTGGCCTGCCGGGGCATTGCCTGATTCGGCGGGGTGCCTGGTCGCAGTGTGTTCGGTGCATTCCCCGTTGACGAGCCGCTCGGCGCTTGGGTCGGGCTGCCGGGAGGGGTGGCTGGTGCGGTGCCTGTGCCGGGAGTGGTCGGTGACATCCCCAAGTTCGGGCCGACGTTTGGGGTGGTTGCGATGCTCGCGCCGCTGGTTGGCAGGCGGGCGAGCGCCTGCAGCAGATTGCGGGTCAGCTGCGCCTGATCGAGCTGGCGCGGGTCAGGGGGAGGTCCGAGCGGCCGCAGGTGAACCTGTTCGCCGAGTCGAGTGACCACCAGGTCGATCGCCTGACCGGCCTTCAACGGGTGTTGCGTGGTGACCTGCAGCTGCCCGCCGGCCACGGACAGCATGGCGCGCTCTCCGGGGCGGGCATCCGACAGCGAAATGGCCGCCAGGCGTTGCCCCGTCTCCAGGCGGAGGACCGGCCCCGCGGTGGTCGTCTGACCGGGCTGTTCGACCTTGAGAATCTTCATGCAGGCTCCGGTCGGGGGCGGTTGCCGGCTGGGTGCGCCGAGGCTCCTGTCGATGGTAGGACGAGCCGGTGTCGCTCACAAGCTACAGGGGGAGCTCACGGAATTTCTTTGAGAGTGACAATGTTTTGACATGCCACTGGGGGCAAGATAATTTTTTCGGGAACTTTCTCGCTCGCCGATTGTCATGGCCGCTCCGCTAGGGGGGGGCATGCATGGGACGAGCGCGACAGTTTGCTCGGAAAAACAAACAAAAAACAACAAGAATCGGCGGCGATTGACCGCCGAGCACCCAGGAGAAGAGCATGCCGCGGCCGCAACCCCTTTGCTGGATTGACAGCAAGGCGCCCGAGGCGTCGTTGCTGAACGAGCAATTGACGCTGCTCGGTTTCGACACCCACTTCGGCCCCAAGCCGTCCGGGCCCGATGAGCCGATGTGCCGAGTAACGTTCGCCGCCGATGGTGCGGTGGAGGCGACCGATTCAACCACCCAGCCCCCGTGGGTGGTGATGGGTGAGCTTGGCGGCGTCCCGCCGGTGCCGCCGGCGGCCCAACTGCCTTGGCCGGTGTCGCTGGACACGTTGCAGGCGGTACTCGCACCGATGAAAAGCCGCTGGCACGGCGAGCGACTGCGTCATGAAAAGCGTGGCCTGATCGGCAGCAGCCCGGCACTCGAGGCCGTCCGCCGCGAGGTGGCCCAGGTGGCGCCGACGGATGCCACCGTGCTGACCCTGGGCGAGACCGGCACGGGCAAGGAAGTGGTCGCCCGGATGATCCACATGCTCTCCGAGCGCGCCGACAAGCCCTTCGTGCCGGTCAACTGCGGGGCCATCCCCGGTGACTTGCTCGAATCGGAGCTGTTCGGTCACGAAAAGGGGGCCTTCACCGGCGCGATCAGCCAGCGCAAGGGGCGTTTCGAACTGGCCCAGGGCGGCACCATCTTTCTCGACGAGATCGGCGACATGCCGTTCTCCATGCAGGTCAAGATCCTGCGTGTGCTCCAGGAGCGAAAGTTCGAGCGCGTCGGGGGCAGCACCTCGTTCGATGCCGACGTACGTATCGTCGCCGCGACGCACCGCGATCTGCTCTCGATGGTCGACGAGGGCAAGTTCCGCCAGGATCTCTATTACCGCCTCAATGTCTTCCCCATTCAGACGCAGCCGTTGCGCGCACTGCGCGACGACCTGCCGGAGATCGCCGCGGCACTGGTCGAGCGGCTGCACCGCGATGGCCGTCCGGCCCCCACGCTGACCGACGCCGTGATCTCCGTGCTCAAAGGGCACGACTGGCCCGGCAATGTGCGCGAGCTGGCCAACGTGCTCGAACGGATCGGCATCGTCGCGGGCGACCGCCCGGCACGGGTCGCCGATCTCCCCCCGCACCTGCAGCACCTTGCTCCGTCGGAGCCCGTGCCCGACGCCCCCTCGGGCGAACCGACCGCCGCTCGCGTGGCTGCGCCAGCCGAACGACTTGACCCGGACCCGCGCAGCATCTGGTCGCTGACCGAGAACATCGGTCCGCGGCTGCCGTTGACTCAGGAGGAGGTCGAAGACTGTGACCTGACGCTGCCGAACGACGGCATCTCCCTGAAGGGCCAACTCGAAGCCATCGAGCGGGCCTGGATTGGAGCGGCGCTCGCTCAGGCCGACGCGGTGGTTGCCCGTGCCGCCCGGCTGCTGGGGATCCGTCGCACCACGCTCGTCGAGAAGATGCGCAAGTACCAGCTCGGCTGAGCCGCGACCGGTCGATTCCTTCGCCCTTTTGGCACACCTCGTGCAAGTGACTGCGCAAGTCAATCCGCGACAGTCAACGAGGTGGGTCCATGAGCGGCAACGACATGTCAGTCGATCAGATCCTTTCCCAGATGCAGCAGCTGCGTACCGCAGCCACCCAGCGCCCGGCAGGCCCGGAGGCGATCAATCCGGCCGCGCAGGGCGTCAACGAAGCCGAGCGCACCAACTTCGCCGATGCCCTGACCCAGGCGGTCGGGCAGGTCAACGAGGCACAACAGACCACCGGTGACCTCAAGAACCGCCTGCAGGCGGGTGACGATCAGGTGACGCTCACCGAGGTCATGCTCGCCTCGCAACGATCTTCCGTGGCCTTCGAGGCGACTTTGCAGGTGCGCAATCGACTGGTTCAGGCCTACGAGAAGGTCATGAACATGCCGTTGTAATGCTTCGTTCTATCCCTTCACCCGTATTTTCCTGATTCGGACAAAACGTCATGGCCCAAGGTTCTGCTATCACCACCACCCCGACCGGCAGCGGCGAGAGCCCGCGCTGGATCCGGCAGATGGATGCGTTCACGCAGTCGTCAAGTTTCCGTCAGCTGTTGCTGCTGATCGCGCTGGCGGCGGTGATCTCGTTCATGGTCGGCTTCTTTCTCTGGGGCAGCGGCAAGTCGATGGTGCCGTTGTATCAGTCGCTGGATACCCAGTCTTCCGCCGAGGTGGTCGATGCACTCAAGGCCGCGGGCGAGCCCTACGAGTTGGCCAACGACGGCACGGTGATGGTGGGTGCCGACCGACTGCCCGAGATTCGCATGCTGATGGCGCAGCAGGGCCTGCCGGGTGGTGATGGTACTGGGCTGGAGATGCTCAACCAGGACCAGTCGCTGGGTACCAGCCAGTTCATCGAACAGGCGCGCTACCGGCGTGCAATCGAAACCGAACTGGCCCGGTCGATCCAGACGATCGGCGCCGTCCGTGCCGCCCGCGTGCATATCGCCCAGCCCGAGAAATCGGTGTTCGTGCGCGATCGCAAGACGCCGACCGCCTCGGTCGTGGTCGACATCAAGGGGGGCAGCAGCCTCGGTCGTGGTCAGGTCAACGGCATCGTCCACCTGGTTGCTTCCAGCATCAACGACCTGTCCCCCGACAACGTCAGCGTGGTCGACCAGGGGGGCAACCTGCTGACCAACCAAAGTGACGATGCCGCGGGCATGGGGCTGACCAGCCGCCAGTTCCAGTACCGTCAGAATCTTGAACAAGCCTACGCTCGGCGGATCGAGTCGCTGCTCGCGCCAATCGTCGGCTCGGATCGCGTTCGCGCCCAGGTATCGGCGGATATCGACTTTTCGCGCCGCGAGGGCACCAGCCAGACCTATGGGCCCGGCGAGGGCATCCTGCTGAGCGAGCAGGTCAACGAGACCATCCGTTCGCTGGGTGGAGGCGAGGGCGTCGTGGGGGTGCCTGGCGCGATTGCCAACCAACCGCCGGGCGGCGGCGAGGTCAACCCGGATGGCGGCGAGGGCGGCCTGGCTCCGCCGCAGGACCTGACGGTCGAGGAATTCCAGACGCTGGTGCAGACGCCGATCGACAGCGATCGCAACGAGACGCGCAACTACAACGTCGATCGCAATATCGAGCATACCCAATTCGCCAGTGGGCAGATCGAAAAGCTCAGCGTTGCCGTCTTGCTCGACGAGAACGCCACCGGCAGTGGTGCCCCGGCCGATGCCGAGGACGAGGCGGCCGCCGAAGCCGCCGCCCAGGCCCGAACCGAGCGCCTGGAACAGATGCGAGCGCTGGTGGCCCAGTCGGTGGGTATCGACGAGGCTCGTGGCGATCAAGTCACCCTGAGCACCTTCGCGTTCGTCGACCAGGACATCGAGCCGGTGACCACGCCGGTCTGGGAGCAGGGCTGGTTCTGGAGCACCCTGAAGAATGCCGGCATTGGCTTGGCAATGCTGCTGGTGTTCCTGCTGGTGGCCCGTCCGCTGCTGAAGATGCTCGCCGAGAGCCGTCGCGAGCGCGTCGTCACGTCGACCGAGCTCAGCGATCAGTCCGGACAGCAGGGCCCGCAGTACACTATGCCGACGCAATACCCGGACGAGCGCCGCGCGCGGGCCGAGGAAGAGGAATACGACGAGGATGACCTCTCCAACGTCCCCGAGTTGATCGGCAATGCCAGCTACACCGACAAGCTGCGCCAGCTGCGCAAGAGCGTCAACCACGATCCCAAGGCGGTCGCTGCGGTCATCAAGCAGTGGACCCACGAGGAGAACTAATTTCCCATGGCCCAGTCACCCGACACGAATTTCCCGCAGGAAAGCCCGCTCGTCGGCCTCAAGGGGCCGGAAAAGGCGGCCATTCTGATGATGGCGCTGGGTGAGGAGTCCGCGGCACACATCTTCGGTCAACTCGACCCGCGCGAGGTGCAGAAGATCGGCCAGGCCATGGCGGTCCTGAAGAACGTCACCCGCCCGCAGATCCAGGCGGCGCTCGACGAATTCTCCGACGACCTGGAAAACCAGACCGGCCTCGCCCTGGGCTCGAATGACTACATCCGCAATGTGCTCAACCGGGCGCTGGGCGAGGACAAGGCGGCGGGTCTGCTCGAGCGCATCTCGTCGCAGGGCAATCGCCGCAACCTCGAATTTCTCAAGTGGATGGACGCGCGTTCGATCGCCGAGATCATCCGCTACGAGCATCCGCAGATCATCGCGATCGTGCTTTCGCACCTGGAAAGCGACCAGGCCGCGGAGATCCTGCAGATGCTGCCGGAGAACACCCGCACCGACATCGTCCTGCGGATCGCCCACCTCGAGGGGGTATCCCCCCAGGCCCTCGAGGAGCTCGACGACATCATGGAGCGTCAGGCATCCGGCACCCAGGGTGGCAAGTCCTCCAAGGTCGGCGGCGTGAAGATCGCCGCCGGCATCATGAACTTCCTCGAATCCAACGTGGAAGAGGAGCTGATGGGACGCGTCAAGGAGACTGACGAGGAACTGGGTACCCAGATCGAGGACCTGATGTTCGTCTTCGCCAACCTTGTCGATGTCGAGGATCGCAGTCTGCAGGTGCTGCTGCGAGAGGTACCGGCCGACAAGCTGCTGCTGGCGATGAAGGGCGCGGATTCCGAGCTCAAGGAAAAGATCTTCGGCAACATGTCGCGTCGTGCCGCCGAGATGATGCGCGACGACCTCGAAACGCTCGGACCGACGCGCCTGGCCGACGTGGAGGCCGCGCAGAAGGAAATCCTGCAGGTTGCCCGTCAGTTGTCCGACGAAGGCAAGATCGCCCTGGGTGGCGGAGGTGGCGATGAGTTCATCTGACGACGCCCCGACCCTGACCCGCCCGCTCGAGGCCACCGACTGGCAGGAGCTGGTGGATGCCTGGGAGCTGCCGGATTTCAGCGCCGAGCCGGTCGAGGAGGCGGGCGACCAGGTCGATCCGGCCACCGCCGAGGAACTGGCCGAGGCGCGAGCCGAGGCGGAGAAACGCGGTTACGAGACGGGTCTGAAGAAGGGACGCGATGCCGGCTACCAGGAGGGCCTGGCCGCCGCGCGTGAAGAGATCCAGGCAATCGAGAACCGCCTGCGCGGCTGGCTCTCGCACCTGGAGCGGCCGCTGGCCTTGCTCGACGACGAGGTCACCGAACAGCTCACGGCCCTGGCGACCCAGATCGCCCGGGTGATGGTGGCCCGCGAGGTCCAGGCCGACAACAGTGGCCTGCCGTCGATCGCCCGCGAGGCCCTGGCGGCCCTGCCGGTATCGGTCCGTTCGGTGACCCTGCGCTGCGCACCGGCCGACGAGGCGGCCCTGCGCGAGCTGATCGACGATGCGCGTTTCGAGCGCCTCGATCTGCGCGCCGATGCCGCTGTCAGTGCCGGCGGGGTGATCGTCGAGTCGGGCGATGCCCGGGTGGATGCCAGCCTGGCCAATCGCTGGGCGGCCACGCTCGATCACCTGATCGGTCGGGTCTACCCCGGCCCGGACCAGCCCGTCCCGGAAACGGCCGCCACGCCATCGGGATCCGATCGGTCCGGCGAACCGGCCGAGGCCCCGGCACAACCCAACGAGACCTCGTCGGATCGGACGGATGGGTCGGATGCCGATCCGGGTACCGATCACGACTCGGCACCCGCGAGCGATGCCCCGCGATCGGAGGAGCGCGACGATGACTGATCCCGGACTGCGCGATCCCAGTGCCGATGTCTCGCTGAACTGGGCGCGGCGCCTGATGGGGACGACCGCGCGGGTGGATGCCCCGGCGGCGGCCTCCGAGGGGCGAATCGTGCGCGTGGTGGGCCTGGCGCTGGAGGCCCGCGGTCTCTCGGCACTGATCGGCGATCAATGCGAGGTGACCGACCCGCAGGGGCGGACCTTCGAGGCCGAGGTGGTCGGGTTTTCCGAGGAGGCAACGTATCTGATGCCACTGGAGACCACCCAGGGCGTCGGTCCGGGCTGCCGGGTCAAGAACCTCGGCGCGGCCAGCCGCGTGCCGATGGGCGAACAACTGCTCGGCCGGGTGCTCGACGCCCGTGGCCGGCCGATCGACGACGGCGAGCGGTTGACCGGGGATGCCTCGGTCAACCTGCATGGCCGGCCGATCAACCCCTTGAAGCGCCGCGAGATCACCGAGCCGCTGGACGTCGGCGTGCGAGCGATCAATGCCCTGATGACGGTCGGCCGCGGCCAGCGCATGGGTATCTTCGCGGGCTCCGGTGTGGGCAAGAGTGTGCTGCTCGGCATGATGACCCGCTACACCCGCGCGCAGATCATCGTGGTCGGGCTGGTCGGCGAACGGGGCCGCGAGGTAGCCGAATTCGTCAGCGAGATTCTGGATGACGAGGCGCGAGCGCGAGCCGTCGTGGTGGCCGCGCCCGCCGACAGCTCGGCCTTGATGCGTTTGCACGGCGCGAACCTGGCCAGCTCGATCGCCGAGCATTTCCGCGACCAGGGTTTCGACGTGTTGCTCTTGATGGATTCGCTGACCCGCTACGCGCAGGCCCAGCGGGAGATCGGTCTCGCGATCGGCGAGCCGCCGGCGACCAAGGGCTATCCGCCCTCGGTGTTCGCGCACCTGCCCAAGCTGGTCGAGCGTGCCGGCAACAGCGAGAACCGCCAGGGCAGTCTCACCGCCTTTTACACCGTGCTCGTCGAGGGTGACGACCTGAACGACCCGGTGGCCGATGCCGCGCGGGCGATCCTCGATGGGCACATCGTGCTCTCGCGCGAGATCGCCGAGCGCGGTCGATTCCCGGCGATCGACGTCGAGGCCTCGATCTCCCGGCTGATGCCCAAGCTGGTCGACCCGGATCATCTATCCTTGATGAGGCGATTCAAGGAGTTGGCAGCCACCTACCGCGAGAATCGCGACCTGATTGCCGTGGGCGCCTATCGCCGTGGGCAGGATGCGCGGCTGGACCGTGTGATCGACATCCAGCCCGACCTCGAGGCGTTCCTGTCGCAGCCCATGAACGAGCCGGCGGACATGGCTTCCAGCATCGATGCGCTGGTCGACCTGCTGCATTCCGATTGAGTGGGGTAGCCGAGCATGAGTGACGCACAACGACTCAAGTCCCTGGGCAACGCCGGCCGAGTGATGGGGCATCAGGCCGACCTGGCCAGCCGCCGCCGGCGCGAGGCGCAGCGTGAACTGGACGCGCAGCGCCAGCGTCTTGCCGACCTGGAAGGCTATTTCACCGAATACACCAACAATCTGGGATTCGCGGCCGAGGGCCGCAACCGGGCCTTTGCGCTGCAGAACTACCGCCAGTTCATGGCCCGGATCGAGGAGACCATCGAGCACCAGCGCAAGGTGGTCCGCGATCTCGAGGAACAATTGAGCAAGCGGGCAAACGACTCCCGTGAGGCGCATGCACGCAATGAATCGGTCGATCGTCTGAGTCAGCGCTACCGCGACTCGATCCGGCGGCGTGCCGATCGGGCCGAGCAACAGGTGATGGATCAGCACGGCGCGGCCAAGGCCGCGCGCGGGGGCGGAACAGGGGGAATGCAATGAGTCAGATCGGTGAAGGCAAGACGACGATCGAGTCGCTAGGTCGCCTGCTGGGCAGTGCCGACGGCAAGGCCGGGCGGATGGCCGCAGGCCTTGGCGGCGGTGGGCGCGAGGAGTTCGCGCGCCTGATGGCCTCCGCGCAGGGGCGTTTCAAGACAGACGGTGAGGGCGGTTTGTCGCGCGGCGCGGTTGCCTCGTCGGAGAGTCTGGCGATCGCCGGGCAAGGTGTCGGCGGGGATGGGGGCGACTTCGAGCAGGCGCTCGCGGGGTTGGCCGATCAACTGGCCGAGTTGCGCGAGGTTCTTGCCGGCCGGTCGCAGGGCGCGGCCCAGTCGGGTGAGAAGGCCACCACGGAGATCGGTCGCGAGGTTCAGTCGGCACTGGATGAACTGGCCGGGCTGCTTGACGGTCGTGGCGCCCGCCTGAACGGCGCGTCGGGAGATGGCGGTGCGCAGGGCCATTGGGATGACTCCGGCGATGGTCCGGGCAATGGTCTGGGCATGTCGCCGGGCGCCGATTGGCGTGGGGGTGGTGTAGCCGCCGGCTCGTCCGGCCCTGCCGGTGGGGTGCCGGATGACTTGATGGCCGGACTGGGCGACCAGGTGAAGGAGTTGGCCGATGCCCTTGCCCGCTTGCGTCAATCGATCGGTAATGCCGCGTCACCGTCGCCGGATGCATTGCAGGGTTTGACGGAGCGCCTGGCCGCACTGCGTGACGGTCTGGCCGATGCGCAGTCCGAGGGTGGTGCCATGGCGCCGGGTCTGCTCGGCCAGTTGCAGGCACTCGAGCAAGCCGTGCGCCGTGCGGAGTCGGCCGCTAGCGGAGAGGCACGAGTCGCCCAGGGTCTGGCGGCATCTCGTGGCGAGGGTCAGTCATCCTGGGATGGTTTCTGGCGCTTTGCCGAGAATGGCCGCCGGCCGAACGAGTCGGCCCGGTTGGTCGGTGGTGCTGGAAGTGAGGCGAAGCGAGACGCCGATTGGACCGGTGGGCCGGTGAGTGCCGCCCTGGGTCTGACCGGGCGCGAGCCATCCCAGGCTGAGCGTGAGCGGGTACCGTTGACCCATTGGTCGTCGCTGAATGGGTTGGAGGGGCGCCAGGCGCGTTCCGAGGCGGATCTCGCGTCCGGTGCCGTCCAGACCGCGTCGACGGGCCTGGGTACCAGCCAGGCGTCGATGTCGTCCGGCGGCAGCGCGGCGGGGGGCATATTCACGGGGCAGGCCGCAGCCGGTACGCCAAATCCGCAGATGCCCGCGCAACTGGGCCAGCAGATCCAGTGGATGGTCGGCAAGGGCGTATCCAAGGCCAGTATCGAGTTGCGCCCCGCGGACCTGGGGCCGCTGAAGATTGCCATCGAAACCCAGGGCGATGAAACTCGTATTGCCCTGACGGCAACCAATGCCACCGCCCAGGGCCTGCTCGAGCAACAGCTGCCGCGATTAAAGGAGTGGCTGCAGGAAGCGGGGCTCGCCAATAGCGAAGTCGAGGTCGGCCTCGGCCAGGAAAGCGATTTCGGTCAGCAACTGGCCGATGCCGACGATAATGGTCAGGGCGGCGCGGGTGGCGAATCCGGTGACGGCGCTCAGAGTGGCCAGACGGCCATGGCCAGCGCCGACGGCACGGATGACTGGGATGAGGAATCGATCCAGGGGCGCCTGGTCCTCGATCTCTTTGCCTGATCGTGCCGTCCTCAGAGCGGCTGGCGTCGGATGTGACGTTGCGCGCCGGCTGACACCGAGATAAGACATGCCGTGCTTTTATTAAGGGGTCGCCTTGCGGCCCTTTTGGCTATCTGCCGGCCGACTACTTAATGCATTTTGTCGTGACAATCGTCGTTCTGACCGAAAATAAGTGGCAGGCCGTTTCACGGTTTTCGATGAGGAGATGGTTTCGCCGAAACCTTTCAGGTAATCGCGAGGTTTTCACGGGGTGGCGGTTATGACTCGTCAGGCGTTGACCTGTTTGATTTAATGGGCTAGATTCTCGAAGCATTGGGCCGGGCCATGGAAAGCGCGGCTTTATCCGGAAAGAATGTGGATTCGAGTAAATCCCATTCCGGCCATTACTTTTTTCAGGGGTACCTATCCAGATGAGTCAATTCGACGTAAAGAACCTTTCCGCCGATGAACTGAAGAAACTGGTCAATGACGCCGAGCAGGCCCTGCGCGAGCGCAGCAAGCAGCGCGTCATGGAGTTGCGCCGCGAGGCCGAGGCGCTGGCCAGCGAGCTCAATACCACCGTGGCCGATATCTTTGGTTTGGAGAAGGGCAGCAAGCAGGCGGGCAAGAAGTTGCCGGCCAAGTACATGAACCCGGCCAACCCGTCGCAGACCTGGTCGGGGCGCGGCAAGCGGCCCAACTGGCTGGTCGATGAGCTCAACAAGGGCAAGAAGCTCGAGGACTTCCGCATCTGAATCATTGACCCCGGTGTTTGATCGGGGTGCGGCGAATCGTTTGTACGATTCGGTCAAAAAGACAGGCCCTGCCAAACGGCAGGGCCTTTTTGCATGTGATCCGATTGTATGCGATTCGATTAGCCTTGCTGCTTGATACGTTGGGTGAGCCATTCCGGTGGTTTGTCGATTTTATCCAGGCAATGTCGCGCGGCGCGTTCGATCACGCCGTGCTCGTGATAAAGCCCTTCCTTCTCGGCCCATTCGCGCGCTTCCTCTTCGAGGATGCCGTGGTGTTTCGCCACGCTGATTAGCTGAACCACGCCGTCACGGTGCCATTTTGCCTGGGTCTGGCTTTTCTCCTGCTGACTTTCGGCGACGGCCACCGATGCGGCGGCAATCAATGGCGCGCTCTCGTCCCGGCGAGCTGAATCGCTTCCCAGCAGTCTGGCGGCCAGTGGGCAGGTGACCTCGGCAGGGGCGCGCAGCGATAGGGCGGCCGTGAACGCCAGCAGCAGACGTTGTGGGTCGTTGCCGGCCTGGTCGACGAGACGATTGAGTACCGTGCGGTAGTTGCCAGCGCGGACCATCAGGACGATGCCGCGTTCGCGCAGGTCCGGGTCGAGCTGGTTGCCGAGTCGATCGAGTACCCGCTGCCACAGGCCCAGGCGTTTCTCGTCGAGATGGGGCGAGAGAATCTCCACGGCCTCTTCGGCGCCGCCCTGTTCGACCAGTTGCTCGATCAGGGTGTCGGCCGCCTGTTCCAACCACGCCGGATCGTCGCAGCGGGCGGCTGTTTTCACGGCTTGTGTCATGACCGGGATGGCCTTGAACAGGCTCCCCTGACGACGGAGCAGGGTGGCTAGATCCAGGTGCACCTGGGTGGCGATTTCCGGCGGCAGGGTCGCGAATTCCGGATGGTCGACCAGATCGCGAAGTCGGGTGATTGCCTCTGCCACCTCGCCCCGCGCGGCCAGGGCGAGGGCCAGGGTATGCGTCAATCCGGCGTCCCAGGCCTCGCTCAGCAATCCTTCGGCCAGATCGCTGGCTTCCTGCAACTGCCCTTCGCCGATAAGGGTCACGGCGAGACCGTCGCCGATCTCGAATCGGCGCGGGTCGTGGCAATGACGCATCCAGTCGAGCAGCCACGGCAGTTCGTCACGAGCGATTCGATCGGTCTGCCAGGCCTGTTCGTAGTACCAGTCGATCAAGTCTGCGGCCTGATCGCAGTCCACGCGACTGGTGGCCGGTTCGGTCATTTGGCTGCGCAGGGTGTCGAGAGGTGAGGGGAGCGATTCGGGCATGGTTGGGCTCGAGGCAAGGGTGTGATCAGAACGGTTTCGGCGTTCGAAGTCTACCGGACTCCCCCGTGGATGACGGGTTCGAATCACGCTCGCCTCGACACCGGCTGCGGTTTCTTTATACTCCGCCGCCGGAGTTGGCCAGATTGTCGCGGCGTTCCTCGTGAACGTCGAGGAAAGTCCGGGCTCCATAGGGCACGGTGCCAGGTAACGCCTGGGCGGCGCGAGTCGACGGAAAGTGCAGCAGAGAGTAGACCGCCGATGGCCACCGCAAGGTGGCACAGGTAAGGGTGAAAGGGTGCGGTAAGAGCGCACCGCACGCGTGGTAACACGTCGTGGCACGGTAAACCCCACCGGGAGCAAGGCCAAATAGGGGAACAATGGCGTGGCCCGCGCTGTTCCCGGGTAGGCTGCTCGAGCGCGACGGTGACGTCGCGCCCAGATGAATGGCAATCCACGACAGAACCCGGCTTACCGGCTGACTCCACCCCATTTTGTGTTTTCGGCGGAACGATCCCGTTTCCGCCGGCGAATGCGGCTAATCGAAGCCCTGCCGACTCGGCGGACACGCTCGACTCCACCCCGCGGCACCCGTACCCGATTTCCTCCCACTTTCCCCCACCGGCACTTCGGTGCGCCGGGATGCGGCTGCGCACATCCTCGTGCGCTTTGTTATCTATGCGCGGTAACCCCCTGTTTTTATCTGGAAACAGGGTCTCGATTCTCCTCTATTTGTTGGCTAACTCCTTGTGGTCAAAAGAAAAATGCCGCCATTTGCTTGATAGCCCTGTTGGCTGGGGCTATAGTGCGCGCAGGTGTAGAAAAGTGGGGAAAAGTGGGAAAAAGTGTTCCGAGGCATCACCAACCTGAATCTCGACGCCAAAGGTCGCCTGGCCATGCCCACGCGTCATCGGGAGGCGTTTGCCCAGGATGAGAACCAACTGATCCTTACCATCGACACGCAGGAACACTGCCTCCTTATCTACCCGCTGGCGACCTGGCTGGAAATCGAGAAACAGATCGATGCCCTGCCGTCCTTCAACAAGACCGCCAACCGCATCAAGCGGATGTTGATCGGTCACGCCACCCAGGTCGAGTTCGACTCGGCCGGCCGTATTGTCATTCCCCCCGCGCTGCGCGCCCACGCGAAGCTGGAAAAACCGGCCGTGCTGGTCGGGCAGGGCAAGAAGCTCGAGCTCTGGTCGCAGCCACTGTGGAGTCAGATGACCGAGGAGTTCCTCGACCAGTCTGACGAGGACGACCAACTGCCCACGGCCCTGGAGACCCTGTCGCTATGACGGTCGATGCCAGCCACGACACGGTGTTGCGCGACGAGGCGGTCGATCACCTGGTCACCGACCCGGCGGGCACCTATGTGGATGGCACCTTCGGTCGCGGCGGCCACAGCCGCGCCATCCTGGCGAAGCTCTCCGCGAAGGGGCGACTGGTCGGTTTCGATCGCGATGCCGAGGCAGCAGTTAGCGCCGGCCGGCTTGCCGGCGAGGATTCTCGCTTCTCCTTTATCAAGGCCTCCTTTTCCGGCTGGGGCGAGGCCCTGGCCGAGCACGGCATCGACCAGCCGGTGGACGGCGTGATGTTCGATCTGGGCGTGTCCTCGCCTCAGCTCGACCAGGCCGAGCGAGGTTTTTCGTTCCGATTCGACGGTCCGCTGGACATGCGGATGGACCAGAGCCACGGGCCGTCGGCGGCCGACTGGCTGGCGGTCGCCGAGGAAGAGGAGATCCGTGACGTGCTGTTTCGGCTCGGCGAGGAACGCTTCGCGCGTCGGATTGCCGCCGGCATCGTTGACCGTCGCGAGCAAGCCCCGCTGACCCGCACGACTGACCTCGTGGATTGCGTCGTCGCGGCCATCCCGAGGCGCGACCCAAACAAGCATCCGGCCACCCGCACGTTCCAGGCGATCCGGCTCTATATAAACAAGGAACTCGACGAGATCACCCAGGCCCTCGAGCAGGCGCTCGAGCACCTCGCGCCGGGTGGCCGGCTGGTGGTGATCAGCTTCCATTCGCTCGAGGACCGTATCGTCAAACGCTTCATCCGCGATCACAGCACGGCCGGCAAGGATTTCTTCGGCAACCCGGTCGGCGAGGTGGCGTTGAAGAAAGTCGGCAAGGCCATTCGCGCCGGCCGCGAGGAAACCGCTAAGAACCCGCGTGCACGCAGCGCGATCATGCGGGTCGCGGAGCGCACGTCATGAGGGCGGTCAATCTCTTCTTGCTGGTGCTGGTTGTCTCGAGCGCGCTCGCGGTGGTGGTGCTGGTGGCCGAGGATCGGCGACTGACCCAGCAGATCGCCGTGGCGCGGGACGGCATCGAACGTCTCGAAGGGACCTATGCCGAGCTGCAGCTCGAAGAGGGCACGTTGACCGCCCAGGGGCGGATCGAACGTATCGCGACTGAAGACCTCGGCATGCGTCCGCCGGCCGAGGATCAGATCACGGTGGTGTTCCGATGAAGGCGGCCTGGGCATTTATTACCCGTTGGGCCACCTGGCTGGGCGTGCGCTGGCGTGCGGGTGTCGTGCTGATGGTGTTTGCGTTCGCGGCAGTCATGCTGCTCGGTCGGGCGGTGCAGTTGCAGGTCACCGAACGGGATTTCTATGCCGAGCAGGGCGGTGATCGCCAACAGCGCGTACAGACCATTGCGGCCCATCGCGGCATGATCACCGATCGCCACGGCGAGCCGCTGGCCATCAGCGTCGCGATGCACGCGATCTGGATCGACCCCAAGGTAATCGGCGCCCACCCCGAGGCGGTCACCCGGCTGGCGGAAATCCTCGATCAGCCTGCCGCCGAGTTGCAGCGGCGGGTGCGCGAATACGGCTCGCGCCGGTTCCTGTACGTCGCCCGCCAGGTGCGCCCGAGCCTCGCCGAGGCGGTGCGTGCGGCCAAGCTGCCGGGCGTGGGTCTCAAGCGTGAATACAAGCGTTTCTATCCGACCGCGGACGTCACCGCGCCGCTGCTGGGCTTTGCCAATATCGACGACGAGGGGCTGGCCGGCATCGAGCTGAGTTTCGACGAGCTGCTTGCCGGTACCCCGGGCAAGCGGCGCATCCTCAAGGACGGTGATGGTCGCGAGATTGTCGACCTGGGCGTGGTTCAGGCCGCGCGGCCGGGGCAGGATCTCGCCCTCTCCATCGATCGGCGGTTGCAATACCTCGCGTATCGCGAACTATCGCGTGCAGTCGAGGAGCATGATGCGCTAGGTGGATCGGCCACCCTGATGAACGTGGCCACCGGCGAGGTGTTGGCCATGGCCAGTGCGCCGTCGTTCAATCCGAACAACCGGGCCGCGATCGACCCGTCGCTTACCCGTCACCACTCGATAGTCGACCAGTTCGAGCCGGGTTCGGCGGTCAAGCCCTTTACCGTGGCCGCCGCGCTCGCCAGCGGTCGTTGGCAGCCGTCCGATACCGTCGACACGGCCCCGGGTTACCGTCGGGTTGGCGGCTTTACCATCCACGATCACCGCAATTACGGCACGCTTGACATGACCGGCCTGCTGGAGAAGTCGAGCAACATCGGTGCGAGCATGCTGGCCGAGGACCTCGGGGCCCAGGTCATCTGGAACACCTACCGGGGGCTGGGCTTCGGACAGGTCACCGGCGTGGGTTTCCCGGGCGAGGCCTCCGGCTCGCTCAGCCTGTGGCGCGACTGGCGTGTGGCCGACACGGCCGCACACAGCTACGGCTATGGACTGGCGGTTACGCCGTTGCAACTGGCCTCGGCCTATGTCGCACTAGGCAATGGCGGTCAGTTCGTGGCACCCAGCCTGTTGCGCCTGGACGACCCACCCGAAACCCGGCCGGTGTTCGAGCCCGAAGTAGCCGACCGCGTGGTCGGCATGTTGCGTTCCGTGGTCTCGCCGACCGGCACGGCGCCCGAGGCTGCCGTAACCGGCTTCCAGGTTGCCGGCAAGACCGGCACCGTGCGACGCCTGGGCGAGGGCGGCTACTCCCGAACCGACTACAACACTGTCTTTGCCGGCCTGGCTCCGGCGAGCGATCCGCGGCTGGCCCTGGTCGTCGTCCTGCATCGGCCCAATGCCGGCAAGGTCTATGCCGGCGATGTCGCCGCACCCGTCTTCCAGCGGGTGATGAGCGGTGCGCTGCGCATGCTCAATATCCGCCCGGACAACCTGCCGGAACTGCCTGCCGGGCAGATTGCCGGGGACCTGCCGTCCGTGGTGGCCGACTCCAATCGATCCCGGGAGGCTGGCTGACATGGCGCGCGTGGCATTCCCCGAAATCGGTTTGCGAGAGATTGCCCGGCTGCGTCATGCCGGCGCCCCGGATCGTCGGGTGCGCGCGATCAGCGACGATAGCCGCGATCTCGATGCCAGCACGCTCTTCTATGCCCGCGAAACCCAGTCGCACGATGCCGATCGGTTCGTCGCGGATGCATTGGCCCGCGGGGCGGCCGGGGTCATTGGTGCCGGGCTTACGCCGGCCAAGGGCGTGATGCTGATCGACCGCCCGGAGGAGGCGGTCGCCGAACTGATCATGCAGGCCAATGGCTGGAACCACGAGGCGGTTGCGATTACCGCGGTCACCGGGACCAACGGCAAGACCACCGTCTGCCACCTGGTCGCCGGGTTGATCGGCTTCGACGGCGAGCCCGTCGGGGTGATCGGTACGCTGGGTTGGGGACTGTGGTCGCCGCGAGCGGAGTACCAGGCCACGACCAACACCACGCCGGGACTGATCGAAAACTGGCGCCTGATCGGCGAACTGGTCCGTGAGGGCGCGCGCGAGATCGTCATGGAAGTCTCCTCCCACGCCCTGACCCAGGGCCGGGTGGACGGCCTGCCCATCCGCACCGGGGTGTTCACCAACCTCGGTCGGGACCACTTCGACTATCACGGCGACGTCGAGGCCTACCTCGGGGCCAAGGCCCGCCTGTTCGCCTTGCCGAGCCTGCGCCAGGCGGTACTCAATGCCGACCAGTCGGCGACGGCGCGAATGCTCGACACACTCGCCGCCCGAGATGACGCGCCACGCCAGCTGTGCTACTCGCTGGCCCCGGCGGCCGGCTCGACCGACTGCCGCCCATGCCTGACCGGCGTGCTCGAGGCCCCGGAGTCGGGCCGCATGCGACTAGCAGTCAGCGGCTTCGGCGAACGGGCCGAGCTCGAGGCGGCGCTGGCCGGTCGCTTCAATGCCGAGAACCTGCTCGCCGCGCTGGCCGCGCGCTTGGTGGTGGGCGAGACGCTCGATGCCCTTGCCCACCATGTGGGACGGCTCAAGACCCCGCCGGGCCGGATGGAAACTTTTGCGATCGGTCGCGGCATGACTGCCGTGGTCGACTACGCCCATACCGCCGATGCCCTGGAGAACGTGCTTGCCAGCCTGCGCGAAGGGCTGCCTCATGGCGCCCGCTTGGGCGTGATCTTCGGCTGTGGTGGCGACCGCGACACCGGCAAGCGCCCGCTGATGGGGGCCGTGGCCGAACGCCTGGCCGACTGGGTAATCATCACCAGTGACAACCCGCGCAGTGAATCGCCCGAGGCGATCATCGACGCGATCCTGTCCGGCATGACGCACCCCGCGGAGGTCGAACGCCTCGTCGATCGGCAGGAGGCGATTGCCAACGGTATCCGCCGGCTCGCCGACGGACGTCCGGGCGATTGCCTGCTGGTTGCCGGCAAGGGCCATGAAACCGGCCAGGAAATCGGCGACCAGATGCGCCCGTTCGATGACCGTCTGGTGGTTCGCGAACAGGCACGGGAGGTGGCGCCATGATCCGGGCCACGCTCGACCAGATCGCCCGCTGGGCCGAGGGACGCCTGGTCCCGAACCCCGACGGTGCACTACCGGTAGCCGGCGTGGGCACCGACACCCGGGCCGAACTGGGCGGCCGACTGTTCGTCGCCCTGAAGGGCCCGAACTTCGATGCGCATGGCTTCATCGACCAGGCGGCCCAACAGGGGGCGGTCGCCGCGCTGGTCGAACGCGAACAACCGGATTGTGCCCTGCCACAGGTGATCGTCGACGACACGCTCGCCGCCCTGGGGCGGTTAGCCCGGGGCTGGCGCGAGGCGGTCGATCCGACCGTGATCGGGATCACCGGCAGCAGCGGCAAGACCACCGTCAAGGAACTGCTGGCCGCCATGCTGGGTCAGATCGGCGCCACGGCGGCCACCCGCGGCAATCTCAACAATGACATCGGCGTTCCACTGACCTTGCTCGACTGGGCGCCCGAAACGCGTTTTGCGGTAGTCGAGATGGGTGCCAACCACGTTGGCGAGATCGCCCGGCTGACCGAGTTGGTCGCCCCGGACATCGTCGTGGTCACCATGGCCGGGCGTGCCCACGTGGGCGAGTTCGGCTCGGTCGAACGCATCATCGAGGCCAAGGGCGAGATCTATCGCCACTGCCCCGCCGCGGCCCGAGCGCTGATCAACCTGGATTCCAACGGCGCCGACCAGTGGCTGAAGGCCGCGCCGCAGTCCGAGACCTTCACGCTCGATCCCTGCCATCGTGAATGGGCAACCTGGTTCGGCGAATACGATGCGACGGCCCACGAGCTGTCGGTCACCGAACGCAGTCAGCCGGTGTTCGATCGCCTTGCCGTGCCCATGCCCGGCGCGCACAACGCTGCCAATCTGCTCGCCGCGATCGGGCTGGCACGCCTGGCGGGTGCGCCCGTCGAGGCGATCACGACCGGGCTGTCCACCTTCCAGCCGCCGGCCGGGCGGATGGGGCTGGTGGTGCTCGCCAACGGCTGGCAATTGATCGATGACAGCTACAACGCCAACCCCGAGTCCATGCGGGCCGCGCTCGGCTACCTGGCCGGCCAGCCCGGGGCACGGTTTGCTGTGCTCGGCAGCATGGGCGAGCTGGGCTCGGAGGACGAGCTACTCCATCGCCAGTTGGGCGAGTTCGCCGCTGGCCAGGAACTCCAGGGGGTGATCGCGGTCGGTCCGGGGGCCGCGGCGCTCGCCGCCGGTTTCGAGGCTGCCGGCGGCCCGGCCGGCTCGCTCGATGTGGTCGAGGACAGCGAGGCGGCCGCCCAGGCATTGCGCCAGCGCTTGGCCGACTACGGCC
This sequence comes from Guyparkeria sp. TX1, assembly GCF_046523965.1. Lineage (NCBI taxonomy): Bacteria > Pseudomonadati > Pseudomonadota > Gammaproteobacteria > Chromatiales > Thioalkalibacteraceae > Guyparkeria > Guyparkeria sp. TX1. The sequence goes on along the minus strand of NZ_CP144142.1, from coordinate 49,649 downwards.
GGACAGCCGTGACGGTGCTGCTCAAGGGCTCACGTTTCATGCACATCGAACGGGTCCGCGAGGCCTTCGAACGGGAGATCGGCATCGCGCCGGGGACCGGCAACACCACCACAGGGAGAGGGCGAGATGCTGCTCTGGCTGACTGAATGGCTGACCCAGTACGCCAGCTTCTTTGGCGTATTCGAATACTTGACGTTCCGCGCGATGCTGGGCGTGGCCACGGCGTTGTTGATCTCGCTGGCGATTGGCCCGTTCGTTATCCGCTGGCTGCAAAGCGTCAAGGCGGGTCAGCCGATCCGCGAACTCGGCCCGCAGACCCACCTGGCCAAGGCAGGCACGCCCACCATGGGTGGGGCGCTGATCCTGATCTCGATTGCCGTCTCGATGCTGCTCTGGGGCAGCCTCGGTAACGTCTATGTCTGGGTCGCGTTGCTGACCACCATGGGCTTTGGCCTGATCGGTGGTTGGGACGACTACCTCAAGCTCTCGCGTCGCAACAGCGACGGGCTGGCCGCGCGTTGGAAATACCTGGGCCAGTCGGTCATCGCGCTGGTGGCCGCCGTCTTCCTGTTTTCGATCGCCGAGACGCCGGCCGAGACCAGTCTGCTGATCCCGCTGGTCAAGGATGCCCTGATCCCGCTGGGCTTCGGCTTCGTGATCCTGACCTATTTCGTGGTAGTCGGCAGCTCGAACGCCGTCAACCTCACCGATGGGCTCGACGGGCTGGCGATCATGCCCACCGTTCTGGTCGCCGGTGGATTGGGCGCGTTTGCCTACGTCACCGGTCACTACGAGTTCGCCAACTACCTGGGCCTGCCGTTCATCGCCGGGGTGGGCGAACTGGTGGTCTTCTGCGCCGCGATCGTCGGCGCGGGTCTCGGCTTTCTCTGGTTCAACAGCTACCCCGCCCAGGTGTTCATGGGTGACGTGGGTGCGCTGGCCCTGGGGGCGGCCTTGGGCATCGTCGCGGTGATGGTCCGCCAGGAGATCGTGCTGTTCATCATGGGCGGCATCTTCGTGCTCGAGACCGTCTCGGTGATGCTCCAGGTCGCCTCGTTCAAGCTGACCGGCAAGCGCATCTTCCGCATGGCGCCGATCCATCACCACTTTGAGCTCAAGGGCTGGCCCGAGCCGAAGGTGATCGTGCGCTTCTGGATCATCACCGTGATCCTGGTGTTGATCGGCCTGGCAACGATGAAGGTGCGCTGATGAAACTGATTGTCGGCATGGGACAGACCGGATTTTCCGCGGGGCGCTTCTTCGCTCGTCGCGGCGAGTCGTTCGTCGCCGCCGACACCCGCGGGGCGAATGCTCCTCGCGTCGCTTGGCTCGACGCGTTCGGTGCCGACACGGTCTTCGACGGGGAAATCGGCGCGGCCATGCTCGACTCGGTCCAACTCCGAGCGCTCGACGGCATCGTGCTGAGCCCGGGGCTCGACTCCGCAGTCGAACCGCTGGCGGGGCTGCTGGACGAGGCGCGCCATCGCGGCATTCCGGTTGAGAGCGACATCGCCGTCGCGCTGCGCCATGCCCCGGTGCCCTATGTCCTGATCACCGGCTCCAACGGCAAGAGCACGGTCACGGCATTGACCGCCGAACTGCTCACCGCCGCGGGGTATCGGGTGGCCATTGGTGGCAACTACGGCACCCCGGCCTTGGACCTGCTGGCCGAGCCGGGCGATGTCCTGGTGCTCGAGGTCTCGAGCTTCCAGTTGGAGGCCTGCGATCCCGAGGCCATCCGCGCACGGGCCGCGACCGTATTAAATATCAGTGCCGATCACCTCGACCGGCACGGCTCGATCGATGCCTATGCGGCCCTCAAGCAGAAGATCCTCGTCCATGCCGAGACGGTCGTGATCAATGCCGACGATGCGCGTGTTGCGGCGATGGCAACCGACAGTGGCGCTCGGGTCGTGACCTTTTCCGCCGGGGCGAGCGACGACTCGCTTGGCGCCGAGCATCGCTATTACCTGGATGCCGATGGCGAATCCCTCTGTCGCGACGACCAGGTGCTGTTCGCCGGCGAGGATCTTTCCCTGCCGGGGGCTCACAACCGCATGAATGCCCTGGCTGCCCTGGGGCTGGTCGAGGCCGTGGCCGGTCGAGCCGCGCTCGACGGGGCGGCCCTGCGTGCCGCGTTGGTCGCGTTCACCGGCCTGCCGCATCGCATGCAGGTGGTCTGCCGCTGGCCGGTCAATGGCGGCGAGGTGCGCTTCATCAACGACTCCAAGGCCACCAATGTCGGTGCTGCCGTGGCCGCGATCGATGGGTTGGCCGCGGGCGGCGTGGCCGGCCAGGTGGTGATTGTCGGTGGTCAGGCCAAGGGTCAGTCCTTCGAGGAGCTGGCCGCGGCCCTCAAGACCCACGCCCTGGGCGTGGCGCTGATCGGCGTCGATGCCGACCGGATTGAATCGGTACTCGCCTCGGCAGCCGGGGGCACGTTGCCCATCGCACGCTGCGAGTCGCTCGAGGCCGCCGTGACCTGGGCCGCCGAGAAGGCCTCTGCCCGGGTATCGCCCGGTCGGCAGGTAGTGGTGTTGCTGTCCCCGGCCTGTGCGAGCTTCGACCAGTTCCGCGGCTATGCCGATCGCGGCGAGCATTTTGCCCGGGCGGCCGAGTCGATCTGCGACCCGCGTGATGTACCGGCGCAGGTTTCCGTGGAGGTGGCCTCATGAGCCTGTGGCAACTCAACGCCCGCGGTTGGCAATCGCTTGGACGACTGGGCAGCCAGGGTCTGCAATGGCTCGCCGATCGCAATGTGGTCGACGGGGCAAAAGATGCCACCAGCGGCATTTCCCTGGATCGGTCGTTCCTCATCGCGCTGCTGGCGCTGTTGTCGATCGGCCTGGTGATGGTCGCATCGGCCACCCTCGGCATGGGCGATTCCGCGGCAGCCGGCCGTGGTCTGCTGATTCGTCAGTCAGGCGCGGTGGTCGTCGGCTTGATCGCGCTGTCTGTGCTGCTGATGGTGCCGTTGCGCCACTTTGTAGCCCTGCGAAACGTCATCCTGATCGCCTCGATCCTGTCCTTGGCCGTGTTGTTCATCCCGGGGGTGGCACACACCGTGAACGGCGCGACGCGCTGGATCGATCTGGGCTTCATGCGGGTCCAGGTGAGCGAGTTTGCTCGCCTGGGCATGATCGTCTGGATGGCTGCCTATCTCGGTGTGCACCTGGAGAAGGTACAGACGCGTATCCGCGGCATGGCAGCCCCGGTGGCGGTGATCATGCTCGCCTCGACGCTCCTGCTGCTGCAGCCGGACTACGGCAACACCCTGGTGCTCGGCGCGACACTCTTTGCCATGGCCTGGCTGATGCGCGCCCAGCTGCAAACCATGTTGATGTTGATGGCCGCCGGCGGGGCATTGGCCGTGGTCGGCGTGTTCTCGGCCCAGTACCGGGTCGATCGCCTGCTGTCATTCTCCAATCCCTTTGCCGACCCGTTCGGCGACGGCTACCAGCTCGTCAACGCCCTGATCGCTATCGGTACCGGCGGGCTGTTCGGCCGCGGTCTGGGCGAGGGCGTGCAGAAGCTCGCCTATCTGCCGGAGGCGCACACCGATTTCATCTTCGCCGTCTACGCCGAGGAATTCGGCCTGTTCGGCGTCATCGCGTTGCTGGGGCTCTACGGGGTGCTGGTCTGGCGTGGCTTCGTGATCGCGCGCATGGCTTGGGCGGTGAAGCACTACACCGGCGCGGCGCTGGCCTGGGGCATCAGCACCTGGATCGGCATGCAGACGCTGATCAACATGGGCGTGAACATGGGGCTGCTGCCCACCAAGGGCCTGACCCTGCCGCTGATCAGCTACGGCGGTTCGGCGATGGTCGCGACCCTGCTTGCCATGGGCCTGATCCTGCGTGTACACCACGAGGCCAGCCGGGCGATGGCCGAGGCCGGTATCGAGGATGTGCGGGAGGTGACTCGGTGAGCCGCGCGGTGATCTACGTCATGGCCGGTGGCACCGGCGGGCACGTGGTGCCGGCACTGGCGGTGGCCGGTGCACTGGCCGAGCGTGGCTACGCCATCCGTTGGATGGGCACCGAGCGCGGCATCGAATCGCGCCTGGTCCCGGAGGCCGGCTACCCGATCGACTATCTCGCCATTGGCGGGCTGCGCGGCAAGGGGCTGGCCACCCGGCTGGCAGCACCCTTCCGGCTGCTGCAGGCCGTCTGGCAGGCCGGCGGGCTGTTGCGCCGCCACCGCCCCGCTTTGGTGATCGGCATGGGCGGCTTTGCCGCCGGGCCGGGCGGACTTGCGGCCTGGCTGTTGCGCCGGCCGCTGGTGATCCACGAACAGAACGCCATTGCCGGGCTGACCAACCGGGTGCTCTCCCGTTTGGCCCGCGTGACGCTGGCGGCCTACCCGAAGGCCTTCGGGAAGGCACTGGCCTCAAGCCATGTGGTGGGCAACCCCGTGCGTAACGAGATCGCCGCCCTGCCGGAGCCGGCAAGCCGGTTCGAGGGTCGTGGTGGGCCGGTACGCGTGCTGGTGCTCGGCGGCAGCCTGGGCGCCCAGGCGCTCAACGAGGCCGTGCCTCAGGCACTGGCACGTATTAGCCAGCAAACCGATCTGGTCGTGCGTCACCAGGCGGGGCCACGTCATCTGGAGAAGGCCGTCGCCCATTACGAGTCTGTCGACTGGGGTGCCGACAGTCGCCACGAGGTATCGGGCTATATCGACGACATCGCCGAGGCCTTCGGCTGGGCGGATTTCGTCATCGCCCGGGCGGGCGCCATGACCGTTGCCGAGATCGCCGCTGCAGGTATCGGCGCGCTGTTCGTGCCGTTCCCACACGCCGTCGACGATCACCAGCGATTCAATGCCGCCTGGCTGGTTGATCAGGGTGCCGCTCGGCTCTTGAACCAGCACGAGGCGGACGTCGACACCCTGGCACGTCTGCTTGGGCCGCTACTGGCCGACCGGGCCGCCTTGCTCGACATGGCGACACGTGCCCGCGAGGCGGCCGTGCCCGACAGCACCGCGCGGATCGCGGCGATCTGCGAGGACGTGATCGCCGGGAAAACCCAAAACACACAACCCGGGGAGGGCCGGTAATGGATGCAGTGACAGCCGATTTCGCCCCGGTCGCCCAGGTGCGCATGCGCAAGGTGCGCCACCTGCACTTCGTCGGTATCGGCGGGGCGGGCATGAGCGGTATCGCCGAGGTGCTGCACACGCTGGGCTTCGTGGTGTCCGGCTCGGACATGAACGAATCGCCGGCGGTGCGTCACCTGCGCGAGCTGGGCATCGAGGTGTTCATCGGTCATGCCACGGAGAATCTCGCCGGGGCCGACGTGTTGGTAGTCTCGACCGCGATCGCAGCGGACAACCCGGAGCTGTTGGCGGCGCACGAGCGGCGCATGCCGGTGGTGCGTCGTGCCGAGATGCTCGCCGAGATCATGCGGTTTCGGATCGGGTTGGCGGTCGCCGGCACCCACGGCAAGACCACCACCACCTCGCTGTTGGCCGCGATCATGGCCGAGGCGGGGCTCGATCCCACCTACGTGATCGGCGGCAAGCTGCTATCCAGCGCCTCGAACGCGCGCCTCGGCCGGGGTGAATACCTGCTCGCCGAGGCCGACGAGTCGGATGCCTCCTTCCTGCACCTGCAGCCGCACGTCGCGGTGGTCACCAATATCGACGCCGATCACCTCGAGACCTACGACAACGATTTCTCGCGCCTGCTCGATCACTTCGTCGAATTCCTGCACAACCTGCCGTTCTACGGGTTGGCGGTGCTGTGTGCCGATGACAGTCACACCATGAGCATCGTCGACCGGGTGGGTCGGCAGGTGCTGACCTATGGCATCGATGAGCCGGCCGACGTGCGCGCCACGGCCATCCACAGCGATGGCTTCGAGTCGAGCTTCGACGTCAGCCTGCCGGGCGGCGAGTCGTGGCATTGCCGGCTGGCGATGCCGGGGCGGCACAACATTCTCAATGCCCTGGCGGCGATCACGGTCGCCCACGACCTCGGCGTCGAGGGTGAGGCGATCGTCCGGGCACTGGCCGGCTTCAAGGGCGTCGGTCGCCGCCTCGAGCGTCGCGGTTCGCTCGCCTTCACGCAGGGGCGGCGGATGCTGCTCGACGACTACGGCCATCACCCGCGCGAGGTCGCCGCCACCCTGGCGGCGGTGCGCGATGCCTGGCCGGACGAGCCGCTGCTCCTGATCTTCCAACCGCATCGCTACACCCGCACCCGCGACCTGTTCGAGGACTTTGTCGAGGTGCTCTCGCAGGTGGACCAGCTGATCCTGATGGAGGTCTACGCCGCCGGCCAACAGCCAATCGCGGGTGCCGACGGGCGGAGCCTGGCCCGGGCGATCCGTGCTCGCGGCCAGGTCGACCCGGTCTTTGTCGCCGAGCCGGCCCAGGTGGTCGAGGTGATCGACGACATGGTCCGCGAAGACGGCATTGTCCTGACGCTGGGTGCCGGCAATGTCGGCAGCCTGCCGGGGTTGCTGCTCGAGCACTGGGAGGACCGGGCATGAACGAGCAGGCACAACAGGCACAAGCACAAGCCCTGGGGCGCGTGATGGTGCTGATGGGCGGCTGGTCGGCCGAGCGGGAGGTCTCGCTCGCCAGTGGCCGGGCCGTCCACGAGGCATTGATCTCCCGCGGCGTGGATGCGATCGGCGTCGATCTGGATCGCGCCGGTGCCCAGGAACTGGGCAAACGCCTGCTGGCCGAGCGGGTCGATCGGGTCTTTATCGCCTTGCACGGTCGTGGCGGCGAGGACGGTCAGGTTCAGGCACTGCTGGAACTGGCCGAGATGCCCTACACCGGCAGCGGCATGGCCGCCTCGGCCATTGGCATGGACAAGGTGATGTGCAAGCGCATCTGGCAGGGCGCGGGACTGGACACGCCCGCCTTTGCCATGGTCGACAGCCTCTCCGCGGCACGCGAGGCCGCCGAGGCGCTGGGTTGGCCGGTAATTATCAAGCCGACGGCGGACGGTTCCAGCGTCGGCGTGAGCAAGGTCGATGACCCGGCGGGTGTCGAACCGGCCTTCCGCGAGGCCGCCGCCCATGGCGAGGTTATGGTCGAACAGTTCATCGCCGGTGGCGAGTACACCGTTGCCATCCTCGGCGAACAGAGCCTGCCGGCGATCCGGATCGAGGCGAGCGCCGACCATGCCTTTTACGACTACCAGGCCAAGTACGAGGCCGAGGACACCGGCTACCGGATTCCCTGTGGCCTTTCTGCTGAGGAAGAGGCCCGGCTGGCTGAGGCGGCCCGGACGGCATTCGGCCTGATTGGTGCCCGAGGCTGGGGCCGGGTTGATTTCATTCGCGACGCCGAGGGGCGGCACTGGTTGATCGAGGTAAACACAGTCCCCGGGATGACCAGTCATTCGCTGGTACCCATGGCCGCGCACGCGGTCGGGATGGATTTTCCGGGGCTCTGTGTCGCCATTCTCGAGCAGACCCTGGGCAGCCGGCCCCACCCGGCCGGGGTGTCCACGGGAGGTGAGTCGGCTGATGGAGCGGTTTGATGACAACGCGACGTGCCTCCCGGGTACGGCCCCGCGGGCCGAGCTGGCGCGAGCGCTGGACGGCGTTCGTTACAGGCCTGCGGGTGGTGTTGCGCTGGGCCTGGCGGATCGGACTGTGGCTGGCCTTTGTCGCCGCGGTGGCACTGGTCTCTCAGCGGGTCTGGCTCAAGCTCCAGTCGCCGGTGGCGGCACTGGAGATCGACGGAGCCAATCGCTTCGTCACCCAGGAGCAGGCCCGTCAGGAACTGTGGCCCGCGCTGGGGCAGGGGATCTGGAGTGTGGATATCACGGCGTTGCGCGAGCGATTGCTCGAGGACGGCTGGCTTACCGAGGTGCGTATTACCCGGCAATGGCCGGATCGGCTGCTGGTGAGTCTGCAGACCCATCAGCCGATCGCCGCCTGGAACGGGGACCGGTTGCTGAGCGCTTCGGGCGCGGTGTTCGCCCCACAGCGGCGACCCGTCGATCTGAGCCTGCCGCGGCTGGCCGGACCGACCGGCAGCCAGTGGACCGTCTGGGAACGCTACACCAGCCTCAAGCCGGTGCTGGCCACGGTCGGATTGGAACTCGCGGGCGTGACGATGAGCCCGCGCGGCTCGCTGAGTCTCGCGCTCGCCTCCGGGGCGGTGATCCACACCGGGCAGGAATCGCTGGAGGCACGACTGCAGCGATTGCTGGACGTCTACCCGGACACGCTGGCCGGGAAGATGGACCGGGTCGAGCGCATCGACCTGCGCTACAGCAACGGCTTTGCCGTGGCCTGGCGCGAGGCGGACAGCGAAACGAACGAAAAGACAACAAACGACTGACAGGGATGTTTTGGAGCCAGGAACGAACCGAAACCATGGCAATCAAGGGCAGAAACACAGCATGAGCGCGTTGAGAAAAGGAGAGCGGGAGTTCGTTGTCGGACTCGACATCGGCACCAGCAAGGTGGCGGCCCTCGTTGGCGAATGCGACGGCGACGGTCGGTTGAGCCTGATCGGCTACGGCTCGCATCCGACCAACAAGGGGCTGCGGCGTGGCTCGGTGGTCGATATCGAGTCCACCTCGATGGCGATTCGCCGCGCGATCGACGGGGCGAGTGCCTTGTCGGACTGCGAGATCGGGTCGGCATGGGTCGGGGTCGCAGGCGATCACGTCCGCAGCCTGGACTCGCAGGGGATGACCGGCACCGGGGGGCGCGAGATCACCGACGGCGATGTCAGCCAGGTGATCCAGTCGGCCCGAGCGGTGAAGATCCCCGATGGCCAGCAGATCCTGCATTGCGAGCCGCAGGAGTTCCGCATCGACGGGCAGGACGGTATCCGCAAACCGCAAGGCATGAGCGGCCATCGGCTGGAGGCGAACGTGCACATCGTCACCTCGGCGGCGAACAATGTGCAGAACGTGATCAAGTGCGTTGAGCGTTGTGACGTGCATGTCGAAGGCACCATCCTCGAGCCGATCGCCGCGGCCCGCGCCGTGCTCAACGACGACGAGCGCGAACTCGGGGTGGTGCTGATCGACATCGGCGGTGGCACCACGGATATCGCGATCTACACCGGCGGGGCGCTGCGTTATGCCGCCGTGCTGCCGATCGCCGGCGAGCAGATCACCAACGACCTTTCCTACGGCCTGACCACGCCGCCGGCCGAGGCCGAAAAGATCAAGATCAACCACGCCAACCTCGGTGCGCTGGACGAGCGCGAAGCCTCGCGTGCCATCGAGGTGCCGGGGGTTTCCGGTCGCCCGCCGCGGCGCATTCCGCAGGAGACGATGATGCGCATCGTCCGCCCGCGGGTGGAGGAGCTCCTTTCCTACGTGCAGGAGGAGATCCGCCAGTCGGGTTGCCAGAACCTGGTGAACGCCGGCGTGGTGCTCACCGGCGGCACGGCACAGATGCCGGGCTTCGTCGAGTTGGCCGAAGACTTTCTGCAGATGCCGGCCCGACTGGGGACCCCCCAGGGTGTGGTCGGCAATCTGGACGCCTTGGGGGACCCGGCGAACGCCGCCGGGATTGGTTTGATGCTGCACGGGCTGCAACAGGCCCGCGAACAAACGGCCCATGGACCGGCAACGGTCCATGGAAATGTTCTGGAACGCCTGAAGGGCTGGTTCCGCGATCACTTCTGATTCACACCACTTATCTGAATGCCACGCGAGAGAAGGAGATGACACCATGAGCAACTGGACTATGGCCGAAATGCAGACCGAGAGCGCCAAGATCAAGGTTATCGGTGTTGGTGGGGGCGGCGGCAACGCCGTGGCCCACATGGTCACGCAACACATCGAGGGCATCGAGTACATCAGTGCCAACACCGATGCCCAGGCGCTGGTGAAGAGCAACGCGCCGTCGCAACTGCAGATCGGCGCGAACATCACCAAGGGTCTCGGTGCAGGCGCCGACCCGGAACTGGGCCGTCAGGCCGCCCTCGAGGATCGTGAGCAGATCCAGGAGGCAATCTCCGACGCCAACATGCTGTTCATCACCACCGGCATGGGTGGCGGCACCGGCACCGGCGCGGCACCGGTGATCGCCCAGATCGCACGGGACATGAACATCCTCACCGTGGCGGTGGTCACCCGGCCGTTCTCATTCGAGGGCAAGAAGCGCACTAGCGTGGCCATGGAAGGCATCCAGGAACTCGAGGACAACGTCGACTCGCTGATCGTCATCCCGAACGACCAGCTCACCGCAGTGATGGGCAAGCAGGCCGCCCTGCGTGATGCCTTTGCCGCCGCCAACGAGGTGCTGTTCACCGCCGTGGCCGGTATCTCCGAGCTGATCACCCGTCCGGGTGAGATCAACCTCGATTTTGCCGACGTGCGGGCGATCATGACCGAGAAGGGCACGGCCATGATGGGCACCGGCATCGGCACCGGCGACAATCGCGCCGCCGAGGCAGCAGAAGCGGCCATTCACAGCCCGCTGCTCGACGACATCAACCTCACCGGCGCCGAGGGCATCCTGGTCAACGTCACCTCCAACGGCGACCTGTCGATCGGCGAGTTCATGGAGATCGGCGAGATGGTCCAGGAGTTGGCCGGCGACGAGGCGGTGGTCAAGGTGGGCACCGCAGTCGACGACGAGCTCGACGGTCAGCTGCGCGTCACGCTGGTGGCCACCGGGCTGTCTCGGATCAAGAACGTCAACGCCGAGTCGAGCAAGCCGCGCGTGGTGATCGACAATGCTCGCCGCGAGGAGTCGAACGAGTCGAGCGAGCCGTCGCATGCCGAGGTCCAGCAGGCCTACGCCGGCACCGCCCATCGCGGCAACACCGCGATCAACCTCGACACCATCGACATTCCGTCGTTCCTGCGCCACCAGGCGGACTGAATGACGGTCCCCGGTTGATTGCCGGGGCAAAACTCGCGAGGCAAAAACAAAGGCCCCGGACTCGTGTCCGGGGCCTTTTCCATTTATCGGTTCCGCTTGCGTCAGCCATCGGGCAGCAACTGCACCACCCGCATGGCCTGGCGGTCGTCGATCCAGCTGCGTCGCTGTGGGTCGCGCAGTGTGATGAAGAACAAGAGGCCGAGCGTGGCCAGGCTGAGCACGCCGAAGCCGAAGCGTGCCAGCATCGGCCCCAAGCAGGCGCCGCTGCGTTCACGGATCAGAAGCAGGCGCCAGACCTTCATGCCGGGCGTCTGGCCGAATCGGCACCAGAAGAACACGAAGTAGGCCGCGATCCAGGCGAGCAGGTAGAGGCGGAACAGCCACTGGATGGGCCCTTCCGGTGGAACGGGCTCACCGCCGGTGAACACCAGGGCGATGAACGTGGCCAGGATCACCACGGCGATGACGAACAGCATGTCGTAGAAAAGCGCCGCGACACGTCGCCACAGCGGGGCGGTACGCGCAGGGCGCTTGGGCGCGTCGTTTTTGCTGGAGTCGGTCATGTGTTGGCCTTCGTGGGCTCGGGCAGGGCGATGTCCTGCAGGATGGCCTCGATGGTCTTCAGGCGCTCGTCGAGCGTCGGCATTTCCCGGTTAAAGCGCAGGGTGTCGGCTGACAGTCGATAGGTCTCCGGGGCGGCCTGCACGGCGGCGACCAGCTTGGCCGGGTCGATGCGGGCGTTCTCGCCGAAGATCAGGCGGCCGCCCCGGGCCGTGAGCTCGAGCTTGGTAATGCCGATCCGCCGGGCACGGATGCGCAGCCGGTGGGTCTCGATCAGGGCGACGACCGGCTCGGGCAGTAGGCCGAAGCGGTCGATCAGCTCCACCTTGAGCTCGTCGAGCGCCTCGTCGTCCGTCGCCGTCGACAGACGCTTGTACAGCGTCAGTCGGGTATGGACGTCGTTGACGAAGTCCTCCGGGATCAGTGCGGGCTCGCCCAGATCGACCTCGGTGCTAGCGTTCTGCATCGGCGCGTCCAGTGCCGGCTCGCGGCCCTGGCGGATGGCAGCGACCGCCCGGTCGAGCAGCTGCATGTAATAGCGGTAGCCGACCTCGTGCATCTGCCCGGATTGCCCCGAGCCCAGCAGCTCGCCGGCGCCGCGGATCTCGAGATCGTGCGTGGAGAGGGTGAAGCCGACGCCGAGGTCCTCGAGCGCGGCGATCGCCTCGAGGCGCTTCTGCGCATCCGGGGTGAGCTGGCCCGGTTCCGGGGTGATCAGGTAGGCGTAGGCCCGGTGATGCGATCGGCCAACCCGGCCTCGCAGCTGGTGGAGCTGAGCCAGGCCGAACTTGTCGGCGCGATGGATCAGGATCGTGTTGGCCGTGGGGATGTCGATCCCCGACTCGATGATCGTGGTCGAGACCAGCACGTTGAAGCGCTGGTGGTAGAAGTCCGACATCACCTGTTCGAGCCCGCGCTCGCCCATCTGGCCGTGCGCCACGCCGATCCGCGCCTCCGGGACGATCTCCTCGACCAGGCGGGCCATGCGGTCGATGCTCTTGACCTCGTTGTGCAGGAAGTACACCTGGCCGCCACGTTTGAGTTCCCGCTGGATCGCCTCGCGGATCTGCACCTCGTCCCAGCGCAGGATCACGGTCTTGACTGCCAGTCGCTCGCGCGGCGGGGTGGCGATGATCGACAGGTCCCGGATGCCCGAGAGCGCCATGTTGAGCGTGCGCGGGATGGGCGTGGCGGTCAGGGTCAGGAGGTCCACCTCGGCGCGCAGGGCCTTGAGGCGTTCCTTGTCGCGCACGCCGAATCGCTGCTCCTCGTCGATGATCACCAGCCCGAGGTTGGCGAACTCGGGTGAATCACGCAGCAGCTTGTGGGTGCCGATGACGATATCGACCTTGCCGGCCTTGATCCGCTCGCGCAACTCAGCGGTCTTCTTGCCACCCGACAGGCGCGAGAGGCTCTCGATGGTCACCGGCCAGTTGGCGAAACGGTCACGGAAGTTGCGCAGGTGCTGCTCGGCCAAAAGCGTGGTGGGTACCAGCACGGCCACCTGGGTGTGGTTCTCGACCGCGACGAAGGCCGCGCGCATTGCCACCTCGGTCTTGCCGAAGCCGACGTCGCCACAGACGACGCGGTCCATTGGCTGGCCGGCCGCCATGTCGACCAGCACCTGCTCGATGGCCAGCCGCTGGTCGTCGGTCGGTTCGAAGGCGAATTCCTCGGCGAACTGGTGGTAGTCGGCCTCGTCGGCCTTGAGCGAGGTGCCCTTGCGTGCGGCCCGGCGTGCATGCACGTCCAGGAGCTCGGCGGCGACGTCGTGCACCTGCTGGGCGGCGCGCTTCTTTGCCTTTTCCCATTGCCCGGAGCCCAGCCGGTGCAGCGGGGCGGTTTCCTCGGCCCCGCCGGTGTAGCGCGAGATCCGCTCGAGACTCGAGACCGGTACGTAGAGCTTGTCGTCGTCGGCGTAGGTCAGCAGCAGGTATTCCTGCTGCTGGTCGTTCATCTCCAGTGTAACCAGTCCCTGGAAGCGGCCGACCCCGTGATCCTCGTGGACCACCGGTGCGCCGATGGCGAGATCGTCGAGGTTCTGGATGATCGCATCGGTGTCCCGACCGCGACGCGACTTGGCCCGTCGTTGCGCGACCCGCTCGGCGAACAGGTTGGTCTCGCTGATCACCGCCACCGGTCGGCCGGCCGTCGGCAGGATGGCACCGTGCTCGAGTTCGGCCACGGCGATGGTCACCGGCGCCCTGTCGGCCTCGTCCCAACCCTTGATGCCGAGCGGTTTCAGGCCGGCGGCGTTGGTCTGCTCGACCAGAGCCTGGCGCCTACCGCTGCTCTCGGCGACCAGGAGGGTGTGACCGTCGAACCCGCGCACGAACTCGGCCAGTCGCTCGATCACCGCCGGCTGGGCGGCACTGCCTGCCGTCAGGTCGGGCAGGGGCCGGTCGCCGATGTCGGCGGCCTGCGGGAAACGCTCGTCCGAGCCGGCCACCAGCTGCCAGCGCGGAAGGCGCTTGAGATGTTCACCGAACTCGTCCGGTGTCTGGTAGAGCGCCTCGGGGGCCAGGATGGGGTGATCGATGTCACCGGCACGCTGGGCAAAGCGTTCGCTGGTCTCGTGGACGAAGCCCTCGATGGCCTGCTCGACGCCGTCGAACAACAGCAGGCGCGCCGAGTCCGGCAGGAAGTCGAACAGCGTCGCGGTCGACTCGAAGAACAGCGGCAGGTAGCTCTCGATACCGGCCGGCACCAGCCCTTCCGATACCTGCTTGTAGATGGGTGCGCTGGTCGGATCACCGGGGAAGGTGTTGCGCCAGTTCTGACGGAAGGTGGCGATGCCCTTGTCGGTCAGGGGGTATTCGCGCGCCGGCAGTAGGGTGATGGCCTCGACCGTTTCGGTGGAACGCTGCGATTCCGGGTCGAAATGGCGCAGGGTCTCGATCTCGTCGTCAAACAGGTCGATGCGCACCGGCTCGTTGGCACCCATCGGGAACACGTCGATCAGCCCGCCGCGCAGGGCGTATTCGCCGTGCTGCTCGACGGTGGAGACCAGGCTGTAGCCGGCCTCCTCGAGTTGATGGCGATAGGCCTCGCGATCGAGGCGCTGCCCGACCTCCAGCACCATGCCCTGGCCGGTGACGAAGGCCGGTGGGGGTAGGCGCTGGAGCAGGGTGGGGGCGGCGATCAGGGTCAGGCCGCGTGATTCGCCGGGGAGTCGCCACAGCCGTGACAGCCGGTCGGAGATCAGGTCCTGGTGCGGCGAGAAGCGGTCGTAGGGTAGGACTTCCCAGTCGGGGAAGATGCTGGCCTCGATGCCCAGGAATGCCAGGGCGGCGCGGGTGTCGTTGACCGCTCGACTGTCGGGCAGCACGACGAGTACCGGCCGGTCCGCGGCGACGGCTGCCAGACGCGTGGCCAGCGCTCGGCCGAGCTCGGTGTGCACGCGCAGGTAGATCGGGTCGTGGTGATCGGCGGGCTGGGCGATGGACTGCTTGGCGTCGCTCATGGAGTTGGATGCGGATCGTGGTCGAGGCGGGCCCTATGAGGCCGGCGTGTATCAAGGTGGTCGGATTCGGAGCGCGATTGTCGCCTATTTGCCGCGCGGCTGCACGAGCGGCGGGTTGGATGGTGGCCGTGGCCGTCGCGGGTATTGCAGGAACAAAAAAATGCGGGCCGGAGCCCGCATTCCCAGGCAGCCCTTGTCGCTGCCTCGTGTCGATCCCGATTGGATCAGGCGCGCACGTCGATCATGCTGCCAGGCGCGCCGTCCTGTTGCTCGTCACCGGCACGGTTCTGCGCCGCGGCACTCGGCTCACCGCCGTTGACCCGATTTTCGACCGGGTTTTCGACCGGCGTGTTACGGGTCTGGGCGCTCGGGTTGGCCGTCTGCTGATTGGACGGTGTCGAGAGCATGCCGTCGGCGGCCGCCACGTTGCTATAGCCGCTGTCCACATTGGCGATCATGTCGCTTGCCTCCCCTGATATCGGCATCAGGTGTCTGTCATCGATAGCCCCATCCTAGTGAAATACCGGCATGTTTCCAATTTTCCTTCCCCGACCGTCAGTCGGGCCGGCCGGTGAGCAGCAATTGTTCGGCGGTGTCGAGGGTCTCCGGCGAGCCATACAGGGTCAGCACGTCGCCTTCCTGTAGCTCGACCTCGTCGCTGGGGCTCTCGCCGCGGATGCCGTGGCGATTGATGGCGTCGACCACTACGTCGTCGTGGTCGGTCAAGAGCGCGCCGAGTCGCTTGCCGATCGCCGCGGCTCCCGGCACCAGCGCCACGTTCTTCAGGGTGCGCGGGGCGAGCAGGGCGAAGTCGTTTTCGTCCCGGGCGCGGTCGCCGTGGAAGGTGTGGCGCAGCGGGGCGTAATCGGCCTGACGGATTTCCTGGATCTGGCGCAGGATCTTCGCCAGCGGCACGTCGAGCGTGCGCAGCACATGCCCGCCGAGTGCCAGGCTCATCTCGTAGACCGAGGCGACCACCTCGGTGGCCCCGGCCTCGTGGATGCGGTCGAGGTGCTCGTCGGTGCGGGTGCGCACGATCACCGGGATATCGCGGTTGTGCCCGCGGATCACCTCGATGGTCTTGATGGTCGAGGCATCGTCGAGGTGACTGATCACCACGGCGCGAGCGCGGTCCAGGCCAGCCGACTGCAGGATGTCGAGGTGGGTAGAGTTGCCGAAGTACACCCGCAGCGCGGCCTCGTTGGCCTGCTGGACGATATCCGGGTCGACCTCGATCGCGGTGTAGTCAATGCCTTCGCTCTTGAGCAGGCGGGCGACGTTCTGGCCGACCCGGCCGAAGCCGCAGATGAGCACGTGCCGGGATACGTCGCTGGCATCGGCGCGCACCTCGATGTTGTGCTCGCGCCGGCTTTTCGCATAACCCGGCACCAGTCGCTTGGCGATGACGCCGTTGTACTTGACCAGAATCGGCGTGAGCACCATCGAGAAGATCACCGTGCCCAGTACGATCTGGTGCTCCATGTCGGTCATCAAATCGGGGCTGGCGATCGAGAGCATGGCAAAGCCGAATTCGCCCCCCTGGGCCAGGACCAGGCCCGAGCGCAGTGCCACGCCGGGGGCCTCTCCCATCGCCCGGCCGATCAGGAAGATGATCGCCATCTTGGCGAGGATCAGCAGGGCCAGGAACATCAATACCCAGTGGCCGATCTCGGCCAGTCCGCCGACGTTAAGCATCATGCCGATGGTGATGAAGAACAGCCCCAGCAGCACGTCGCGGAATGGACGGATGTCGGCCTCGATCTGGTGCTTGTATTGGGTCTCGGACAGGGCGATGCCCGCAAGAAACGCGCCCAGTTCCCAGGACAGGCCGGCGGTGTTGGTCAGCCAGCCGGCGCCGAGCACGGTGAGCAGGACGGCCAGGGTGAACAGTTCGGCCGAGCGGGACTTGGCGATCTCGCGGAACAGCGGGCGCAGCACCCAGCGTCCCCCGAAGAACAGGATGATGGCGGCGAGCACGCCCGCGGCCAGGGTGAGCGTGATCTCGAGAGTGAGGTTGCCCGCGTCGCCCTCCGGCCCCGATACGCCGAGCACCGGGATGACGATCAGGAAGGGGATGACCGCGAGGTCCTGGAACAGCAGGATGCCGACGGCGTTGTTTCCGTGTCGGGAATTGACCTCCAGTTGCTCGCCGAGCTGGCGAATCACGATCGCCGTCGAGGAGACGGTCATCACCCCGGCCAGCGTGAAGGCCGCGGCCGGGGAAAAGCCCATCATCAGTGCCGCCCCACCGGTGATCACGGCGGTGAGAAGCACCTGTGCCCCGCCCATGCCGACGACTGCCCGGCGCATGGCGATCAGTCGCGAGAGCGAGAATTCCAGCCCCAGCATGAACAGCAGGAACACCACGCCGAACTCCGCGATCAGGTGGATGTCGTGGATGTCCTTGACCAGCCCGAGCGCGTGCGGCCCGGCGAGCATGCCGACGGCGAGATAGCCGAGGATCGCCGGCAGATTCAGACGCCGCAGGGCGACCACGGCCACGACCGAGATCAGCAACAGTGTCAGCAGGATGCCCATGGTGTCGGCTGGCATGGGGTGTCTCGTTCCTAGAGAAGTGGGCCGGGCGGGGCGGCGGCGCTTGCTTAATGCACTAACTGGCGCCCATGTTTTATCACAACTTGTCCGCCAACTCGCTCGGCGACTCGTCCGGGCCATTCGCACGGGCCGCCTCGTCCAACCAGCGCGTGAACACCGAGCGCGGGTACTCCTCGGCACCCAGCCCTAGCAGGTGTTCGGTGGTGAACTGGGCGTCGAGAAAGTCGATCGGTCCCCAGACGCCATCCACCAGAATGGCGGCCAGCGCGAACTTGGAGGCGTTGGGGGCGCGGCTGAACATGGACTCGCCGAAGGCCGCCCGGCCGATGCGGCTGCCGAACAGCCCGCCGACCAGTTCCTCGCCCGACCAGACCTCCACCGAGTGGGCGATTCCCGCGGCATGTAGCTCGACGAAGGCCTGGCGCATGGCCGGCACGATCCACGTGCCGGGGTCGCCTCGGCGCGGCCCAGCGCAGCCGTCTACCACCGCGGCGAACGCCGTGTCGACCGTCACTCGGTAGCGTCGCTGGCGGCGCCACTTGGCCAGGCTGCGCGAGACGTGGAAGCGCTCGGGGGTGAACAGCGTGCGAGGGTCCGGGCTCCACCAGAGGATGGGGTCGCCCTCGGAATACCAAGGGAAGATGCCGCGACGGTAGGCCGTCGCCAGTCGCTCGACCGACAGATCACCCCCGGCGGCCAATAGGCCGTTGGGTTCTGTCAGGGCACTGGTGACCGGCGGGAAGGCCCACGGATCCGGCCCGAGCAGCGGGATCATCGCTGGCCAGCTTTCCCCGGCTTGGGCAGGTTGAAGTCCGAGTAGCTGGCGCGCGGGCGGAACAGCACGGCGATGTGACCGACCGTCTGCACCAGGGTGGCCTTGGTGGCGTCGGTAATCGCGTCGATGATCTCGCGTTTCTCCTCGCGCTCGACTCCCGGGACCCGCACCTTGATCAGCTCGTGGATCTCGAGTGCCTGTTCGATCTCGAGGAGTACCGCCTCGGTCAGGCCGTGCTGGCCGAGGAGTACCACGGGCTTCAAGTGATGTGCTTCGGCGCGAAGGTACTGTCGCTGGCGGGCGGTAAGGTTCATGTCGTCGGGAATCTCCGGGAATCAGGTAGGCGGCTGTGTGAAATCACACATTGCAACACCGTGGATGACCCGGCAGTTTACCGCTCTGGACTCCCTCGGACCAATGACCAACACCATGTTGCTGCGCGTTCTGCTCCTGCCCTTCGTCCTCGTCTTGTTGCTCGCCGGCTGTCAGCCGGATGCCGAGAACGCCGAGACCAACCCGCTTGCCGGCTACGAAAGCCCCGACCCGCTGGTGCTGCGGGCGCCCGAGGCACCCATGCCCGTGCCCGATGTCCGGCTCGAGGGCGTGGACGGCCCCATTGATACGGCATCGCTGTTCGCCGGGCGCTGGACCCTGCTGTACGTCGGCTACAGTTATTGCCCCGACATCTGCCCGACCGAGTTGGGCCAGCTGTCCCAGATCCTGCCGGCGCTGCAGGAAAACTCGCCGCAATTCGACTGGCAGGTGGTGTTCCTGTCGGTCGACCCGGAGCGCGACACGCCCGCCCACCTCGAGAAATACACCGCGTTCTTCTCCGAGGAGTTCGTGCCGGTGACCGGATCGCGCGAGGCGATCGACGCGGTCACTGGCGCGGTGAAGGCCGGCTATCGCATCGGTAAGCACGCGCCGGGCGAACGGCGCTACAGTGTCGACCACGACACCGGTTTTCGCCTGATCGACCCGCAGGGCCGCATGCTGGCCCTGTTGCCCGGCCCGCATGATCCTGACCGGATCGTCACGATGATCCCGTCATTCCTATCTGAGGTAAGCCCCGAATGAAACGTCTCTCAAACCTGATCGCCGCCACGTTTGCCGCCGTGATGACGTTGCCGGCCTCCGCCGCCGAACTGGAGGTCCATGAGCCGTGGGTGGTGCTGGCGCCGCCGGGCGCCTACGCCACGGCCGCGTTCATGGAACTGCACAACGCCGGCGAGACGCCCGTAAACGTGGTCGAGGCCGACGCGCCCGGCTTCGAGACGGTGGAGCTGCATCGATCGTTCAACGAGGATGGCATGCATCGGATGGTGCGCCAGGATCGTATCGAGGTGCCGGCGGGCGAGTCGGTCGCGCTGGCGCCCGGCGGGCTGCACATCATGCTGATCGGGCCCGAGCAGGCGCCCACCGAGGGTCAGCGCATCCCGATCGAGTTGCGCTTCGACGATGGCAGCACCCAGACGGTCGAGGCGGTGGTGCACCCGCGCGCCGCTCGGCCCGCCGGGCATGACCACGGCGATCATCACCATCATTGAGGCCGGGACGAGGCCGGTCTCTCTCAGTTGCCATCTGATCGACGTTTCCCTGCAATATCGCGATCGGGTGAGCCCGGTCGCGCGTTAGATCGCCTCGATTTGGGTCGCCGGGGGCGATGGGGGATAATCCCGCTCCCTAGTAACGTCCTACCCGGAGGCCTCATGGCGCGGTCGGTCAGCAGCAAACGATGGCTCACCGAGCATTTCCGCGACGAGTTCGTGCAGAAGGCCCAGCGCGAGGGCTGGCGTTCGCGCGCCGTCTACAAGCTGATCGAGCTCAACGAGCGTGACCGTTTCCTGCGCCCCGGCATGACGGTAGTCGACCTGGGCGCCGCGCCGGGCGGCTGGACTCAGTACGCCGCCCAGGTGGTCGGGAGCAAGGGGCACGTCTTCGCCCTCGATCTGCTTCCCATGGATCAATTCGCCGACACCACCGTGCTGCAGGGCGACTTCACCGAGGATGCCGTGCTGCACGAATTGGAGACGGCCCTGGGCGAGAGTGAGGTCGACCTTGTGCTTTCCGACATGGCCCCCAACATGAGTGGTGTGGATTCGGTCGACATTCCCCGTTCGATGTATCTCGCGGAACTTGCACTGGATTTCTGCGATCGGATGCTCAAGCCGAAAGGCGCTTTCGTCACCAAGCTGTTCCAGGGCGAGGGGTTCGACGAGTACGTCAAGGAGACGCGTCAGCGCTTCGATCGCGTGGTTGTTCGTAAGCCCAAGGCTTCTCGGCCACGCTCGCGAGAGGTCTATCTGGTGGCAACCGGCAAGCGCGTGAGATAAGGTTGTCCGAACAATATTCGATTCATTGATTCGCCAGGGCAGGCGGGCATCGGGGATGTCCGCCTGTTTGCGGCTGTACGCAGAGGTGTTGCGTTGAACGATTTGACCAAGAACATCCTGATCTGGGTGGTAATCGCGATCGTGCTGATGACGGTGTTCAACAGCTTCGATCAGCGCGCGACCACCACGAGTGCGGTGCCGTACTCACAGTTCATTCAGGACGTGAAGAGCGGGCGCGTCGACTCGGTCACCATCGAAGGTCAGACCATCAAGGGCACCTCCGGCTCGGGCACTCGCTTCGAGACCTACAGCCCGGAGACGGACAACCGTGCGCTGGTCGGTGATCTCCTGAACAACAACGTGGCGATCAACGCCAAGGCGCCGGAAAAGCCGTCGCTGTTGATGACGATCTTCATCCAGTGGTTCCCGTTCATCCTGCTGATCGCGATCTGGATCTTCTTCATGCGCCAGATGCAGGGCGGTGGCGGCCGCGGCGCGATGAGCTTTGGCAAGTCCAAGGCCAAGCTGATGAGCGAGGATCAGGTCAAGGTCACGTTCAACGACGTCGCCGGTGCCGACGAGGCCAAGGAAGAGGTGGTCGAACTGGTCGACTTCCTCAAGGATCCGGGCAAGTTCCAGCGCCTGGGCGGCAACATCCCGCGGGGTGTGCTGATGGTCGGCCCGCCGGGCACCGGCAAGACCCTGCTGGCCAAGGCGGTCGCCGGTGAGGCCAAGGTGCCGTTCTTCTCGATCTCCGGTTCGGACTTCGTCGAGATGTTCGTCGGCGTGGGCGCCTCGCGCGTTCGCGACATGTTCGAGCAGGCGAAGAAGCACGCTCCCTGCATCATCTTCATCGACGAGATCGACGCGGTCGGCCGTCACCGTGGCTCGGGCATGGGGGGCGGCCATGACGAGCGCGAGCAGACCCTCAACCAGCTGCTGGTCGAGATGGACGGCTTCGACGGCAACGAAGGCGTGATCGTGGTCGCGGCCACCAACCGTGCCGACGTGCTCGACAAGGCGCTGCTGCGCCCGGGCCGTTTCGACCGCCAGGTGGTGGTCGGTCTGCCGGACGTGCGCGGCCGTGAGCAGATTCTCAATGTTCACCTGCGCAAGGTGCCGGCGGCCAAGGACGTCGAGCCCTCATTGATCGCCCGCGGCACGCCGGGCTTCTCGGGGGCGGATCTCGCCAACCTGGTCAACGAGGCGGCGCTGTTCGCCGCGCGGTCGAACAAGCCGGACGTGACCATGTCCGATCTCGAGCGCGCCAAGGACAAGATCATCATGGGTGCCGAAAGGAAGTCCATGGTGATGAGCGAGGACGAGAAGAAACTGACCGCCTACCACGAGGCAGGTCACGCGATCGTCGGTCGCCTGGTGCCCGAGCATGACCCGGTCTACAAGGTCTCGATCATCCCGCGCGGCCGGGCGTTGGGCATCACCATGTTCCTGCCCGATCAGGATCGCTACAGCTATTCCAAGCGCAAACTCGAGTCGAATATCTCCAGCCTGTTCGGTGGTCGGATCGCCGAGGAGTTGATCTTTGGTGACGAGGCGGTGACCACGGGTGCCTCGAACGACATCGAGCGGGCCACGGAGCTCGCGCGGAACATGGTCACCAAGTGGGGCATGTCCGAGAAGCTCGGCACGCTCTACTACTCAGAGGACGATGGCGACCCGTTCATGGGGCGTCAGGCCTCGGGTGGTCACTTCTCCGACGAGACCAAGGAAGTGATCGACGTCGAGATCAAGGATGTCATCGACCGCAACTACCAGCGTTGCCGCCAGATCCTGGTCGAGAACATGGACATCCTGCACGCGATGTCCGAGGCGTTGATGAAGTACGAGACCATCGATGCCGGCCAGATCGACGACCTGATGGAGCGTCGGCCGGTGCGCGAACCCGAGGACTGGGGCGAGCGTGGCTCCGGTACCGGTAGCGAGCCGCCGAGCTCGGGCGCCCACATCGACACCACCGATGACGAGGTCGAGGACGACGAGCCCACTCGTGACGAGGGTAAAGCGGACGATAACGGCCGATCCGAGTCCGATGACGGCAATCGTACGCCCAGCGGCGATCCGCTGGGAGGTCCGCGCGGCGGATGACAACCGCCCCGCGCGCCTGTCCGGACTGGCGGCAGACGGGACGCCCATTGATCATGGGCATCCTCAACGCCACGCCGGACTCGTTTTCCGACGGGGGATGCTTCGATACCGTCGAGCGGGCGGTCGATGCGACACAGGCAATGCTCGAGGCGGGCGCCGACCTGATTGATGTGGGCGGTGAGTCGACTCGTCCCGGCGCCACGCCGGTGGCCGAAGACGAGGAGTTGGCCCGCGTGATCCCCGTGATCGAGGCGCTGGCGTCGCGCTTTGATTGCCCCTTGTCGGTGGACACCAGTTCCCCGATGGTGATGAGTCACGCGGTCGAGGCCGGAGCCTGCCTGATCAACGATGTGCGGGCGCTGACCCGACCGGGCGCCGTCGAGGCCGCCGCCGCGAGCGGCGCCTCGGTATGCGTGATGCATATGCGCGGCGAACCCGGTGACATGGCGACACGCACCGACTATGACGACGTGGTGGCCGAGGTCACTGATTACCTCGCCGAACGGTTTCGGTGTCTGCGTGCGGCGGGGATTTCGTCCGAACGCATCCTGGTGGACCCGGGCTTCGGGTTTGCCAAGACCCACGAGCAGAACTTCGCCTTGCTGCGTCGTCTCGAGGAGCTCGCGGGCCTGGGCGCGCCGATTCTGGTCGGCATGTCGCGCAAGCGCATGATTGGCGAGGCCACCGGGCAGTCGGTCGAACGGCGTGCCGTGGGCAGCGCGGCGGCCGCCCTGTTGGCCGCGGAGCGTGGCGCCGCGGTGCTGCGCGTTCACGATGTCGAGGCCACGCGCGACGCGCTGGCGGTGTGGCGGGCCATGTGTGTGGCATGAGTTGGATCGCTGCAAACGCACAAACACGGCTTTCCCGCCATAAAAGCGTTTGCCTTGTTACGAATTAGGATTTTCTGATATTTTGCCCGGCGGGGTTAATTTGGTTGACTTGAAATCACCGCCAATCCGCCGGATCACCGTTTTTCGATGTCGGTGACATCGAGGTGTTTTCAGCCCGGCGGATGCCGCGGGGTGCAACAGTTGAGAGAAAAATCATGAAACAGATGCGTCGTTCACTCATTGCTCTTGCCGCCAGTGGTGCCCTCGCGGCCCCGATGCTGGCTCACGCCGCCGGCGATGTCGCCGCGGGCAAGGAAAAGTACGCTTCCTGCGCGGCCTGCCACGGCGCCGACGGTGGTGGTCAGGGCGGAGCCTTCCCGAAGCTGACCGGCCTGGGCCAGGACGAGACAGCCAAAAAGCTGGCTGCCTACCGCGACGGTGATCAGGACTACCTCAAGGAGCAGGGGCTTGGTGATCGTTTCGGCACCATGGCGCCGAATGCCTCGGGCCTGTCCGACGAGGACATCGATGACCTGGCCGCCTACATCGCCGACGAGTTCGGTGGGGACGCCGGCGGCAACGGTGACGAAGGTGGTGACCAGGCCGAAGCCGAGGAAGCTGCCGAGAGCGGCGAGATTGCCAAGGCCGACGTCGAGCGTGGCCAGGCACTGTACTCCTCCTGCGCCATCTGCCATGGCGAGCAGGGCGAGGGTGGTCACCTGATGAATGCGCCCAAGCTCAAGGGTATGGCGGCTTCCCAGGTTGCCTCTCTGCTCAAGGTGTACCGCAAGGGCACCGAGATGGGGCAGTACTCCTACGCAATGATCCCGCAGGCGACCCACCTGTCCGACGCGGACATCAACAACCTCGCAGCCTACATCGCTGATATCGAGACGCTCCGTGAGGACGTTTCCGAAGGCTCCGAGGACGAGGGCGAGCAGCCGGCAATGTAAGAACCCTTCACATGGAGGGTCGCTGCCCGGGGATGTCGGGCAGCCCGAACGAGTTGATTGGCGCCGGCTTTCCAGCCGGCGTTTTTGCTTGGGGCGAAGGCTCGCCCCGGCAGGGAAGTAAGGACGAGAGGCGCGATCGTGAGCAGAGTGTTTGGAACCGATGGTGTGCGGGGAGCGGTGGGGCGATACCCCATGACCCCGGAGTTCGTGCTCAAGCTGGGCTGGGCCGCCGGCAAGGTGCTGGGTGATTACGGTCGGCGCCGGGTATTGATCGGCAAGGACACCCGCGTGTCGGGCTACATGTTCGAATCGGCCCTGGAGTCGGGCTTTTCTGCGGCCGGCGTGGACGTGCGTCTGCTTGGGCCGATGCCGACACCGGCAATCGCCTACCTGACCCGCACCTTGCGTGCGTCCGCCGGCGTGGTGATCAGCGCCTCTCACAATCCGTTCGACGACAATGGCGTGAAGTTCTTCTCTGCACAGGGTGAGAAGCTGCCGGACTCGGTCGAAGACGAGATTCAGGCCATGCTCGACCAGGATCTCGAGGTAATCGACAACCGTCGGTTGGGCAAGGCCGACCGCATCAGTGATGCGGCCGGCCGCTACATCGAGTTCTGCAAGAGCACCGTGCCGATCGGCATGAGTCTCGCCGGCCTGCGCATCGTGGTCGATTGCGCGCACGGGGCAACCTATCAGGTCGCGCCGCGGGTGTTCTCCGAACTGGGCGCGGAGGTCGACGTGATTGGGGCGACGCCCGACGGGTTCAACATCAACGAAGGGGTCGGCTCGACCCACCCCGAGGCGCTGCAGGCCGCCGTGCACGAGTCGGGTGCCGATCTAGGCATCGCCTTTGACGGCGATGGCGACCGGGTGATGATGGTGGATGCCGATGGCGTGATCCGCGATGGCGACGAGCTGCTGTACGTGATCGCGGCTGGCCGGATCGAGCAGGGCTATGCCGGTGGGGTGGTCGGTACCCTGATGAGCAACCTGGGTCTCGAACAGGCGATAGAGGCGCTGGAGCGACCGTTCTTGCGTGCCAAGGTGGGCGATCGCTATGTCCACGAGACGCTCAGGCGCGAGCACTGGCTCTTGGGTGGTGAATCGTCGGGGCACTTGCTGTGCCTGGATCGTCACACGACGGGCGACGGCATCGTCGCCGCGTTGCAGGTGCTGGCGGAGATGGCGCGTCGCGAGCGCTCGTTGACCGAGCTGCTCGAGCCGATGACGGTACTGCCGCAGACCTTGGTCAACGTTCGCATCGAACGGCCCGTGTCGCTGGAAGATCCGGTTGTCGTCGAGGCCGTGGCGGCAGCCGAGCGGGAGCTGGCCGGCCGGGGGCGGGTGTTGTTGCGTCCGTCCGGCACCGAGCCCTTGATCCGTGTGATGGTGGAGGGAGAGTCCCGAGGCCAGGTGCGCGAGGTCGCCGAGGGCCTGGCGGAGGTGGTGCGGCGGCACGCCGCGAGCTGACCAATTCCCCATGGCGGGGTGTCCGGTTCGCGGATCGGTTTTCGATGACGGTTTCGGCGGTTCCGTCTCGCGGCGTTCTCCCGTATACTCCGCGCGCCGGGCCGTGACTTGATCGCGCTGTCCCGGAAATTCCACACGCCCATCAAGATGGCAGCGCGGGGTGCCCAACGGTTCGGCCGGGGTTGCGCTGTCAGATGTGGCGGAGGCCTAACCCAACATAATCAGGTAGTTACCAATGGCTAAAATCACGATGCGTCAGATGATCGAGGCCGGTGTCCACTTCGGTCACCAGACTCGATACTGGAACCCGGGCATGGCGCCCTACATCTTCGGTCAGCGCAACCGGATCCACATCGTTAACCTGGAAAAGACGCTGCCGATGTTCGAGGATGCCTTGAACTACGTCGGCAAGCTGGCAGGTAACGGCGGCAAGATCATGTTCGTCGGCACCAAGCGTTCGGCCCGTGACCTGGTCGAGCAGGAAGCCAAGCGCTGCGGCATGCCGTACGTCAACCACCGCTGGCTCGGCGGCATGATGACCAACTTCCGCACCGTTCGTGCCTCCATCCGCCGCCTCAAGGCGCTCAAGCAGATGGAAGAAGACGGTAGCCTGGCGAAGCTGGTCAAGAAGGAAGCCCTCGAGACCACTCGCGAGCGCGCCAAGCTCGAGCGCTCGATCGGCGGTATCCAGGACATGGAGCGTCTCCCGGACGCACTGTTCGTCATCGACGTCGGTCACGAAGACATCGCCATCAAGGAAGCCAAGAAGCTGGGTATCCCGGTCGTAGCCGTGGTCGATACCAACAACAGCGCTCAGGGTGTCGACTACGTCATCCCGGGTAACGACGACGCCATCCGCGCCATCCAGCTGTACACCGCCGCCGTTGCCGATGCTGTGCTGGACGCCAAGGGCGCAACCAGCGTCAGCGAGTCGGACTTCGTCGAGGTGGCCGACGAGGAAGAAGCGGCCAAGTAATCGCCGCTCGGAGTGGGGCGGTCGTTTCGATCGCTCCGCCGCAGATTTCTGAACAACGGGTCGCCTGACCCGTTGTTTTTGTACAAGACAGATTCGGGAGAAGACAGCTCATGGCAATTACCGCCTCTCTGGTCAAGGAACTCCGCG
Organism: Guyparkeria sp. TX1; assembly: GCF_046523965.1. Lineage (NCBI taxonomy): Bacteria > Pseudomonadati > Pseudomonadota > Gammaproteobacteria > Chromatiales > Thioalkalibacteraceae > Guyparkeria > Guyparkeria sp. TX1. The sequence goes on along the minus strand of NZ_CP144142.1, from coordinate 22,665 downwards.
AGCGTACCGGCTCGGGCATGATGGAGTGCAAGAAGGCGCTGGTCGAGACCGACGGCGACATCGAGGCCGCAATCGAGCAGATGCGCAAGAGCGGCCTGGCCAAGGCCGACAAGAAGGCCGGTCGCGTAGCCGCCGAAGGCCAGGTCGCCATCGCGATGAGCGACGATCGCAAGAGCGCCGCGATGGTTGAGATCAACTCCGAGACCGACTTCGTTTCCAAGGGTGATGACTTCACCGGTTTCGCGCAGAGCGTCGCTGACAAGATCCTGGCCGACGATCCGGCCGACATGGACGCGGTCAACGCGCTGGATGTCGACGGGGAAAAGGCCGATGATCGCCGCAAGGCGCTGGTCGCCAAGCTGGGCGAGAACATCCAGATCCGCCGTTTCGTGCGCATGGCGACCAGCGGCGTGATCGGCGCCTACCGTCACGGCGAGCGCATCGGCGTGTTGGTCGAGCTCGAGGGCGGCAGCGAGGAGCTGGCGCGCGACCTGGCCATGCACGTGGCCGCGACCAAGCCGAACTGCGTCGACGAGTCGCAGGTCGACGAGGCCACCGTCGAGAAGGAGCGCGAGATCTTCCGCGCCCAAGCCACTGAGTCCGGCAAGCCGCCAGAGATCGTCGAGAAGATGATCGACGGCCGTATCCGCAAGTTCCTCGCGGAGATCACCCTGGTCGGTCAGCCGTTCGTCAAGGATCCCGACCAGACCGTCGGCCAGCTCCTGAAGAAGGAGGGCGCCAAGGTGGTTCGCTTCGAGCGCATGGAGGTCGGCGAAGGCATCGAGAAAGAGGAAGGCGACTTCGCCGCCGAGGTGATGGCGCAGGTCAAAGGGGGCTGATCCCCTTGCCGAAAAGCCGGGCATGCCCCGGCTTTTTTTTGAATCGCGGAATTTCCGCCTAAGCCCCGCCGCCCGGTTCCACGCCACCCGGCGCCACCCGACGGGGTTTACGCAGGAATGTCCGACGCCGCCGCGCCCCGGCGCGAGTGGTTCGTCCCACGCAAGCTCACAGCCCACAGGTGAACGATATGCAAGCTGCCGGCTCTCCCCGTTATCGACGTGTTCTGCTCAAACTCAGCGGTGAGGCGCTGATGGGTGATCAGTCATTCGGGATCGACCCGGCCGTGATCAGTCGCCTCGGCGAGGACATCCAGGCGCTCAAGGACCAGGGCGTCGAGGTGGCCGTGGTCGTCGGTGGCGGCAACATCTTCCGTGGCGAAGGCCTGGCGGGTGGGGGCATGGACCGCGTGACCGGTGATCAGATGGGGATGCTGGCGACCGTGATGAACGGGCTGGCCATGCAGGACGTGCTCGAGAAACTCGGACTCAAGGTGCGGGTCATGTCGGCGGTATCCATCCACGCGGTGTGCGAGGACTACATCCGTCGTCGTGCGATCCGCCACCTGGAGAAAGGGCGGGTGGTCGTGCTGGTCGGCGGGACGGGCAATCCGTTCTTCACCACCGACTCGGGCGCTAGCCTGCGGGCGGCGGAAATCAATGCCGATCTGATGATCAAGGCGACCAAGGTGGACGGGGTCTACAGTGCCGACCCGACCCTGGATGCCAGTGCAGAACGCTACGATCATTTGACGTACAATGCCGTGCTCGACCAGCGGCTGGGCGTCATGGACGCCACCGCGATCGTGATGTGTCGCGATCAGCAGATGCCGCTGATGGTGGTTGACATCAATGAGCCGGGGAACCTGGTGCGCGCCGTCGCCGGCGAAGCCGTGGGAACCCTGGTGACAGCGGAGAACGAGAAGAATGATTGACGACATCGTCAAAGACGCCCGCTCGCGCATGAACAAGAGTATCGAGGCGCTCAAGAGCGAGCTTTCCAAGATCCGCACCGGCCGGGCGCATGTCAGCGTGCTCGACCATATCCACGTGGAGTACTACGGCAGCGACGTGCCGCTCTCCCAGGTCGCCAAGTTGTCGGCCGAGGACGCGCGCACCTTGTCGGTCACCCCGTGGGAGAAGGACATGGTTGGCAAGATCGAGAAGGCAATCATGACCTCCGATCTGGGTCTCAACCCGTCGACTGCCGGGACTGTGATCCGTATTCCGATGCCGCCGCTCACCGAGGAGCGTCGCCGCGATCTCGGCAAGGTGGTGCGCAACGAGGGCGAGAACGCCAAGATTGCCATCCGCAATATCCGTCGGGATGCCAACAACGACCTCAAGGGCTTTCTCAAGGAGAAGGAAATCTCCGAGGACGAGGAGCGTCGTGGCCAGGACACCATCCAGAAGCTGACCGACGAACGGGTCGCCGAGGTGGACCAGCTCGTGGCGGATAAAGAAAAAGAGCTGATGGAAGTCTGAGGCGACGTGGGGGCGCGTAGCCACGACCACGAACAGGTGTCCGAGATCGACCCGGCGCGCCTGCCGCGCCATGTGGCCATCGTCATGGATGGCAATGGCCGCTGGGCGCGTGCGCGTCACCTCCCTCGTACTGTCGGCCACCAGCGCGGGCGCCGTGCGGTGCGTGCGACCATCCGCGCGGCCATGCGTCGCGGCGTTCCCCTCCTGACTCTGTTCGCTTTCTCCTCCGAGAACTGGAAACGCCCGGCCGACGAGGTCGATGCGCTGATGAAACTGTTCATCAACGCCCTCGAGAAGGAGCTCGACGAACTCGACGAGAATGGCGTGCGCCTGAGCTTCATCGGCGAACGTGCCCGGCTCGATTCCACTGTCCGTGAGCTGATGGCGTCTGCCGAGCGACGCACCGCGGGCAACGACCGCCTCCAGTTGCAGATTGCCGTCAGCTACGGTGGCCAGTGGGACATCCTCCAGGCCGCCCGTCGTCTGGCCGAGCGGCATGCCGACTCCCCGCTGGGGCTCGATGACCTCGACACCCTCCAGTCCGCCTTCGAGAGCGGGTTGGCCACGGCCGGCCAGCCGCCGGTGGACCTCTTCATCCGCACCGGAGGTGAGCATCGGCTGAGCAATTTCCTGCTCTGGCAGACGGCCTACGCCGAGCTGTATTTCACCGACGTGCTTTGGCCGTTGTTCGACGAGACCGAATTCGATCGGGCGCTGACCTGGTTCGCCGCGCGCGACCGACGGTTCGGCCGTGTCGATTCCAGCGAGGCGGGTACATGACCGGCACGCCGCTTCGTCTGCTGACCGGCACCATTGCCGGGCTGGTCTCGCTCGCCGTCATCCTCCTTGCCCCCGAGCGCGTCTTTGCCGGCCTCACGCTGGTCCTGGTCGGCTGGGCCGCAGTGGAATGGTTCCGTCTCTGCGGGCTGGCCCCGTGCCAGATCTGGCCCTGGGTGGTCGGCACCGTCGCCCTGGCCGTTGGCTGGCAGGTGCTCTGGCCTGCCGGTCAGCTCGCCTGGCTCATGGGCGCGGTGGCGGCAACCTGGTTGCTGCTGTTCGCCGCGCAGTTGCGCCATCGCCGCGAACGCCCGGCCAACCGGCCGTTCTGGCTGCGCCGTCTGATCGGGCTCACCATCCTTCCCTTGTTCTGGCTTGCTCTCGTCGAGGTGCGCTCCGCGCCTGACGGCGAGTGGTTGCTGGTATTCGGCATTCTCGTCGTGGTCGTCGCCGACTCGCTGGCCTATTTTGCCGGCCGCGCATTCGGGCGCCACAAGCTGGCCCCGATGATTAGTCCGGGCAAGTCCATCGAAGGCGTGGTCGGGGGATTGGCCGGTGTGGCGGTGCTCGCGGCGATCGGGGCGATTCTGCCGTTGTTCGCGGCCACGCCGAGCTGGCTGCTCGCCCTGTGTTGCGCGCTGGTGGCGCTCGCATCGGTCGGCGGGGATCTCGAGGAGTCGCGGCTCAAGCGCGAGGCGGGGGCCAAGGACAGCGGTCGTATCCTGCCGGGGCACGGCGGGGTGCTCGATCGTCTCGACGGCCAGTTCGCCGCCATGCCGCTGTGGTGGCTGGGGCTGTGGCAGATGCAGCTGCTGGGAGGCTGAGGTGGCACAGACCCGCATCGGTATCTTCGGCTCGACCGGCAGCATCGGCACGAGCACGCTGGACGTGCTTGCCCGTCACCCGGAACGGTTTTCCGTCGACGTGCTCGTGGCCCACTCGCGAATCGATCCCCTGTTCGAACAGATCAAGCGATTCCGTCCGGCGACGGTCGGCCTGGTCGATGCCGACCGGCGCGCCGCACTCGAGGAGCGGCTGGCTAGCCTGCCGGCTGCCCAGCGGCCGACCGTGGTGGTGGGTCAGGCAGCGGTGGACGAGTTGGCCGGCGATCCGGCGCTCGACACCGTGGTGGCGGCGGTCGTGGGCACCGCGGGGCTGGGGTCGACGTGGAATGCGTTGGCCGCCGGCAAGCGGGTGCTGCTGGCCAACAAGGAATCCCTGGTGGCGGCTGGCGAGCTGATGCTCGACGTGGCGCGTCGCGCCGGGGCGACGCTGTTGCCGATCGACAGCGAGCACAATGCGATTTTCCAGTGCCTGCCCGCTGATCAGGCCGCCGTGGTGGGCCGTGCCGGATTGGTCGGCGACAGCAACAAGATCGAACGGCTGGTACTGACCGCCTCGGGCGGGCCGTTCCGCGAGCGGCCGCTGGCCGAATTCGCCGGCATCACCCCCGAGCAGGCCTGCGCCCACCCGAACTGGTCGATGGGGCGCAAGATCTCGGTCGATTCGGCCACCATGATGAACAAGGGTCTCGAAGTGATCGAGGCGGCCCGCCTCTTCGGTGTCTCGGCCGAGCGTATCGAGGTGCTGGTTCACCCCGAGTCGGTGATCCATTCGATGGTGCGATTCGTCGACGGCTCGGTCATCGCCGAGCTGGGTGAGCCCGACATGCGGACCCCGATCGCCCACGCACTGGCCTGGCCGGAGCGGATCGAATCGGGCGTCGCACCACTGGATTTCGGTGCGCTCGCCGGGCTGCATTTCGAATCGCCGGATCCCGAACGTTTCCCGGCGCTGCGCCTGGCCTTTGAGGCCCTTGCCGCAGGTGGGTTAATGCCCTTGGTGATGAATGCAGCCAACGAAGTGGCGGTAGCTGCATTCCTCGAGCGCCGAATCGGCTTCATGGACATTCCCGCCGCGCTCCAGGCGGCCATGACGTACTTCGCCGGCGACGCTTCATCCGCTGCGCCGGAGACCATCGAGGCGGTGCTGGCCACCGATCGGGAGGTGCGGGTCTGGACCGCGTCATGGTGTCGTATGCGCCCAAGCGGCGCGGCGGTCAGGGGCTGATCGATGGATATTCTTCTGAGCGTGGTCGGCTTTCTGTTGACCATCGGCGTCCTGGTCGCCTTCCACGAGTACGGGCATTTCTGGGTGGCGCGTCGCCTGGGCGTACGCGTGCTGACCTATTCGCTGGGTTTCGGCCGGGCGATCTACTCGACTCGGCGTGGCCCCGAGGCGATCGAGTACCGCGTCGGCCTGTTCCCGTTGGGTGGTTATGTGCGGATGCTCGACGAACGCGAGGGCGAGGTCGACCCGGCCGAGCGCCACCGGGCCTTCAATCGTCAACCACTCAAGGTGCGCGCGGCGATCGTTGCCGCGGGTCCGGCGGCCAATGTCGTGCTCGCGTTGGTCTTCTGGTGGTTGATGTTCATGGTGGGCACCCAGGGCGTGTTGCCGAAGGTGGGTGAGCTCGAGGCCGGTTCCCGCCTGGCCGAGGCGGGCTTGCAGGAGGGCGATGTCGTCCGTGCCGTAGACGGCGACCCGATGGCCACCCTGTCGGACTTGCGGTTGTCGTTGCTCAACGGCGCGATCGAGCAGCGGCGCCTGCCGCTCACGGTAGAGCAGGGTGGGGCGAGTCGCGAGGTAACCCTCGATCTGCGTGATCTCGACCCGCTCGGTGGCGAGATCGGCCGGCAGCCGACCGATATTCTCGAGCGGGTGGGATTCTCGCCGTGGCGGGCACCGGCGCATGCCGAAATCGCGGAGGTGCAACCCGACACGCCGGCAATGGAGGCGGGGCTCGAGGCCGGCTCGCGGATCGTCGCGATCGACGGGCGTGAATACCGGGACCCCTGGGCACTGATTGAGGCAATCGGCTCACGAGCGGGCGAGGCGACCCGATTGACCATCGAGACGGATGCCGGACGTGAGGACGTGGTCGTCACGCCACGTGCCACCGAGGTGGATGGCGAGATCGTGGGGCGAATCGGGGTGGCCCTGGGCGCTCATCCGCTCGATACCGAGGCGGCCGAGTCGATGTTCCTGCTGGAGCGGGCCGGTCCGGTCGAGGCCATGGGGCTGGCCGTCGAGCGCAGCTGGGAGATGACCACGTTGACGTTTTCGGTCTTCCATCGTTTGCTCACGGGCGAGGCGAGCATCGCCAACCTCTCGGGGCCGGTTGCCATTGCCGAGTATGCCGGCAAGAGCCTGTTGCTGGGGTTGTCGACCTTCCTCGGTTTTCTCGCCCTGGTCAGCCTGTCGTTGGCCATCCTCAACTTGCTGCCGATTCCGATGCTCGACGGTGGGCACCTGCTCCTCTACGCCATCGAGGCGATCAAGGGCGGGCCGGTTGGTTCCGCTTTCGAGGAAGTCTTTGCCCGCCTGGGTATCCTGCTGCTCGGGCTGCTGATGGTGGTGGTTTTCTACAACGACATCGCGCGGTTGATGCACTAGCCCCGCTTGGGCCACAATAGCCCGGATTTTCCTTAGGGAAACTCTGCACGATTCGATAGCATCTCTGGATTGCGGGTTTGTCCGCAATCAAGGCGCCGGACCGAAGACGGGCTCGATGCCCATCGAGGGACGGCAACGCCGAGTGCGGGCAAACCCGCAAGCCCCTTCGGGCGGGCCGCCAAGGGGCCATCTGCGGCGTTGCAGTCCTTGTGAAGGACAAGGCCATTCACGGCGGACTGCGCCTTGCATCTGGCCCCTTGGCGGTCCCGCAGAGACGCTATCGAATCGCGCAACGTTTCCCTAGTGCCGGGTCGGCGAGTCGGCCGTGCCTCGGCCGTATTCCCGAATTCCAATCCATCCGCCTGACCAGGAAAGCCTTTCGGCATGACCATCACCCAACGCTGCACCTCCCTGGCGCTTGCCGCGCTGCTTCTCTTGCCAACGCTGGCACAGGCATTCGAAATTACCGATATCCGGGTCGAGGGCCTGCGGACCATTTCCCCGGGTACGGTATTCACCTACATCCCCTACGAGGTCGGCGACGATTTCCAGGCCGGTGACAGTACACGCGTGGTCGAGGCGTTGTACGACACCGGCTTTTTCAAGGATGTCGAGGTGGGCCGGGGGCCGGACGATGCGCTGCTGATCCGGCTGCAGGAGCGCCCGACCATTACGGCGCTAGAGGTCAACGGCAACGAGAAGGTCGAGACCGAGAAGCTGCAGGAAGCCCTGAAGTCGATCGGCCTGGTCCAGGGGCGCGTGCTTGACCAGCGGGCACTGGACAAGATGCAGACCGAGCTGCAGCGCGTCTACTACAGCCTGGGTCAGTACGGTGTGCAGATCGAGACCGAGGTCGAAGAGCTCGAGGACAACCGCGTTTTCGTCAATATCGAGATCTACGAGGGCAAGCCGGCTTCCATCCGCCGCGTGCGCATCATTGGCAACGAGGATTTCGACGAGGATGAACTGCTCGATCAGTTCGAGCTCGGCCCGGTTTCCTGGTGGCGCTTCTGGTCAAGTGCCGACCAGTATTCCAAGCAGAAGCTGTCGGCCGATCTCGAGCGCCTGCGTTCGTTCTACCTCGATCGCGGTTACCTCAAGTTCGCGGTGGACTCTACCCAGGTGACCATCACGCCGGACAAGAAGGACATCGAGGTGGTGGTCAACATCACCGAGGGTGAGCGCTACAAGGTCGAGGACGTCACCTATAGCGGCAACATGCTGCTCAACGAGGAGACCCTCGAGGAGCTGACGCAGGTCGAGGTGGGCGAGTATTTCAGTCGCCGTCAGGTGGTCGACACCAGCGATGCGATTGGTCGGCGCATGGGCGATTACGGCTATGCCTTCGCACGGGTCGAGCCGCGCCCGGATATCAATGAGGATGAGAAAACCGTTGTCGTCGACTTCAATCTCGAGCCGGGGCGTCGCGTCAGCGTGCGCGAGATCGAGTTCAAGGGTAACTACAACACCAACGAGGTCGTCTATCGTCGCGAAATGCGGCAGATGGAGGGTAGCTGGTACGCCGGCGACAAGCTCGATCGTTCCAAGCAGCGTCTTGAACGACTGCCCTCGGTGGAGCGGGTCGAACAGGAGGTCAGCCCGGTGCCTGACGCGCCGGATCAAGTGGATATCGAGTACGACATCACCGAGCAACTGTCTGGTTCGCTAACCGCCGGTGTGGGCTTCTCCCAGGCCGAAGGCGTGCTGTTCAACGCCGGCCTGAACCAGCCGAACTTCCTCGGCACCGGCAAGGAAGTGGGGATCAACGTCGAACGCAGCTCGTACCGCGAGTACTACCAGTTCAACTACCGTGACCCCTACTTCACCGTCAACGGCGTCAGCCAGGGCTTCGGGCTGTTCTACCAGAAGCAGGACGGGACCGAGCTGTCGTTGTCCCGTTACCTGGTCGACTCCTACGGTGGCAACATCAACTTCGGTGTGCCGCTCTCGGAGCTGACCTACGGTTCGATCGCCTTTGGCGTCGAGAGCCAGGAGATCAAGGCGACGACTCGTTCTCCCAGCTGGGTAACCGGCGAAGAAGACCCCGACATCAATGACCAGCCGGGCCCTGGCTTTGATGGTGAGCAGTACTACACCTACACCATCAAGCCCTCCTGGCGCTACGATTCGCGCAACCGGCACATGTTCCCGACCGCGGGTCAGTACCACCGCCTCACGGCGACGCTGGCCGTGCCGGGCAGTGACCTGACCTACGTCAAGGGCGAGTACGACGGCGAGTTCTACCTGCCGCTGACCGACATGTTCACCCTGCAGGCGCACGGCAACGTCGGTCAGATCAAGGCCTACGGCGATACCGAGAACGACTACTCCGGGGTGAGTGACTACTACGACGGCGTACCGCCGTTCCTGAACTACTTCACCGGTGGTATTCGCTCGGTACGGGGCTACGAGGACTACTCGCTCGGCCCGCGCGACAACAACAACGATCCGATGGGTGGCACCTTCAAGGTCAACGGTGGCCTCGCTATCTATTCGCCGCTGCCCTTCCTGACCGAGCAGCGTGACTCGGTGCGCATGTCCCTGTTCTGGGATATCGGTAATGCCTATCGCGACATCGAGAACTTCGAGGCCGATACGCTGCGCCAGTCGGTAGGTGTGGGCTTGAGCTGGATCTCGCCGGTCGGCCCGCTGATGTTCAGCTTTGCCCAGCCGCTCAACGACGAGCCGGAAGACCGGACGCAGAGCTTCCAGTTCTCGATCGGCGCGTCGTTCTGACGGGCTGTGGCATAATGTGCCGCCATGCAGGAGTGGGGGCCGCCGTTCGGCGGTTTCCGTTCGGCCCACATCGGGCCTTGACGTTTCAGGAGATGACCGCGTGATTCGCTTGCTTCAACGATTCGCCTTACTCACGATTGCGCTGATTGCACCGCTGACCGTGCAGGCGGCCGATATCAAGATCGGTTTCGTCAATTCCTCGGTGCTGCTCGAGCAGGCGCCCCAGGCCGAACAGGCCAAGCAGAAGCTCGAACAGGAGTTCTCCGCCCGCGAGGAAGAATTGCGCGGCCTTCGCCAGGAAGTCCAGGAGATGGAAAGCCGTCTCAATCGTGACGGTGTCACCATGAATGAGGGCGATCGCGGCAACCTCGAGCGCGAGCTCAATCGCAAACTGCGCGACCTGCAGCGTCAGCAGAGCAACTTCCGTGACGATCTCAACCTGCGCAAGAACGAGGAGCTCGGCAAGTTGCAGCGCCTCGTGCTCGACGCCATCCGTGAAGTGGCGCGGGAGCAGGGCTATGACCTCGTGCTTTCCGAAGGCGTGGTCTACTCGGCCGATCGGGTCGAGCTGACAAAGGATGTTCTCGAGCGTCTCGAGAAGATGGGCCGCTGATCCGGCCGGGGCCTGACACACGGTGAGTATTTCGGCTAGCACGAGCGCGAGCGTCGGCGAGATCGCCGACTGGCTTGGCGCCCAGGGCGTGGACGGGGCGGCCATCGATGTGGCCCCCGACGAGGCCGCCACCCGCATCACGGGGGCGGCCTCGTTGGCCTGTGCGACTGCCGAGCAGGTCAGCTACTACGACGGCGACCGACGCGGCGCGGAACTGGCGGCCTCGACGCAGGCCGGCTTGGTGCTGACCAACGAGGCCGGGCGCGAGCAATTGCCCGAGACCGTGTGTTGCCTGGTCGTCGACCAACCGCGGCTGGCCTTCGCCCGGGTGCTCGAGCGTCTGTATGCCTTGCCGGCCAGGCCAGCAGGCGTGCATACCTCCGCCGTGGTGGACGAGAGCGCCACCATCGACCCCAGTGCTCGCATCGATGCCCAGGTCACCGTCGGCGCCGGTGCTCGTATCGGGCCCAAGGTCGTGATTGGGCCGGGCTGCGTGATTGGCTCAAACGTCGTTATCGGCGAGGCAACCCGGCTGCTGGCGCGGGTGACCGTGCTCGACGATAGCCTGATCGGCGCGCGCTGCGTGATACAGCCCGGGGTGGTGATCGGTTCCGACGGCTTTGGTCTGGCGCAGGACAACGGGGTCTGGCGACGAGTGCCCCAGGTTGGGCGCGTCGTGATCGGCAACGACGTCGATATCGGTGCGAATACGACTATCGATCGGGGGGCGCTCGACGACACGGTAATTGCCGATGGGGTCAAGCTCGACAACCTGATTCAGATCGCGCACAACGTGCGTATCGGCGAGCATTCGGCCATCGCCGGCTGCGCCGGCCTGGCCGGCTCGAGCGAGGTCGGTCGGCATTGCACCCTGGGCGGGGGCGTCGGCCTGGCCGGGCACCTCACCCTGACCGACAACGTGCACGTCACCGGCATGTCGATGGTGACGCGCTCGATCCATCGGCCGGGCGTCTACTCGGCCGGTACGCCACTGGACACGAACGAACGCTGGCATCGCAATGCGGTGCGGTTCAAACAACTCGACCGGCTTGCACGCCGGGTGAAACAACTTGAAAAACGGCTCGGCGACTCGCCGACGCCTGAGGAAGACTCGTGAGCGAAGACAACACCATGATGGTGCAGGAGATCATGAACCTCCTGCCGCACCGATACCCGTTCCTGCTGATCGATCGGGTGGTTGACTGGAAGCCCAATGAGTACCTGGTCGCGATCAAGAACGTGACCTTCAATGAGCCGTTTTTCCAGGGACATTTTCCGGTCCGGCCGATCATGCCTGGCGTGCTGATCACCGAGGCGATGGCGCAGGCGACCGGTGTGCTCGCTTTCCGCTCCAACGGTGGCAAGCCGAAGGATAACGCGCTCTACATGCTGGTCGGACTGGACGACGTGACGTTCCGCCGCATGGTCGAGCCGGGTGATCAGCTCACCATCCGGGTGGAGATCAAGCGCATGGCCCGCGGGATGGGTATTTTCAACTGCACGGCGCACGTGGGCGACGAGCTGGCCTCACGTGCCACGGTCAAGTGTGTGGCCAAGGAAGTGATCGAGTGATTCATCCGAGCGCGATCATCAGTGACGAGGCCCGTCTGCACGAGAGCGTGCAGGTCGGCCCCTTTACGGTCATCGAAGGCGAGGTCGAGATTGGTGCCAACACGGTCATCGAGTCGCATGCGGTGATCAAGGGGCCATGCCGGATCGGTACGGATAACCATATCTTCAGCCATGCCGTCGTGGGCGAGGTGCCCCAGGATCTCAAGTTCGCCGGCGAGCGCACCTTCCTCGAGATCGGCGATCGCAACCGCATTCGCGAATTCTCCACCATTCACCGGGGTACCGCCGGTGGGGGCGGCCTGACGCGGCTGGGTTCGGACACCCTGGTGATGGCCTACGCCCACGTTGCCCACGATTGCCTTGTGGGTGATCACGTCATTCTCGCGAACGCCGCCTCGCTCGCCGGCCACGTCGAGGTGGGCGAGCACGCCATCTTCGGCGGGTTCGCCGTCGCGCACCAGTTCTGCCACATCGGCGCGCACGCCTTCATCGGCGGCTTTTCCAAGGTCTCCAAGGACGTGGTGCCGTTCGTGATGGCCGACGGGGCCCGCGCCCGCGCCATCGGCTTGAACAAGGAAGGCCTCAAGCGTCGCGGCTTCTCGCCGGAGACCATCACGCTGCTCAACCGCTGTTTCCGCCAACTGGTCAAGCGCCAGGGTGATGACCTGGTGTGGACCGAGTTCGAGCAGGCCGCCGAGTCCGAGCCGGCGCTGAGCGAGATGCTCGATTTCATCCGCGAAAGCGAGCGCGGCATTACCCGCTGATCCCGAACCCGGTGGCGCGGGCGCACGAGGCGTCCCGCTTCCTTGTCCCAACCCGATCCCTCCCCATCGACGCCATGACTGCCACCAACTCCGCCGAACGCATCGAACACGACAGCCTGGGTGAGGTGCGCCTGCCGGCAGACGCCCTCTACGGTCCGCAAACCCAGCGGGCGGTCGACAACTTCCCGGTGAGTGGCCGGCCCATGCCGGTGGCCTTCATCGATGCCCTCTGTCGGCTGAAGGCGGCCTGTGCGCGTGGCAATCAGTCCCTCGGCACGCTGGATGCGGTCCGCAGCGAGGCGATCGTGGGCGTGGCCGATCGATTGGTCGCCGGGCTGGCCGACGGGCAGTTCCGCGATGCCTTCCCAGTCGACGTCTATCAGACCGGGTCGGGCACCTCGAGCAACATGAACGTCAACGAGGTGATCGCCCATCTCGCCGGCAATGATGTCGGCGTACACCCCAACGACCATGTCAACATGAGCCAGAGCTCCAACGACGTGGTGCCCAGTGCGATCCGCGTGATGTCGGTACTGCGGGTCGAGCACGATCTGCTGCCCGCGCTGGCCCACCTGGAGACCGTGTTGCTCGGTCGGGCACGCGAACTGTCGGGCGTGGTCAAGACCGGTCGGACGCACCTGATGGACGCGACCCCGATCCGCTTCGATCAGGTGCTCGAGGGTTTCGTCGAGCAGCTGCGTGGCTGGCGAGTCGCCGTGGAGCAGGCGCGCGATCGCAACCTCGCCCTGCCACTGGGCGGCACGGCCGTAGGGACTGGCCTGAATGCGCCGAAAGGCTTTGCCGACGCCGCTATCGATGCCCTCAACCGTGATCTCGGGCGCGATCGGCCCTTCACTCGCCTGGCCCATCCGGCCGCCGGCATGAGCGTGCAGGATGACTCGTTGGCGCTGAGTTCTTCCCTGCGGGGGCTGGCGGCCTTTCTGCACAAGCTTTCCAACGATTTGCGCTGGATGAACAGCGGTCCGCTGGCCGGCTTGGGCGAGATCAGCCTGCCGGCGCTGCAGCCGGGCAGCTCGATCATGCCGGGCAAGGTCAACCCGGTTGTACCCGAATCGGTCGCGATGGTCGCGGTGCAGATCCAGGGGCTGGATCACGCGGTGGCCATGGCCGCGCAGTCGGGCAACTTCGAGCTCAACGTGATGTTCCCCGTGGTGGCGGCGAACCTCGACGAGATGATGACGCTGGGCAGCAACGCCTCGCGTCTGCTCGCCGACAAGGCCATTGCCGGCTTTGCCGTCAACCACGAACGCATCGAGCGTGATCTCGCGGCCAACCCGATCCTGGTGACGGCCTTGAATCCGGTGATCGGCTACGAGGCCGGTGCGGCGATCGCCAAGCGGGCCTATGCCGAGGGGCGGGCAGTGATCGACGTGGCGCGGGAGATGACCGATCTCGACGAGGCCACGCTCGCCGAGCTGCTCGATCCGAACCGGCTGACCGATTAGCTCTTGCCGGCGATCATGCCGGCGGCCAAGTCGGCGAGGCGGTCGAATGCGCCCCGCTGACCCAGGCGACCGCGAATTTCCCTCAAGGCCGCGCGCTGAGACGCCGACCCGTCTGGCGAGAGTAGTTTCTCCACGTCATTGGCCAGCCGTTCGGGCGTCGCCGCATCCTGCAGGCGCTCGGGGACGGCCTCGCGACCGAGGATGATGTTGGGCAGGCCGATATGCTCGATGCGCACCAGGTGGCGTGCCAGGGCATAGGTCAGGCGGTTGCTGCGATAGGCGATCACCATGGGTGTGCCGATCAGGGCCGCCTCGAGCGTGGCGGTGCCGCTGGCGATCAACAGGGCGTCGCTGGCGGCCATCACGCGACGTGCGCCGCCGGTGGTGATGGTCAATCGCTCGTGGAGTCGGGCCGACGGGGTACAGGCCGCGATGTGGCCGGCCAGCCAGTCGGCATCGATGGAGTCGGCCCGCGGCATGACGAAGCGTCGTGCCGGGTCGGACTCGAGCAGGCGTTCGGCGGCGGCGACGAAGGTCGGTAACAGGCGTTCGATCTCGCCGCGGCGGCTGCCCGGCAGCAGGCCCACCACCGGGTCGTGGTCGGACAGCGCCAGCGCGTGACGGGCCTCGGACCGATCGGGCGCCTCGCGGTCGATCAGCTCGATCAAGGGATGCCCGACGTGGGTGGTCGGCAGGCCGTGTTGGGAGAACAGCGGTACCTCGAAATCGAACAGCACCGCCAGGTGATCGGCATAGCGATCGAAGTGCCGTGCTCGATTGGCTCGCCAGGCCCAGACCTGCGGTGCGACGAAGAACAGTACCGGGATGCCGCGCGCCTTGGCGACCTTCGCCAGGCGCTGGTTGAACTCCTGGAAGTCGATCACGATGACCAGATCGGGACGATCGCGATCGAGCGCCTCAACCAGGGTGTTCATCGCCGCGCGCAGCTGGCCGTAGTGGCGCAGCACCTCGACCAGGCCCATCACCGAGACCTGGTCCATGTCGACGATCGTGTCGATGCCGGCGGCGCGCGATTGCGCCCCGCCGAGACCGAAGGCCGTCAGGCCGGGCAGGTGCTCGACCAGGCGCGGCATCAGCTCGGCGGCGTACATGTCGCCGGAGGCCTCGCCAGCGGCGATCAGGATGCGCGGGTGAGGATGGCCCGCTTGCGGATGGCGATGGGTCTCGGAATCCAAGCAGCCCCCGGAAACATAGGTGGTAACAACGAATGGGCGCGAGTATGCCGCAAGCCGACTTGTTTGACGATCTGGACCATGCGGGTTGCTACTGCGGCGTGGACGAGGCCGGGCGCGGGCCGCTGGCCGGTCCGGTGGTCGCCGCCGCCGTGATCCTCGATCCCGCCCGCCCGATCCGTCTGCTGGACGACTCCAAGAAACTGACCGAGCGTCGTCGTGAGGCCCTGTTCGACGAGATCCGTGAACGGGCGGCCGGCTGGGCGATCGCCGAGGCGAGTGTGGCCGAGATCGACGAGCTCAATATCCTGCATGCCTCGATGCTCGCCATGCGTCGCGCCGTGCTCGCGTTGCTCGACGACGGGCACGCGCTCGACCGGGCGCACATCGATGGCAATCGCTGCCCCGAGCTGCCCGTGCTGGGCCGCGCCCTGGTCGGCGGGGATGCCTCCGACCCGGCCATTGCCGCGGCCTCGATCCTGGCCAAGGTGACCCGGGATCGTCAGATCGTCGCCCTAGACGCCGAACACCCCGGTTACGGCCTGGCCCGCCACAAGGGCTATCCCACGCCGGCACACCTTGCCGCCCTGGTGGAACTCGGTCCCAGCCCGATCCACCGCCGCTCCTTTGCCCCGGTGCGCCGCCTGTTGCCCTGACGAATTGACCAGCCGCGGCGTCAGCCGGTGCGGTCACGCAGGGTGACGAAATCCGCGTAATGCCCCAGGAACAGGTCGGTCAGGTCGGGATCGAACTGCCGGCCGCGCTCGTTGGCGAACAGGTCGCGGATGTGCTCGTCTGACCAGGCCGGCTTGTAGACGCGCTTGAACGACAGGGCATCGAAGACGTCGGCAATCGCCACCAGGCGGCCCTCGATCGAGATGCCGGTACCTGACAGTCCGCGCGGGTAGCCATTACCGTCCCAACGTTCGTGGTGCTCGTGGGCGATGGTGGCCGCGGCCTGCAGCAACGGCCGACCCGAGGCCTTGAGGATGCCGTGGCCAAGATGCGTGTGCGACTGCATCTCGCGGAATTCCTCGTCGGTCAGGCGGCCAGGCTTGTTGAGAATCCGATCGGGGATCGCGATCTTGCCGACGTCATGCAGCGGGGCGGCCTGGTGGATCGAGGTGACGTGATGCTCGGGCAGGCCGGCCAGTGTCGCCAGATGCCGGGCATAGGCGGCCACGCGGGCGACGTGATTGCCGGTCTCCTCCGAGCGTGCCTCGCACAATTCGCCTAGCAGGCGCACCAGGTCGGTCTGAGTCGATTCCAGTTCCCGGTTCAGCCCGCGGATCTGCTGGAGGCCATCATCGACCTGGCGCTCGAGTTGCTGACGGAAGGCCCGCTGCACGTCGGCCAATTGCGCCTTGTAGCCCTGCATGAACCAGCTGATCACCGCCAGGAAGAATAGCGCGGTCAACTGCGCGCCCAAGGCGATGTCCGTGTACATCAGCGGGTAGAGCCGCGTCCAGTGCAGGGTGTACACGCCCGTCACGAGTGCGAGGAAGGTCGCATCCCACAGGATCAGGCTGCGCGGGCGTTCGACCAGGAACGCGGCGATCGGCGGAAAGAGCAGCATCCAGAGGATGTCGAAGCTCTCGATCTGGCCGATGAAGGCAAAGCTGATCAGATAGGGCATCAATGCCGTCAGATACCAGCGTTTGGCCATGCGCCATCCCCAGCGGGCCGCCGCTCCCCAGCTGGCCCCCACCGCCGCCAGCATCAAGGTATGCACCACCGAGAACACCGGCCGCTCCAGGACCAGGTTGGCCAGTAACGAGATCAGCAGCAGCACGGCATTGACCAACAGAAACCGGCGAAAGTGCCGGCTGGGATCGGGGCGTGCCGGTGACTGGATCGGGGTGGTGTCCGGCACCGGGGCGTGAGGGGGTTGCGACATGGATGCGGGGTTCGGCAGCGTGGGAATTGGGGCGAGTGTTGGCCAGCCCGGTGGTCAGATCAAGTATTCGGTGACCGGGGCGCGCGAGAGAAAACCCGCCGGCGAGGCAGACGCCCCGTAGGCCCCCGACTGCAGCACGCCCAGCCAGTCACCGGGGGCAAGTGCCGGCAGGGGCTGGCCCTTGCCCAGGACGTCCAGCGGCGTGCACAACGGTCCGGCGACATCGACCGTCTCATTGGCCTCGTCGTCGAGATGGTCGACGGCGATCACGGGCCAGTTGCGTCGCAACACGGCACCGAGGTTGCCCGAGAGAGCCAGGTGGTGATGCATGCCGCCGTCGCAAACGAGATACGTGGTGCCGCGGGAGATCTTGCGGTCGACCACCCGTGTCAGGTAGATGCCGGCACCGGCAACCAAAAAGCGCCCTATTTCCAATCGTGTGTCGATGGGGGGGGTGCCGCCACGCTGACCGAGCGCGGCCAGTTGCTCGTCGAGACGGGCGAAGGCCGGCGCCAGCCGGTCGAGGTCCAGCGGTCGATCGCCGGGATGATAGGCCACGCCCAGGCCGGGTCCGATGATCAGCTCCGCCGGGGTGAATCCGGTGGTCTGTTGCCACTCGCTCAGCAACTCGGTCCAGCCATCCAGCGCGGCGACGATCGCCTCGACATCCAGGCTCTGCGAGCCGGCGAACAGGTGCAGCCCGACCAGGTCGATGCTGCCCTCGGCCAGCGTGTCGCGTTGGTCGAGCAGGCTGGGGATTACCTCGCTGTCGATGCCGAAGGGGCGGGCGCCACCACCCATGTGCATGCCCGAGCCCTTGAGCGCGAAGGGCGGGTTGACCCGCAAGGCGACGCGGGCACGTCGCCCCGTGGTGCGGGCCGCCACCATGATGCGTTCCAGTTCACCGACCGACTCGGCGTTGATGGTGATGCCGGCCTCGATCGCGTAGCGGTGCTCGGCCCGCGACTTGGCCGGTCCGGCGATGGAGAGCTTCTGTGTCGGTTCGCTTATCCCGGCGGCGAGCTTCATCTCGTCGAGAGAGGCGCAGTCGAAGCCATCGACCAGACCGGCCAAGTGGCGCACCAGCGGCGGGAACGGGTTGGCCTTGATGGCGTAGTGGATGCCGATGGAATCGGGCAGTGCCGAACGCAGTGAGGCCACCGCCGTGTCGAGACAGCGGCGGCTATACAGATACGCCGGGGTCTGGGGTAGCCGGGCCGAGAGCGGTTGGCCGTCGATCGACAGGTAACCGTTCTCCCGGCCCCAGCAATCGGCCAGCGGTCCGAGAGTGCGCTCCAGGATCGCCTCGCCGGTGGCCGGATCGAGTGTGTCGTGCTTGGCCATGCTCAGGTTGCCTCCGTCGTGGTCAGGGCCCGGCGGTCGAACTTGCCGTTGGCCGAGCGGGGCAGGGCGGTATGGGTCTCGATTGCCGCCGGCTGCTGATAGGGCGCCAGGTGGGCGCGCAGGTGGTGGCGAAGTGCCTCGAGATCCGCCTGTCGTGGCGCGACGTGCAGGATCAATCGCTGGCTGCCGCGCTCCGGATCGGGTTCGCCCACGGCGACCGCCTCCTCGATCCCGGGGGCGGCATGAGCCACCGCCTCGATCTCCTCGGGGCTGATGCGAAAGCCGGCCACCTTGATCTGCTCGTCCAGCCGCCCGGCGAAATACAATCGGCCCGCCTCGTCCAGGCGTACTCGGTCGCCGCTGAAGACCACGCGCTCGGCCGTCTCGTCCGGCCAGCCGGGTGGCGGGGGACGGAAGCGTTGTGCGGTGGCCTCGGGGTCGTTGATGTAGCCCTGCGCGACCAGCGGGCCACCCTGCACCAGCTCGCCGCTCTGGCCCGGGCCGAGCAGGCGGCCATCCGGATCGACCAGACCGACAGTTGTCTCGGGCAGCGGGTAGCCGATGGCGTCCGGGTGGGCGTCCACCTCCCCGGGGGGCAGGTAGGTGGCGCGGAAGGCCTCGGTCAGGCCGTACATCAGAAATAGTTTCGCCCCCGGGCGCGCCTCGCGCAGTCGGCGCACGGCCGCGACCGGCAGCGCACCGCCGGAATTGGTCAGCACGCGCAGGGCCGGGGCCTCACGGAGCCAGGATTGCCCGGACAGCGGGACCAGCAGACCGGGCGTGCCGGCGAACACCGTCGCCGCCTCGCGCAGCAGCGGGCGCTTGAGGTCGGCGGGCAGCAGGTAGTCGTCGAGGTAGACCGCCGCCCCCCGGGAAAGCCCGGTCGTGATCTGCGAGAAGCCGTAGTCGAAGGCCAGCGGCAGCATGGCGGCAACCACGTCGCTTTCCCGCAGGTCGAGGTAGTCGGCCACCAGGCGGGTGCCGGTGTCGAGGTTGCCCTCGCTGATCATCACGCCCTTGGGCAGGCCGGTGCTGCCGGAGGTGAAGAACAGCATGGCCAGACGGTCGGGGGACGGGCCGTACTCGCGGGGTGGCAGACCGACCGCGCCGTTGGCATCGGGGGCGGGCAGACCCTGCGCGGCATCGACACCGGTGGCCCACCAGCCCCAGTCGGCGTCGGATGCGGGTTGGCCGTATTGCCTCAGCCGGGCGCGATCGGCGAGCAGGCCGCGGGCCTCGCAGCGGGCGAGCTGGTGGTCGACCTGCTCGGGCTTGAGTCCCGGATGGGCCGGGGCCGGCACGATGTCCTCGACGAGCATGGCCAGCAGCCAGACGACCGTGTCGACCGACTTGCCCGCCCAGACCACCACGCGGTCGCCCGCCACGAGATCGAGCGCCCGCAGCGCGCTTCGCGCGGCCTGGAGTCGGCCGGCCAGTTCGGCATAATCCAGCCACTGCTGCCGGTCGCCCAGTGCGCGGGCGTGCGGGCGGGCGCGGGCCTGCCGGTCGATGGTGGAGATGAGCTCGATGGGCATGGACGGCTGGTCTTGGGAAGTGTCCGGATCGGACAGGTATACTCTGCAGTCTTTCGGCTCAAGCGTCTGCGCCGGCTCGAGGTCGCCGAACCGGCATCTGCCGTCGGCGAGGGGCCGCGCATTTTAGCATGGCCCGCGACTCGCCCGCGCGAGACGCAATCGGTCGTCGTGACCGCGGCGAGCACCAATTTTTGGAACGGCCAGTTTTCGGGATAAACACGTATGGCAGGCAACACCTTCGGCACCCTGTTTCGGGTCACGACCTTCGGCGAATCCCACGGAGCGGCGCTCGGCGCGATCGTCGATGGTTGCCCGCCGGGCCTGAAACTCTCCGAGGAGGACCTGCAGGCCGATCTCGATCGACGCCGGCCGGGCACCTCCCGGCACACCACCCAGCGCCGTGAACCCGACCAGGTGCGCATCCTGTCCGGGGTGTTCGAGGGCGAGACCACCGGTACACCGATCGGGCTGCTGATCGAGAACGTCGACCAGCGTTCCAAGGACTATTCCAAGATCGCCGAGCAGTTCCGCCCGGGACACGCCGATTACAGTTACCGACAGAAGTACGGTCACCGCGACTACCGTGGCGGCGGGCGTTCCTCGGCCCGCGAGACCGCCATGCGGGTCGCCGCGGGCGCGATCGCCAAGAAGTGGCTGGCCGAAATGCATGGCGTGACCGTGCGCGGCCACCTCTCCCAGCTCGGTCCCATTGTGCTCAAGGAGGACTGCTTCGACTGGGCGACGGTGGGCGAGAACCCGTTCTTCTGGCCCTGTACCGACCAGGTGGCCGAGCTCGAGACCTTCATGGACGACCTGCGCCGCTCGGGTGACTCGGTCGGTGCCAAGGTCACGGTACGGGCGGAAGGCTGCCCGCCGGGCTGGGGCGAGCCGGTGTTCGATCGTCTCGATGCCGACATCGCCCATGCCTTGATGGGCATCAACGCGGTCAAGGGCGTGGAGATCGGTGATGGCTTCGACTGCGTGGCCGCCCGCGGCACCGAATTTCGCGACGAGATCACGCCGGAGGGCTTTCTCTCCAATCATGCCGGTGGCGTGCTCGGGGGCATTTCCAGCGGTCAGGACATCGTCGCGCACCTGGCATTGAAGCCCACCTCCAGCATCCGCCTGCCGGGTCGCAGCGTCGACATGAAGGGCGAGGCCACCGAGGTGATCACCACCGGTCGTCACGACCCCTGCGTGGGCATCCGCGCCACGCCGATCGCCGAGGCGATGCTGGCGCTTACCCTGATGGATCACGCCCTGCGCCAGCGCGGGCAATGCGGTGATCTCACCACCGACACGCCGGTGGTCCCGGCCGGGGACGGCTCGACACCCGGTCGATGAGCACGACCCCGGCAGGACAGGGCGGGGTGGCGCGCCTCAACCCGATCCGGCTCGGGTACTTCGCCTTCTTCCTCGGGCTGGGGATCTACCTGCCCTATTTCAGCCCCTACCTGATCGAGCAGGGGTTTGCGCCCGACACGGTCGGGGCGTTGCTCGCCATGGTGATGGCCGCCAAGCTCGTCGCCCCACCGCTGCTCGGCTGGGCCGTCGACCACAGTGGCCGGGTGATCGTCTGGCTGATCGCCACGGCCCTGGTCAGCGCCGTGCTGGCCGTGGGGCTGGCGCTGCTGGCCGGCATCGAGGCAGGGCTGGTCGGCTGGATGCTCCTGCTGGTGGCCTTCGGTTTCTTCTGGCAGCCGCTGCTCTCGCAGCTGGACGTCGCCGCCCTGCGCCTGACCGGCCCGGCGCCCGAGCGCTACCCCGCACTGCGCGCCTGGGGGTCGATCGGTTTCATCGTCGCCTCGGTGGGGCTGGGTGCACTGATCGATCGCATCGGTCTCGATGCCGTGCCCTGGCTGATGGCCGTGGCCCTGATCGCGCTGGCAGTGGTGCTGTGGCGGGTCCCCGAACCGGGCGTGCCGCGCGAGACCAGCGCGCGCCCCGTGTCGATCCGCGACCGGCTCCGCGAGCCGGCCATGCTGGGCTTCTTTGCCG
The DNA here is from genome assembly GCF_046523965.1 of Guyparkeria sp. TX1. Classification (NCBI taxonomy): domain Bacteria; kingdom Pseudomonadati; phylum Pseudomonadota; class Gammaproteobacteria; order Chromatiales; family Thioalkalibacteraceae; genus Guyparkeria; species Guyparkeria sp. TX1. The sequence continues at coordinate 993 of NZ_CP144142.1, read as the reverse complement.
GCTCGTTCCTGATCAATCTCTCCCACGGCGTCTACTACGCGTTTTTCTCCGTGCACCTGGCCGATCTGGGTTATTCGGCCACGGCCATCGGGTTGCTGTGGGCGCTGGGCGTGGTTGCCGAAATCGTGCTGTTCTTCCTGCTGCCGGGGCTGCGCAACCGCTTCGCGCCGCTGTTTCTCATGCTGCTGGCCATCGCGCTGATGGCGCTGCGCTGGCTGCTGATCGGCTACCAGGCCGACGTGCTCGGCTGGCTGCTGTTCGCCCAGCTTCTGCACGCAGCCAGTTTCGGCATGACTCATGCGGTGGGCATCTGGGTGATCGACCACCAGTTTCCGGGACGTGCCCATGCCCGGGGCCAGGCAATCCTGTCGGCGGCCAGCTACGGCGGTGGCGCGGCGCTCGGCCTGTACCTCGCCGGCCTGCTCTGGGGTAGAGTGGAGCCCGATATGGCCTTCGCCGCGATGACGCTCGCCAGCCTGCTGGCATTTGCGCTGATGCTCGCCGCCCGGCGGGTGGTGCGCTGGTCGCCGGGCGAGCGCGAGATGACCTGAGGCAAGGCCTGATTGCAGACCTTCCTTACTTGCACGAGGACGCCGTGAGTCAGAACCCAGCCAAGGACAGTGCGCTTGCCGCCAGCGTGGCCGCGGCCGACTGGTATCGCGGGCCGGTCGGCCGACTGGTGGCCGCCGACCTGGTCGCCATGCTCGCCCGGCGGGCTCAAACCGCCTTCGGGTACCACGCGTTGGTGCTGGGTGAAGCCGGCTTGGAGTTCGAGCGGCGTTTCGGCTGGGAGAAGCAGTTGCGTATCGATCACCGCGTACTCGCCGGTCCCACGGGCGGTCGGGTGGGCGCTCAGGCCGGGTCGTTGCCGGTCGAGCTCGATGCCTTGCCGATCGAGAGCGAGGCCGCGGATCTGGTGATCGCGCTGCACGTGCTCGAGGATCGGCGCAACCCGCACGAGATCCTGCGCGAGATCGATCGAACCCTGCGGCC